>DASUSJ010000125.1:0-9094 GCA_036375155.1 Pyrinomonadaceae bacterium
TCGAGTGCGTCGTCCGGGGCTATCTCGAAGGTTCAGGCTGGAAAGATTATCAGGCGACCGGCTCTATCTGCGGCCACAAGCTTCCGGCGGGATTGAAGCAATGCGATAAGCTCCCGGAAGCGCTCTTCACGCCGGCCACGAAGGCGGCATCCGGGCACGATGAGAACATCACCGAAAAGCAATTTGCTGAAATTGTCGGTGAAGCTGCGGCCAACTATCTGCGGAACACTTCTCTTTCGATCTACAAACATGCGAGCGAATACGCGGCGACTCGGGGCATCCTGATCGCCGATACGAAATTCGAATTCGGCACTGACGAAGACGGTAATATTCTGCTGATCGATGAAGTCCTCACGCCAGATTCTTCGCGATTCTGGTCGGCTGAGCGGTATGAGCCGGGGCATGCTCAGCCTTCGTTTGACAAGCAGTTTGTTCGCGAGTATCTTGAGACCCTCGATTGGAACAAACAACCTCCCGCTCCGCCGCTGCCGCCGGAGATCGCGGCCGCCACGACCGCACGTTACGTCGAGGCTTACCGACTTTTAACAGGACAGGAGCTGCCCGATAGCTAGTTCATCCAGGGCGCGATCGGAACATATGCGACAGCAAATGGAATCACTGATCGGAGAAATGCTCGACGGTCGCATTCTGCTCGATGAGGCCGTTTCCGAATTCGAAAAGATCTACATACAAAAGGCGCTCGAGCGGAATGCCGATCACCTTTCCAAAACGGCGGCCGCTCTGGGTATCCATCGCAATACACTCTCAAAACGCGTCGCCAGCTACAGCGGAAAACCGACACCAAAGCCGTCACCAAAGAAACGGACCATAAAGAAAAAGAAATCCCAACCGGCATCGCGGCGTAAACGAAAACAAAATTGATAACCGGGAATCTACGCGCTGCAGGGTTCGCTGGTCAGGGGTCGTCAATGCTTCGTGCGGGCTTTGTGTGGTTGTGTATTTAGAGGTAATGGCCTGGCGACAGAAAAGGCCTTTGCGTCAGCACTTAAAGCCGAACCACGGAATACACGGAACGCACGAAAGGTAAGGCACTGTCCACTGTCCGCTGCCACTGCCACACCGCGCTGACACGAACCTTAACTAAGAAATGACCTTGACCTCATCACCGACCGACAAGATCCCTCCCGACGATTCAGCGATCAGGTTCTGACCGAAGAGAACTTTGCCGTTACGGTTTCTGTATGACGAAAGAGTGGCGAGCGGTTCCTTCCCGGTCTTTTCCCCGGCCGTCTGATCGATCGTTGTCATAACGCACCGCTCGCTCGGCTTTACAACGTGGAACTCAGTCTGTCCGATCCGAATCCGCTTCCATTTGTCTTCTTCAAACGGCTCGGACCCCTCGACGACAAAATTCGGCCTGAAACGGTTCATCGGCACCGACTGATCCAACCGTGAGTTAAGATCGTCAAGCGAGGCTGCTCCGATGAGCAGGAACGGGTACCCGTCAGCGAAGCTCACGGTATCAACGAACTTCCGGACCGCGTACTGCGGATTCACCGCCCGCCTGGTCGTCTCGGGCATTAGGACGAGGCGGCAATTCGTGCCCAATGCCTCAGAGAACCAACGGTTTACCTCATCCGGATAGAATTCGGCCGTCACCGTCGCGCTCCAGATTTGAACCGTTGCCGTCTCGGCGGTGTTTGGCTCCCTTGATATATTGATCGTCCCGTTGCCGTTGGCCGATGCAGTCAACCCGCCCGTGCCGACGCTCATCGATATCGTCGCCATCCGCGGCACTTCCCTCTGCGTGATGAACTGCCTATTCTCATCGACGATCATCCAACGCCTGTCGAATTGCAGCCCTCGATCCTCCACAACCGCCGAAGCGAGTGAGATCCCCTTTAGAGATTTAACGGGATAGATGTTTAGTTCGGATAACTTCATTTTGATTTAGAGTTTAGTATCTCGTCTGCCTTCTTTCAGTGTCCTCTTATTCGTGGGTTGTCCGTGTGGAGTCTGTTCGGGAGGCTCTGAAGCTTTTTATTTAATCCGCTGAACCACCAAATACTCAGAACGCACGAAAGCAGCGTAACGATTCAGATCTGACAACACCTGACTCATATTTTCTGCCACGCCCATTTTTACACTTGACACGAAAAACCGTGTTTTGTAAATTAGCACTCTTGGAAAAGGAGTGCTAGGATCTACTCATCCAAGGTGTAATTTTAGTCTTTTATTTTCATATCAAAAAGGAGTAACGATTATGGCAACAAACATTAAACCATTGCATGACCGTGTGATCATTCGTCGGATCGAAGAGAACACGAATCAGACAGCCGGCGGTCTTTTCATCCCGGACACCGCTAAAGAAAAGCCGCAGGAAGGTGAAGTTATCGCAGTGGGCGAAGGCAAGTATAAAGAAGACGGCACACGTCAGACACTCGACGTGAAAGCAGGCGACCGCGTTCTGTTCGGCAAGTACAGCGGATCCGAGATCAAGCTCGATGGTGAAGAGTTCATCATCATGCGGGAAGACGAGATCCTCGGGATCATCCAGCGCGCCGGCGAAGCCGCGAAGTAACTAGCAACTAGTATCTAGCAACTAGCCGGAGCGCCTCATGGCACCCTTTTACTAATTGCTAATTGCTAACTGCTAATTGCTCAAACAAAGATTTCAACGAAGATTCAGGAGATAACACACAATGGCCAAACAAGTAGTTCACGGAGAAGATTCACGTGCCGCAATTCTTCGCGGCGTCAATCAGCTCGCTGATGCAGTAAAAGTCACGCTCGGTCCTAAGGGCCGCAACGTCGTCATCGACAAGAAATTCGGATCGCCCACGATCACCAAGGACGGCGTCACCGTCGCAAAGGAAATTGAATTGAAGGACACGCTCGAGAACATGGGCGCGCAGATGGTCCGCGAAGTCGCCAGCAAGACCAGCGACGTCGCCGGTGACGGTACGACCACCGCGACCGTTCTCGCACAGGCGATCTTCAAGGAAGGCGTCCGCACGGTTGCTGCGGGTGCAAACCCGATGGCTCTGAAGCGAGGCATCGAAAAGGCGGTGACGGAAGTCGTTAAAGAGATCGAAAATCTTTCGCAGCCGGTTTCGGGCGACGCGATCGCTCAGGTTGGAACGGTTTCAGCTAATGGCGACAAGACGATCGGCACGATCATCGCCGAAGCGATGGACAAGGTCGGCAAGGACGGCGTCATCACCGTTGAAGAGTCGAAGACGATGGATACCCTTCTCGAAGTTGTTGAAGGTATGCAGTTCGACCGAGGCTATCTCTCGCCCTACTTCGTCACGGATCCCGACAGAATGGAAGCAGTTCTCGACGAGCCGCTCATCCTGATCAACGAGAAAAAGATCTCGAACATGCGCGATCTGCTCCCGATCCTCGAGCAGGTTGCAAAGCAGGGCCGTCCGCTGCTCATCATCGCGGAAGACGTCGAAGGTGAAGCTCTCGCGACGCTCGTCGTCAACAAGCTCCGCGGAACATTGAACGTCGCTGCTGTTAAGGCGCCTGGCTTCGGCGATCGCCGCAAGGCAATGCTCGAAGACATCGCGACGCTCACGGGCGGTAAGGTAATCAGCGAAGACCTCGGCATCAAGCTCGAAGGCATCGCCGTCGAAGATCTCGGCAAAGCTAAGAAAGTCACCATCGACAAAGAGAACACGACCATCGTCGAAGGTGCCGGTTCCGGTGAAGCGATCGACGGACGCGTCAAGCAGATCCGCACGCAGATCGAGGAAACCACCTCGGACTACGATCGCGAAAAACTTCAGGAGCGTCTTGCGAAGCTCGTCGGCGGAGTCGCAGTGATCAAAGTCGGTGCCGCGACCGAGACTGAAATGAAAGAGAAGAAGGCCCGCGTTGAAGACGCCATGCACGCAACGCGTGCTGCGGTCGAAGAAGGGATCGTCGCCGGCGGCGGCGTAGCTCTCGTTCGTGCCGCTAAGGTGCTCGACAACTTCACGGCAAGCGAAGATGATCACGACGAGCAGATCGGCGTGAACATCGTCCGCCGTGCTCTGGAAGAGCCGCTTCGCCAGATCGCTGCCAACGCCGGTAAAGAAGGTGCGGTCATCGTCGGCAAAGTCGCCGAAGGCAAAGACTCGTACGGCTTCAACGCCGCTACCGAGAACTTCGAAGACCTCGTCGCAGCCGGTGTCATCGACCCCGCGAAAGTAACGCGCACTGCCCTGCAGAACGCAGCCTCGATCGCAGGTCTGATGCTCACCACCGAAGCCATGATCGCAGACGTCCAGGACGAAAAAGCCGAAGGCGGCATGGGCGGCATGGGCGGCGGCATGGGCGGCATGGGAATGGGAATGTAATCCCATTTTAGATTTTGGACTTTCCATTGGGGCGGACTTCGGTCCGCCTCATCTTTTTTGCCGCGGACTCTCGCGGATGTCGCGGATATGAAGGGGCACTGGCGGGATTCTCGCGGACCCACGCGCATCTGAAACTACGGGTCCAATCTTCGGCCGCGTAGCGGCCGACAGAAGCTAGCCACAGGCAGAGGCCGAAGGCCGGCAGCCTGGGGTAAGGACAAGAAAAAGATCGAAGCCCGCGTAGCGGGAGGCAGACCATTCGTCACAACCGAACGAAGTCGACCACAACCACATGTGTCAACTGTCAGGATCCCTGTTGCGCCCTTCGGTTGATTTCCCTTCAAAGAACGCATCCGCAGCGTCACCAGCCGCAACCTTATACACGAGGAATGCCATTCCAACTACTACAAGAACGGAGAGCAAGAAACGGATGGAAACAAAACTCGACCCGGTGTCCGCGAGCCGTCGCGAAGTCTGCGTGATCGCTGTCCCGATCAAAAGGACCGACAATCCGGCGACACCTAGCCAACGTCCCCACGGTTTGCGGATCGCCATACCCCAAAGGCCGCCTAAAGACACCACTACAAGCGAGAGGCCGCCGAGATTCGTCATGACGAATAATTCCGGATTCCGAATGCCTTCAGTTAACCCTTTATATAGTCCCCAGAGAATTATCAATGCAAAACCAAGGCCGTAGATTCCAAGAATTATTTGGGCGATCCATACAGAGAGAGGTCGTTTCGATTTGAGTACCATGAATTTCCCGAATTATATACCACCAAAAAAGCCGGGGGCTCATGCGAAAGATCGAGTCCCGATCGTTTGGATCATAACGGTCACAATAAGTTCCGCATCGAGGAGGTACTGTGGAGTTCCCCATTGAACGTCATCGCGGCTTTCCTCTATCATCTACCTATGAAGCCCTCATCCTCACCATTCTCTTTCTTTTTTTCCTGGCGCCCTTCGCGTTCGCTCAATCGCCGCAGCCGACGGAGTCGCTGACCGATGAACAATGGATGCCGATCTACTAGGCGCTCGAAACCGAAGACTTCGACACCGCCGAGAAGCTCACGTCGAAATACCTCGACGAAGTGAAACCGCGGGATGGCAACAACACACTCGGACGGCTCCGGTTTATGTATCTCTACTCCGCCGCCGGCCGAATCGGCGCCGGGGTAAGACCAAGTCGCTGGCAATATTGGCTTAGTCATGGAGATGTACACGCCAGCGGCCAAAGTGCACACAATCCAAAATCCAAAATCTAAAATCCAAAATCCCGCGGATCCACTCGTTCGAGTACATCAATTGCGCCGAACCCGAATAAATCAAGGCTGCTGATCATGAGGATCTACGTCACCGACGCTGTCGTAAAGGTGAAAGACGCTCCGTCGAAGTAGCGAGTGTCTTCAATCCAAAATCCAGTTCGCGTCAGGCAAACCTATAAGATAATCGAACCATCAAATCCCGCTTATGAAGACATTGCTTCCGTTTCTTATCCTCCTGATCGTGCCGACTTTCGGTTTCGCACAAGTTCTCACCCGAGCGGAAGCTCTTGAGCGAATCGAAAAAGCGACGCCGGCCTCTCTTCCGCAAAGTCCGCGGGTTCCGAAGGCGAAGACCGATGTCGAGGATGAGCGCCTGAAAGGCAGAGTTCGGAGTATCACTTATGCGGTGCTGGAGTCGGACAGTGCGACGCCGAGACTTACTCGCGAGTCCTTTTATGATGAGTCGGGTGGTCTGACGAAAATGGTGTCGTACAACTTTGAGGGAAATCCCTGGACTATTCGCGTATTTGGCTACCTGGATGGTAAACGAATTTCAAAAGGCTCCTACATCTCATACGGCTACGACCCGCCGGCCCCGCCCCTAAGGAAACTGGCCACGCCCGAGCCTCCTGCCGATACGCGCTTTGAGTACAGCGAAGTGTTCAAGCACGACGACGCCCGGCGGCTCGTTGAAAAACTTCTGTATCGCAATAATGGAGTTCTTCTCTCGCGGGAAGTTTTCTCGTACAACGGCGACACCGTCGAAAGCACAACCTACGACCGATCGGGTAAGGCGAACAGCCGGACGATCGCAAAGTACGACAAGGACGGTTACCTGATCGAAAAGAGTCGCCCGGATCCGGACGGCGCGTACGGTACCAGTGTCTACAGGTACAAATACGACGCGTTCGACGCACAAGGCAACTGGACCCGCGCGACGGTCACCGGGAAGGCAGGTCAATACGGTGGCGGTCAAAAGGATTTTCAGCAAACGGAAATTCGCACGATCACCTACTACTAAAGCGAACCTCCGACCGCGAACGGCCGCCGTTCTTCAATCCAAAATCAAAAATCCAAAATTGGGCTGTCTTATCCGTCGACAAACCGTTCAATCGCGCCCACAACTTTATTTACGACTTCAGGGCTGGTTGGAAAGTAGTGTGTGCCGGTCGGGAGCAGGACGAGATGAGCGCCCCGAACGGTCGATGCGATCCATCTCCCCTCATCGGCACTTACCGCAAGATCGTCCTGCCCGTGCACGACCAACGTTGGAACGTTTACCTTGCTGAAGATATCGCGTCCGTCGCCGCGCTCATGTATCGACTTCCAATAACGAGCAGCCGTTTCGGGATCGGCAGCGGCCCGCTGGAGTTCGTTGAAGTGCGCGATCAGTTTCGGATCAGCGTCCAGCGTGAAGAAGCTGCTCGTGAAAACCTGACGGAATGCCGGCGTGTCACGCCCCCAACCTTTGCGGATCAACGTGAGCAGTGCCGCGTCTTCTTCAGGATCATATCCCGGGCGAGCCTGCGCGCCTCGTGCGTACGCGCCGTAGAACACAAGGTGACTGACCCGCTCGGGGTGGTCTACCGCGTATATCGCCGACGTCCAGCCGCCCTCCGAGATGCCGAGCAGAATAGCGCCGTCGCCGCCGACGCTCTTGAGCACCGCATCAAGATCCATCTGCCGGGTCTCCTCGGTAAAGTCGTCATCCCATCGGTTCGATAGACCGATCCCGCGCCCGTCGTAACGGACCACCGTAAAGCGCTCGGCGAGGCGCTCCCAGAAATACCGCAGATCGGGCCATTCCCATTCCTTCTCGAGATGGGTGAAGTGGCCGAGCACGCGCACAAGCATCGGCCCGGATCCGATCACCGAATATGCGATACCGACGCCGTCGGCGGTGGTGCAAAAGCGGATGTCCTGCTGTGTACCCTCGTCGGCCCCTGGAAGGATCGCCGTCGGGAGATCGTCGAACGAATCGAACGACGCGAGAGGCGAGCCGTCATCGAGACAGAAGTTCAGCGTCCCGTCGCCGTAGGACCGTTTGCATGTCGGGCATTGCTTCATTCGGCTCGTCAAGAACAGACGGGATTATAACCTATACCGCCACTGATCACTTTGGTATCGTAAATCCAAAATCCAAAATCTAAAATCCAAAATGGGGCTGTCAGAACCGGGAGCGGTAGCGACCGGGTTCTTCCAATCCAAAATCCAAAATCTAAAATGGAATGGGGCTTTGTCGCGAGGCTTTGCTATCCGGGGTGGTAGACCAAGTCAGTGCCACCGGCGTCTGCGGGCGCTTCAATGCGAAATCCGCAATCCCAAATCCCCAATCGATCTGGGGAACAATCCGCTTAACCCGGCGTTAACTTTATGACGGTTCGATCAAACTTCGATGGTAAATGGATGGGAGGCTATATGACGGGAAGATTTAGACTCGTAATACTTGTGGCGTTCTTTAGTGCAGTGACATCGCCCGCACAATCCCCCGTACAACAAGTCGGCGATGAAAAGGAACCCGAGCTGCGCAAAGAGCTGGTGCACATGGTCAAGGAGGACCAGGACATTCGCCGGGAATACAACAAGCACCGTAGGGAACATGGTCTGATGGTCGACAATAAGACAGCGAATGAAAAGCTAAATAGCGATCCGGCATTAAAGGCGGCGAGTTTGGCGATCAGTAGTCGAATGATACAGAGCGATGCTAAAAGGACCCTCCGCTTGAAGGAGATCGTCGCGAAGTACGGCTGGCCCGGAAGGAGCTTGGTAGGTGCCGATGGCGAAAGGGCTGCCTATTTGCTCATAGCCCACGCCGTGAAAGATCCGGCAACGGGTGCCCCCGATGTGGCTTTTCAAAGACTTAGCGTCGATCTGATGAGCAAGCTGCCGACGGGCGAAGTCGAAAACACCCATCTCGTATCTTTAACTGATCGGGTGCTGCTTTATGAGGGCAAGAAGCAGCTGTACGGGACGATGACGACACGAAACGAAAAGGGTGAGGTGGTTCCGCAGCCCATTGAAGACGAAGCCAATGTTGACAAACGCCGGGCTAAGCTCGGTTTGGAACCTTTGGATGAATATCTGCGAAAGGAGGGCGTCACCAGGGGAACACCCCCAAAGCCGTAGAACGCCTGGTTACTGCCTTTAATCCAAAATCCAAAATCTAAAATCCAAAATGAGTTAGGGAAAGATGCCGCGAACGCTGGTTGCTTTGGCGACACGGTCCACCGCGAGACAGTAGGCGCCGGTGCGCATGTGGGTTTTGTATTTCCGGGCCTGTTCGCGCACCTCGCGAAAGGCCTTGACCATTATCTTTTCGAGATAGCGATTGACCTCTTTGTCCGACCAGAAGAAGCCGTACTGGTCCTGCACCCATTCGAAATACGAAACGGTCACTCCGCCTGCATTCGCGAGTATGTCGGGGATATTAAAGATGCCGTTCTCGAAAAGCACGCGGTCGGCGCCGGGTGTGACCGGACCGTTCGCGGCCTCGGCCACGATCCGCGCTTTTACGCGATGAGC
>DASUSJ010000126.1:0-11224 GCA_036375155.1 Pyrinomonadaceae bacterium
GTTGGACAGCAGCTCGATCTAGCTGCGGAAGGAAGATCGATCTCCAGCGAAGAGCTCGTCAACATTCATCGAAACAAGACGGGTGCTCTTATCGGTTTCTCTGCGGAGGCCGGTGCCATGATCGGCGGGGCCGACAGCGAGGAGCTACGTACGGTGTCCGAGTTTTCCGAGCGTCTGGGGCTACTTTTCCAGATCAAAGATGATCTGCTTGATGTGACGCAAACCACGGAGGAACTCGGAAAGACCGCGGGGAAAGATATTGCGTCATCGAAGGCGACGTTTCCGTCTCTCCGCGGAATAGACGAGACGAATCGTCTTGCTGAGAAGGTTCATTCGGAAGTCGTCGAGGCGATAGGTCGATTGAACCGGCCTGCCGAGCTGTTGGTACGGATCGCTGATTTCATCCTGACCCGTAGCTCGTAGTCGAGAAATGTGATTCCGCGTGTTCCGTGTATTTCTGTGGTTGCGCCAACAGTTTCGCGTTTGTGTGATTTTCGTGTGGTTGGTGTGTTTCGTGGTTTCAAATAAGTCATAACCACTAATCACACGAACCACACGAAAAAGAGTTGTGGAGGACGAAGAGGATGCGAAATAAGGAAACCGGAATCGCTCGATAATTGCCGAATCAGAAACCGGCATCTAAGATATTGCGTACAAAGAACAAGTTCTACCTACAAGCTAAGGAGTCCAGCACGATGAAACGAACGCTTTGCCTTGCCTCGGCCTTTATTGCCATCATTATGTCGACGACTATGAGTATCGCCCAAGAAACCATCAAACCGCCCGTCGCGAAGAAAGAACCAAAGGTCATGAAGATCCACGGCTACGAGATCACCGACAATTATGCGTGGTTACGTGACCGCAACAAGGACAAGAACCCCGAGATCATCAAATATCTCGAGGCTGAAAATGCCTACACCGAAGCGCATATGGGACAGCATAAAGGCTTCGTCGATGCGCTGTACAAAGAAATGCTGGGACGCATCAAGCAGACCGATCTTAGCGTGCCCGTGAAGATGGGCAACTACTGGTATTTCAACAAGACCGAGGAAGGGAAACAGTATCCGACCTATTTCCGCAGCAAGACGCGCGACGGTAAGGATGCAGAGCTCCTTCTCGATCAAAACGAAATGGCGAAGGGCTTCAAGTACTTCGCCATCGGGGCTTTCGAGCCGAGCGATGACGGAAACATATTGGCGTTCTCGACCGACACCACGGGCTACCGGCAGTACACGCTTCAGTTCAAGGACCTGCGTACCGGCAAGATTCTCGAGGACAGGATCGAGCGTGTGACATCGACGGAATGGTCGCCCGACGGCAAGTACCTTTTTTATTCGCAGGAAGATCCGGTCTCGAAGCGCAACGATAAGATCTTCCGGCATACGGTGGGTTCCACCGGGCCTGACGATCTCGTCTATGAGGAGAAGGACGTGCTGTTCTCCACGGGCATCGGTCGCTCGCGCGACAAGAAGATGTTCTTTATCAACTCGGGTGCCGCGACAATGAACGAGGTCCGTTATCTTCCCGCCGATGATCCGACCGGTGATTGGAAAGTGATCACGCCGCGTCGCGAAAATCTCGAGTACTCCGCGACATTCGACAACGGCGAGTTCTTTATCACGACAAACAAGGACGCAGAGAATTTCAAGGTCGTTCGGGCCACGCTCGACGATCCAAGCGAAAAGAACTGGAAGGATTTCATCCCGCACAACCCGGCGATAAAAGTCGAGGACATTAGTTTTTTTAAGGGCTACGCCGTCGTATCCGAGCTCGAGAACGGTCTCGAATATATTCGTGTGATGGATACGAAGACGCGACGTGCGCCCGTCCGCATCGAAACGCCGGAGACGGTCTATACGATGGGGTTGACGAGCAATGCCGAGTACGACATGCCGTTCGTGCGCTACAACTACGCGTCGATGATCACGCCGAACTCAACCTACGAATTCGACTTCCGCACACGCAAGAGCGAGCTGGTGAAACAGCAGGAGATCCCGAGCGGTCACGACAAATCGCAGTACGAGACGACCCGCGTCTGGGCGACGTCGCGTGATGGCGCAAAGGTTCCGATCTCGCTAGTGATGAAAAAGGGAACGAAGCTCGACGGGAAAGCTCCGATGCTGCTCTATGCGTACGGTTCGTACGGTGCGTCGATGACACCCGGCTTCTCGACGGCACGGTTTTCTCTCGTCGACCGCGGGATGATCTATGCGATCGCACATATCCGAGGCGGATCGGAGCTTGGAGAAAAATGGCGTCAGGAAGGAAGGATGTTCAAGAAGGTGAACACCTTTAACGACTTCGTCGATTCGGCAAAATGGCTGATCGCAAACAAATACACAAGCAGTGACCGCCTCGTAATTCAGGGTGGCTCCGCGGGCGGTTTGCTGATGGGAGCGGTCGTGAACCAAGCACCCGAGCTCTTCAAAGCCGCGATCGCACAGGTCCCGTTTGTCGACGTCATGAACACGATGATCGACGACACGCTGCCGCTGACGACCGGCGAATGGATCGAGTGGGGCAATCCGCGCGACGACAAGAAAGCATGGGATTACATGTACACCTATTCGCCGTATGACAACGTTAAGGCGCAGAACTATCCGAACATGCTGATCGAGATCTCGCTGAATGACAGCCAGGTGCCGTATTGGGAGGGCGCGAAGTGGGCTGCTAAGCTGCGCGAGATGAAGACCGACAGCAACATCATCCTGCTCAAAACGAACATGGGTGCAGGACATGGGGGATCGTCAGGTCGATATGACCGCCTGAAAGAGGTCGCGTTCGACTATGCGTACGCTCTGACGCAGGTCGGTATTACGAAATAAGTGCGAACTCTGAAGTAAGAACGGTGAGTGATAATGCCCTCATTCACCGTTCAGCTTTTCCGTGTGGAATTTCGGCAGCGCTCCAAGCGGGTGCGAGTCCTCGTAGACTCGGGCGAGATTCAAGAGCAAACCTTCCGACCAGAAATTACCTATCAGCTGAGTTCCTATCGGAAGCCCGTCGCTGGACAATCCGCACGGGACACTGATCGCCGGCGTCCCGGCAAGGTTCGCGGAGACCGTATAGACGTCGTTCAGGTACATCGCGAGCGGATCCTCAGATTTCTCACCGATCTTGAACGCGACGGACGGCGATGTCGGCGTCAATATCGCATCGCAGTTTGCAAACGCCTTTTCGTAATCACGCTTCACAAGTGCTCGAACCTTCTGTGCCTTCGAATAGTACGCGTCGTAGTAACCACTCGAAAGAACGTAAGTCCCGAGCATGATGCGCCGCTTTACTTCAGCACCGAAACCTTCTTCACGAGTTTTGAAATACATCTGCCGGAGAGCAGTCGCCTCTTCCGCGCGAAAGCCGTAGCGAACGCCGTCGTAGCGCGCAAGGTTCGATGATGCTTCCGCTGTCGCGATGATGTAGTAGACCGCTATGCCGTATTTCGCGTAGGGAAGCTCCACATCGACGATCTCTGCGCCGAGCGTTCGGAAGTTATCGATCGACCCCTCGACGGCGTCACGGACCTCATCCTGGAGTCCTTCACCGAAAAGCTCACGCGGAACACCGATCTTCTTTCCGCGAATCTCATCACCGAGTGTGGCTGCGTAATTCGGAACCGGGACATCGGCAGACGTCGAATCCATCTCGTCGCGACCGGCGATGACACCGAGGACGTCGGCAACATCTTCCACCGTCCGGCCGAAAATACCGATATTGTCCAGGGACGACGCAAACGCTACCAGACCGAAGCGTGAAATACGGCCGTACGTCGGCTTTAGTCCGACGATACCGCACAGCGAAGCGGGCTGGCGCACAGATCCGCCTGTTTCGGAACCCAAAGCGGCACGAACGACTCCGGACGCAACCGCGACTGCTGATCCGCCGGAGCTTCCACCCGGAACGCGCGTGGTGTCCCACGGATTTCGTGCCGGTCCGAAAGCCGAGCTTTCATTCGACGATCCCATCGCGAACTCGTCCATGTTCGTTTTTCCGACAACGATCGCACCGGCCTCGTTGAGTCGTTTGATCGCGGTCGCGTCGTATTGAGCGCGGTAGTTGTAAAGGATCCGCGAGCCGCAGGTCGTCTGCAGACCCTTCGTGCAGATGTTGTCTTTGATGGCGATGGCGAGTCCGCGAAGAGGTACATCTCCCGCGCTCTTTTCGATCTGCGACGCCCGTTCTGTCGCGTACCCGCGCTCGATCGAGAGGAACGAATTCAATTCCGGGTTCAGCCGTTCGGCGTTGTCTAAAATTGTTTTGATCTTATCTGTCATTCGAAATCGTCTGCGAACTCTGCACACGGTCAACCAACCATCCGCCGTTCTGATTTTCCGCCTCAACTTCGATCGCCTTCTGCTCGGTTCGAGTATCCGTCTTCCAAAACAGCAGCAGCTCGAACGCGACTCGGCGTCCCGGCTCGATGACCCGGCACTCACCCGCACGAAACGCCTTTGGCGTATCGCTTGTTAGAGTGAACGGGTCTATGGCCGGAGTCGTCGATCGTATCCTCTCGAAGAATGCCGGCGTGAGATATGGTTTTCGCTTTTCAAGCTCCTCCGCGACGAAGGCCTGTTCGTTTCCGAAATGCAAAGAATAAAACTCGCGAACCACATCGCGTGCCTGATCGCACTCCGGTGCCTCAAGACTCGGGATACTACAAGCAGATACGATGCCGAAGCCAACAACGAAAAAGACAGAGACAATTGATCTCCGTGCCGCTGCTAACGCCCTATTGTTCATGCCCTTGGCCCAAGTACCTACGTATCGTAATTGCCAACTGCTATCCCAAAACCTTCGGCACCTGAAAATGTCCGGAAACGGCGGACGGAGCCTGTTCGAGAGCCGCCTTCTGACCCAGTGACTCGCGAACCGCATCGTCGCGATCTGTTTTCGTCGCCTCGCCCTCGGCGGTCAATCCACCAAGCATCGGTTCGACATCCGTCGTGTCAAGCTCGTTCAACTGCTCGACATACTTCACGATCTCCGCCATCTGCGGTGTGTACAGCGCAACTTCCTCATCTGTAATTTCAAGATGCGCAAGCGTGGCAACTTTTCTAACGTCCATAAATATTCTCGAACGCAGCTTCCGAAGATCGCCCCCTTGTTTAAGAGCGGGCGCCAAGGCTTGCGGGCGAGGGTGATAGTTTCTGTAAGAATCAGATTCTGCCCGAACTACTACCGGTCAGTCGAACGGCTGCCGCCCCTCTTAAACAAGAAGCGACCCTTGTGGTTTGGACTCTCACCTTGAGCCAACTCGACCCCGTCGTACAATACAACTCCCCGCCGCCATCAGAAACTGCTTTCTCAACTCCTCATCATCGATCGACGCAGCTGCCTCCACAAGATCGGGCGAGATGGCGCCCTCAGCTTCGCGTCGAAACTCGTCCGCATCCACCCCCGTTTGCGAAGCTTCCCGTACCCGCGCTTCGTCTATCTCAAACTCAATAAAACTCACCACCGGTGCGGATACAGCGCCGTTCAATTTGAACAGCATCTGGCCGGCAAGATCTTTCAGCTGCCTCTGCCACATAAGGTTGGCCACCGCTACCACCAGTGTCGACCCTTCGAGTCTCACCGGTACCGCGTGCTCGGCGAGGCCGCCGCCCGCGATCCTTCGCCATGCCGCAAAGATCATAGCTGTGCGGAGCTCTTCGGAACCTTCAATTTCTTTGAGGAGTCCGGGCAGAGTGCGAAAGAGATCGAGCATTGGTTATTATCTTAAACGACACAACTTCGATTTGCTAAGTACACGAATTTTAATGCTCGATCTTCCTAAATTGATACTCGCATCGGGGAGCCCCCGACGCTCGGAAATAATGAATTCGGTCGGCTGGGAATTTACGAAAGTGATCCCGGATATCGACGAAAGCGAGCGCGACGGTGAATCGCCGTCGGATTACGTGCGCCGGCTCGCAGATGAAAAGGCTCAGGCGGTCGCAGGTGAGCACCCCGGGGAGATCATCCTGGCGGCTGACACCACCGTTGTCATCGACGAACGCATTATCGGTAAACCGGTGGACGAAGCAGATGCACGGCGAATGCTTAAGCTTCTTTCAGGAAACTGGCACGAGGTGCTCACCGGCATTGCCGTCTCACAAAACGGATCCACCGACATCGGCATGGAACGGACCCGTGTGAAATTTGCGCCGATGAACGACGCTGAGATCGATTTTCTTGTCGAGAAAGGCGATCCTCTCGATAAAGCTGGGGCCTACGCCGTCCAGGCACAAGCGGCTTTGTTTATAGAGGGGATCGAAGGGGATTATTGGAATGTGGTAGGACTACCGGTTCGGCTCGTTTATGAGATGGTGAGTAGTAAATGGTGAGTAGTGAATGACAAGTGGTGAATCGGGAGTTGTAAATCGGGAAGTAGGAATGGTGAATGACAATTGATGATTTGCATTCATCACTCGCCATTCACCACTTATGATTAATTACAGTAGCCGATCCACCGCTTTCGAGATCGGTACCGTGATATCGAACTTCGGATCGATGCCGCCGTATCCGGCTCCCGAAATATTTCCCTGTTTGTCCAGTATCACAAAAGATGGAAGCTGGTCCACGTTGAACTTCTTAAGCGTGGCAGCGCCGTCCGGGTCTCGGAGGACCGAAACCGTCAGCTTATTGCCAGCCACGAATTTTTCAATATCCGCATTTGTAGCGTAGTTCTTCGATTTCTCCGTTACGGAATCGGTAGCAACAAAATAGACCACAACGTCCTTCCCTGTATAACGCTTCGCGAGCATGTTAGTGTACTCAGCCTGTTTACCAGAAAGTGGTAGCCAGCTAGCACCGAGGGCAAGTATAACCACCTTTCCACGCTGACCCTGAACATCTACACGGCTACCGTCAAGCGACACCAGCGAGGTCTGGGCCGAGGCAAGAACCGTCAACCCTAACATCAAGACCGCCATCGCAAAAAAACTTTTTATCGTTCTCATAATTTTCGAAACGCAAACGGTTGCATTTCAGTAGGGTTAGATGCACTTTCGGTGCCAATCACTGCCCCCGATTCAGGACTACGTTATCTATAAGCCTGACATCTCCAAAACGCACGGCTGCGGCGATCAATGCCTCGGTTTCACCGATCTTTTCAATGGGATCGAGCGTCGAGCCATCAACTACAGATACGTAATCGACCGTCGCAAGTGGCTCGGTGTTGATGCGATTTTGCACTATTTCGATCAGTTTCGCGGCATTTCGTTCGCCCTGCTTGAAAGCTAGTTTTGCATCGCGCAACCCATGAAAGATCACCGACGCCTTTTCCCGGTCTTCCGGACCCAGGACTCGGTTCCGAGACGAGAGGGCTAGACCTGATTCCTCACGAACGGTCGGTACGATCACGATCTCCGTCTCGAATCCAAGGTCTGCGGTCATGCGCTTTATGACAGCGACCTGCTGTGCGTCCTTCTGGCCGAAGAACGCAAGATCCGGTCGGACGGCGATGAAGAGGATGGCCACGACGGTAGCTACGCCGCGGAAGTGACCCGGACGTGACGCTCCTTCGAGACCTTCCGAAACGCCCTCGACGTACACGTAGGTGGAAAAACCTTTCGGGTACATCTCCGATTCCTCGGGGGCGAAAATGTAGTCGACGTCGTATTCAGCGAGAAGGGCGGCATCGCCCGTCAGGTCGCGCGGATAGCGCTTGAGATCGCCGTCGTCGTTGAATTGCACAGGATTGACGAAGATGGAAACGATAACGACGTCGGAGGAGGCACGTGCCTCCTTCACAAGGGCGAGATGGCCTTCGTGAAGCGCACCCATTGTTGGGACAAAGGCGATCGTCTTGTTCTCACGTCGCAGCTTGCGGGCTATCGAAGCGATCCGCTGCCGTCGGTTGATGATCTCCATAAGATCAACGGGAAGATTTTGCCGATTTCGGCTCGACGAGTTTTACTTCTTTCGGAAGGCCGTAGGATTCGGCCTCACTCGGATAATCTCCGGATTTGACGTCGTTCATCCAGTTCGTGATCGCGTCGGTTATCACCTGGCTGACATTTGCGTATTGTCGAACAAAGCGCGGCTGGCGACCAAATGTGAAGCCGATCAGATCATGAAGCACCAGCACCTGGATGTCACATTCGCTGCCGGCTCCTATACCGACAGTCGAGATGGAGAGTTCGTTTGTTACGATCTCGGCAACCTCACGGGGGACAAGCTCGAGAACGATAGAGAATGCGCCCGCCTCCTCGAGCATCTTTGCGTCTTCGATAAGGATCTTCGCGGCATCGGCAGTTTTTGCCTGCACGCGATAACCGCCCATCTTGTGAACGGATTGCGGAGTTAACCCAACATGAGCCATGACCGGGATCTCTTCATCGACCAGGCGCTTTACCAGTTTGACGCGGTTACGCCCGCCCTCGATCTTGACGGCTTCTGCACCGCCGTCTTTCATCAGACGCAGAGCGTTTTTTACAGCCTTGTTGTCCCCGGTATGAAAGCTTCCGTACGGCATATCCGCGACAATAAGAGCGCGACTCGATCCGCGTTTCACCGCCTTCGTCGCTGAGCAGATCTCGTCGAGCGTGACCGGGATCGTGTTTCCATAGCCGTGAATGACGTTGCCCATGCTGTCGCCGACGAGAATGATATCGACGCCGGCCTCGTCCACGATCCGCGCGGTCGGGTAATCGTAAGCCGTCAGGCAAACGAGCTTTTCGCCCTTTTCCTTGGCGGCGCGGAGGGCGGGTACATAGACTTTTTCGGGCTTGTCGGGTTTTAGATAGGCCATAAATCGGTTTAAGGATAGACCTTTGGCTAATTCAAGTCTAGTGGGTGTGCAACGGACCCGAGCCGTTGTGAGAAGAGGGGTTCCAGCGTATGACGGAGGATGTGTCCGCCGATTCCGCCAGCAGCGTCTTTATGTCTTTTTGAAAGATTGGGTGTACGAATGTGGGTGCTATCTCGCACATCGGAACCAGTACGAAGTTTCTCAGATGGAGCCGAGGGTGAGGCAGCGTGAGGAACTCAGACTCGACATGTTCGTGATCATAGAACAGAAGGTCGAGGTCGATGGTGCGCGGCTTCCTCATCGACTTATCTTTTCGCCCGAGCAAATATTCGATCCGAAGCATGCGGGCCATCATCTGTGAGGGCGTGATGCTTTCGCAACGCAGTTCTGCGACCATGTTCAGAAAGTTGGTGTCACTCTCGATCTCGACCGGTTCGGTCTCGTAAACACCGGAGAGCTTAGTCACGGTGAAGCTTGCTTCCATTAGTCCTCGAACCGCGAGGAGCAGGTTGCCCGCCCGGTCGCCGAGATTCGATCCTATGCCGATGTACGCTGTGATAGTTTCGGTGTCCAAACGACTAAATAATAAGGTGCTTTGCGTTCGTCAAACAACTGTCGCTCATTCATTACCGAATTACGAATTACGGAATTACGAATTACGCGCTTGTGAGTATCGCGGTCCACGTTCCGATTCGACGCCTTCTGTCGGTCCGTAGTTTTAACTCAGTCCCTTTCCGTACGTTCGGGCGCCGGGCGCCGTTCCGTGCTTTCCGTGTCGTTCGGTGCGTTCCGTGTATTCCGTGGTTTAGGTTCCAACGAAACCACAGAACGGCACCGAACGACACAGAACGACACGAAACGCGCAGAACCGCACGGAACGCATGAACGCACGGAACGCACGGTAGGACACGGAACGCACGGAACGACAGGGAACGGGAAATAGTATGAAGAAGTAAACCGTCTGACATCCCGGCTCGTTATTTACAATTCCAACTTTCGATGTTTCAATAGAACCTGATCGAACGATCAAATCCAGCAGTGTTTTCCGTGTTTGAAAACATTCGGGCGGGCAACCGGTGTGACCCGTCTTGACAAAAATCTCACGCCCTTTGCAATGGCACGAAGAAGGTACCGACACAGCCAACGGTTTGATACACAGGGCGAGCGTTCTCACGACGAATATCTCCTTTCCCAATCAACACAGACAACGACGCGCACCGAACTTTTGCGGCTGATCCGGGGTGGCGAAGACACGTATCTCGAGCTGAAGGTACGGCTTTCGAACTCCGAAAAGATCACGCAGGGAATTGTCGCGCTCGCCAACACGAACGGCGGGACGATCATCTTCGGTGTCAACGATCAGTTGCGTATCGAGGGAGTCGCCAACCCGGAATGGGTGCAGGAAGAGCTAACCCGGATCTGCCGCGAAGAGATCGTTCCGCCGATCATTCCATTGATCGACAATATTGCATTCGATAGCGGTAAACGGGTCGTCGCGTTGGATGTCCAGCCGCGTCGAAAGCCTTATCGCACGCGTGACGGACGCTTTTACATGCGTTTCGGTGCGGAGAAACGCGAGGTCTCGCGTGAGCAGCTTTCGATGTGGCTTGACGAGATACGGCCTTTGGGGTACGAGACACTGCCGTTATTCTCGGCAGAAGAAAAGGATTTCGACGACGGTCTGTTGTGGACGTTTGCAGGTGCGTTCGAAGATGTGAGCCCGACGATCAATCTCTACCAGACTGCCGATTTCCTGAAGAAGGACCTGATCCTGGCGGTTGGCGGACCCGACGAATTCTTCCCGACAGTGGCGGCATTGATGTTGTTCGGAAAGAACGAGCGAGTGCAGGAATTGTTCCCAAGGTCGGTGGTCACCGTCGCCCGGTACTCAGGAGAGAATGGCCGAGCGCAGCTCGTCGAACGGGCCGAGCTGAAAGGAAACCTTCACACGCAGTACGAAAGCATTCTCGCTTTCATCGAGCGTTACTGCGATCTGTCGAAGGACAAGCCGAGAAAGTCACTCCACTTGGTCGGCTCGCCTGTCGCTGCGCGAGCGACATATCACGTCTATGCACTACGCGAAGCGATCGCGAATGCGCTGATCCATCGCGATTTCGCTCTTCGCGACATCCCGACACGGATAACGGTCTACGACAACTTTATAGAGATTATCAATGCGAGGCGAACACAGGGTTTCATCGCACCTGCCTCGCGTGCCATCCGGTACGGCATCGCCCAGCGGCTGAATCCTCAGATAGCGTCAATCTTCAGCCGTCGGGAATATGGGACGAGCGTTCCCCGCGGTGGCGTTCCGATGATCCTGAAACAATCCGAACGTATCGCCGGCAAACGCGCGGAACTTTACACGGTAAACGATGAGTTTAAATTGAAGATCTACGGCGTGTAGGGCGTCTGGGATTCCTTGCGGCTTAGTTTGATGAAGTTTTTCGTGAACTTCGTGTGAGTTGTGTTGAATTCGCATCCTCTTCGCGT
>DASUSJ010000127.1:0-6615 GCA_036375155.1 Pyrinomonadaceae bacterium
GCGTTGATCTTCGTCGCTGACGAGCCGATCACGACCAAGCTGCTGGCTGAAGTTTTGGATGAAGATCGAGACGCGATCGAAGCGGCTGTCATCGAGTTACAGAAAGAGTACGAGGCCCGGGAAAGCGGCTTGCAGATCCGAGAGATCGCGGGTGGTTGGCAGATCGCGACGCGGACTGAACTGCACGAAGAGGTCCGGAAGTTCCTGAAGACACGGCCGAGCGCCAAACTTTCGCTCGCATCGCTCGAAACGCTGGCCGTTATCGCTTACAAACAGCCGGTAACCGTACCCGAGATCCTCGAGATTCGCGGCGTGCAGTCGGCTTCCGCGATAAAGACGCTGCTCGAAAAACGCCTGATCGTCACTAAAGGCCACAAAGAGACCGTCGGCCGCCCGATGCAGTACGGGACGTCGAAAGAGTTCTTGATCCAGTTCGGTTTGAAAGATCTCACTGAACTGCCCTCGATCGAAGATTTCGAGGATCTCGGCCAGTGAGCAGTGTGCCGAAAGCAGTAAGCAGTAAAAGAAGCCGTCATGTTGAAGCCCCACAAGAGACTGATAGCTTGGCAGAAGTCTATGGACCCTGGTCGTTAGGATCTACGACATAACGCGCACATTTCCAAAAGAGGAAACATACGGTTTGGTCTCCCAGCTTCGGCGGGCAGCTCTCGGTGCCATCGAATATTGCAGAAGGCGCAGCCGATCGCACCACTGATCAGTTTCGGAATTTCCTCTTAACAGCGATCGGTTCCCTAAACGAAATAAACACCTAGTTAGAATTGGCTCTTCGCGTGGGTTACCTTAGTAAGGAGCGCCACGATGTTGTCCAAGCAGTCGTCGATGAGTGCCTGGCGGTGACATTTGGACTAAAACGCAGTCTCGGTGCGCGTTGATTCGCCCACCGCTTACTGCTGACCGCTCACTGCTCACTATGGAGAGATTACAGAAACTTATCGCCCAGGCCGGGATTGCCTCCCGCCGGGCGGCAGAAGAAATGATCAAGTCGGGCGAAGTGACGGTGAACGGCCAGGTAGTCACAGAACTCGGGACGAAAGCGGATCCGCAAACCGATCACATCAAGGTTCGCGGCCGGCTGATCAACAACAAGCTCGGAAAGAAAGAACATGCCTACATCCTCGTAAACAAGCCGAAAGGTTATCTCTCCAGCGTGTCGGACCCGCAACGTCGACCGCTTGTCACCGATCTCGTGAAAGGGCACGGCAGGCTTCACCCGGTCGGCCGGCTCGACTTCAACACCGAAGGCCTGATCATTCTCACCAACGACGGCGCATTCACGAATGCAGTCGCTGCGTCCAAAACGATCCCAAAGGTTTATCAGGTCAAAACTAAAGGAATCCCGACCGAGGTCGCGATACGAAAGCTGCGTCGCGGCCTAAAACTCGACGACGGCTTTAAGACAGCGCCAGCCGACATCAAGATCCTGAAACCAACCGAGAAGAACGGCTGGTATGAGGTGACTTTGTACGAGGGGCACAATCAGCAGATCCGAAAGATGTTCGACGCCGTCGGGCATTCGGTCGTGAAGCTGAAACGTGTGTCGATCGGGGATATCACGGATGCGGGGTTGGCGGTCGGAAGGTACCGGAAGCTGACGTCGTCGGAACTTAAGTCCCTAGTCCCTAATCCCTAGTCCCTAGTCCCGAGTCCCTGGTCCCTGGTCCCTGGCCGTACCGCCAGCACTTTGGGACTTGGGAGTTG
Organism: Pyrinomonadaceae bacterium; assembly: GCA_036375155.1. Taxonomy (GTDB): domain Bacteria; phylum Acidobacteriota; class Blastocatellia; order Pyrinomonadales; family Pyrinomonadaceae; genus OLB17. The sequence goes on from DASUSJ010000127.1 coordinate 1,720, forward strand.
GGATCTGGGACCTGGGACTTCAAAAACGGACTTAAGAAAGAGCCCGGTGCTCGACCATCAGACAGAGATTCTGCACAACCTGGATTCCTTCGCGAGCGAAGGCCTGGGCGGCCGCATCATTTCGGATCCCCAACTGAAACCAGACTGATTTCGGCCGGGCCTTGATTATCTCATCGACATGCTGAGGGATATCACGGTCTCTCCGAAACACATTGACCATATCGATCGGACCCGGCACGTCCCGAAGATCACGATAGACTTTTTCGCCGAGGATCTCGGTCACGTCCGGATAGTAGACCGGGACCGGTATGATCTCACAGCCGGCATTCTGCATATAGTTCGGAACATAAAATGCCGGCTGGCCGGCGTGTGATTCAGGCTTGATGCCGAGCACCGCAATGCGCCTCGTGTCGCGCAGCAACTTGGAGATCTGGTCGTCGGTCGTGAGGATGTTGTCCTGCCAATTCATATAGCAGTTGTCAGTTGGTTCAGAGTGCGCGGTTTACCGCGTCTGACGTTGCACCGAAAGCAAGTTGGGCCAAACTTGAAAACGCGGTAAACCGCGCACTCGGAGCCAACTAACAACCGGCACCTGACAACTGACCACGGAATCAGACTATAATATTTCTCAACCAATATGAATTTTGAGCTAAACGAAGAACAGCTTCAGATAAAGAACAGCGTGCGCGAATTTGCGGAGAGCGAGATCGCTCCGCACGCGCTTGAATGGGATGAGACACAGCATTTTCCCGAAGAACTTCGACCGAAGCTGGCTGAGCTCGGCCTTCTTGGAGTGTTGTTTCCCGAAGCATACGGCGGGGCCGGGATGGGCTATGTCGAATACGCCACGATCATAGAGGAGCTTGGCCGAGTCTGCGGGGCGGTCGGGCTGTCCGTCGCGGCGCATAATTCGCTCTGTTCGAATCACATCTACTTGTTCGGCAGCGAAGAGCAAAAGCAGCAATATCTCGTTCCGCTTGCACAGGGCGAATCCTGGGGAGCCTGGGGATTGACGGAATCGCAAGCCGGATCCGATTCTGCAGGCACGCGGACAAACGCTATCCGCTCCAACGGCGGTTGGAAGGTAAACGGGTCGAAGAACTTCATCACACATGCGATCGCTTGTCAGACGCTCGTCGCGGTCGCCGTCACAGATAAGACCAAGGGCAACCGCGGTATCTCGGCTTTCATTTTCGACAAGTCGATGGACGGCTTTCGATCTGACAAGAAGGAAAACAAGCTCGGGATGCGTGCGTCGGAGACAGCGTCGGTTGTTTTTGAAGACTGTTATGTCCCGGAAGAGAATCTGCTTGGCAACGAGGGCGAGGGGTTCCTGCAGTGCATGCAGGTACTGGACGGTGGAAGGATCTCGATCGCCGCCCTTTCAGTTGGCATCGCTCAGGGGGCATACGAAGCGGCCATGCGCTACGCAAAAGAACGCCAGCAGTTCGGACGGCCGATCGCGGAGTTTCAGGCGACCCAATTCAAACTCGCCGACATGGCTACGCAGATCGAGGCCTCAAGGCTATTGACACTGCAGGCCGCGGCGATGAAAGACGCCGGCAAGACTACGACACGCCAGTCAGCGATGGCGAAACTTTACGCGTCTGAGACAGCCGTAAAGGTCGCCGAAGAGTCTGTCCAGATCCACGGCGGGTACGGCTACACGAAAGACTACCCGGCAGAAAAATATTGGCGCGATTCGAAACTCTGCACCATCGGCGAAGGCACCTCGGAGATCCAGCGGCTTGTAATTGCGAAACAACTTCTCAGAAGCTAACTATGAGTTGCGAACGGCGAATGATGAGTGACGGTGCCGGTCGGAATTAATTGCTGACCATTCCCATTTCATGGTTCACCATTCACCGCCGTCTTCCTGTTGCATCTATGAAACACCTGCGCTATCATCTTCGTCCGATATAAATTCAATCCGAAGGAGATGGTTTATGAGTTCAACCGCAGTTAGTTCAAACAGTATCGCCACCGCATTGATCGCCGAGATGGAGCACGAGGCAACCGTCACGCGAAGTTGCCTTGAACGCGTCCCGAGCGAGAAGTTCGACTGGAAGCCGCATGAAAAATCGATGGCCTTCGGCCAACTGGCGAGCCATATCGCCGAGATGTTCGGCTGGACGCCGCCGACGATGGAAAAAGCCGAGCTGGATTTCGCACAAATGGATTACAAGCCGTTCGAGCCAAAGACAACCGATGATCTTCTCGAATTTTTTGACAAGAACGTCGCCGAGGCGATCGCGACGCTAAAGAGCTCGTCGGACGACCGGTTCATGGAGAACTGGACGATGCGAAATGGCGAAAAGGTCTATTTCACGATGCCGAAGGCCGCGGTGATGCGCTCCTTCGTAATGAGCCACATCATCCACCACCGCGGGCAGTTGTCGGTTTACCTGCGTCTGAACGACATTGCCGTACCGTCGATCTACGGACCGTCGGCTGATGAAGGTAGCATGTAGTTGCACTGTATAGTTCATCGAAGAGGAGGCCACCCAAGGGATGGCCTTTTTCTTTTTGGATGATTCCGCCCACGACACAACCTGGATAATTTCCACGACACAACGAACGTCGAGCTAGAAGCGCGTAACGGCAAACGCGAGTGAACGCGCAGCTCTGGGGCGTTTTTTGTTTTTTGCCCGAATGAATGCGAAAATTGCGGCTTATGAAGCGGTGCATATTGTTGTATGTCGCCATGCTAGGCATCGGCGTATCAGCGTTTGCCCAAACAGATCGTATTCCCAGATTCGAGCAATATCCGGCGAAGGTCGAGCAGGCCCGTGTGAAGGATATAAGGTTCAGAGCAGATCCGGACACCCGACGGTTCAGGACCGTGCTGAGGGAGGCGCTGGCCGAAGGAGTTGATTTCGCGGGCCATTACATCATCGCGAGTTGGGGCTGCGGCACGTCGTGTCTGGTGAATGCGATAATTGATGCTCGAACAGGAAATGTCTACTGGCCGAAGCAGCTCGGCGTGATTTACTCGCTGTTTGATGAGCCCATCAACTATCGAGCCGACAGCCGCCTGCTGGTCCTCTCGGTCCCGACTTCGGAAAAAGGCGACGTGCGTAGAGATTCCTATTACGAATGGAAAGGCCACCGTCTGCGCCTCCTCCGCACTGTTCAGGGAAAATCCAACTAATGTCACGCGACAATATTCTCCAAGGTGTACTAAACGGCGAGCCGCGCGCGATCGCACGGGCGATCTCGGCTGTCGAGAACGGCGATCAGTCCGCATCCGAACTGATGAAGGCCGTATTCCCAAAAACGGGAAAAGCGCTGATCATCGGCATCACCGGATCACCCGGTGCCGGCAAGTCGTCCCTCGTCGACAAGCTCGCGCTTTTTTACAAGGAAAAGGGAGAACGCATCGGGATCGTCTGTGTTGATCCGTCAAGCCCGTTTTCCGGAGGTGCGATCCTCGGCGATCGCATCCGGATGGCAACGCTCGGTCTCGATAAGAACGTCTTTATCCGCTCGATGGCAACTCGCGGAAATCTCGGCGGGCTTGCGCGCGCGACGGTCGACGCGGTTGCCATCCTCGACGCGGCCGGATTCGATAAGGTTATCGTTGAGACCGTCGGCGTCGGCCAAGACGAAGTCGAGATCGTAAAGACCGCCGACGTGTCAGTCGTCGTGCTCGTCCCGGGGATGGGGGACGATATCCAGGCCATTAAGGCCGGCATCATGGAGATCGGCGATGTTTTCGTCATCAACAAGGCCGACCGGGAAGGTGTGCTGCGAACGCAAAAGGAGCTTGAGTCGCTGCTGTCGCTCGCCCATCGCCCCGATTTCTGGGATCCACCGATCGTCAAGACCGTCGCGACGGAAAACAAAGGCATCGAAGACCTTTCGACGGCCATCGAATCATATCGTGCGTTTCAGGAGAAGGAACAATCGAGTTTGACAAGACGACAAGCGATCGCCCGCTGGCGAATTACGGAGCTTTTGCGGGAACGGTTGATAAGCGAGGTGATTGGTGCAAGCGGAACGGAAGAGAGGCTCGAGCGGCTTGCCGCCCGGGTGGCGGAGAAAAACACGGATGTTTACTCGGCCGTCGAGGAGTTGTTGGGAGGGACGATGAGCGAGTCCTCACAAATCTCCGACCTTTCCAGCGAGAAGAACCTGTCTCCGCGATACATCAATCACCTCGGGATCGCAACTAAAGGCATCGATGACGCTTTGAAATTCTGGGTCGACGCTCTGGGACTTGAAAATGTTCATACCGAGACTGTCGCGGAACAGAAGGTTAAGGTGGCAATGCTCCCGGTGGGCGAAAGCCGGATCGAACTTCTGGAGCCGACCAGTGACGATTCGCCGATCTCCAAGTTTCTTGAAAAACGCGGCGGCGGCATCCATCACATAGCGGTCGAGGTCGACGACATTGTCGCCTCGCTGGCTAGATTGAAAGACGAGGGGGTTCGGCTGATCGACGAGACACCTCGCATCGGTGCCGAAGATTGCCTGGTTGCGTTCGTCCACCCGGCTTCGACGGGCGGCGTGCTGCTCGAACTGGTTCAATCAAAGAAGTGATCCTGGTTTCTAGGAAGCGCACCGTAATTTTGATATTATTGCCGTTCGCATTTTTTGCCGGTAAAAGAGTTTATTTAATAAGTGAGGTTTCGGAACATTGAGTAACTTAGCAAAAGGTTTGATATTGCTGCTTGCCATTCTGGGCATCGGCGCGGGTCTGGTCATCTGGAAGAACAAGGTTGGCGGTCATTCGTCTGCCGGTTCGTTCAACAGCATCAGCAAGGAAGAGGTCGAGATGCTACTCGCCGATGTCGCAAAGGTCAATCCGATGGTTCTGAAGCGGTTCGCCGAAGATCCTGAGCTGAAAAAGCAGCAGCTGGAGAACCTGAAACAGCTGCTCGCGTTCGCGAGTCA
>DASUSJ010000128.1:0-9332 GCA_036375155.1 Pyrinomonadaceae bacterium
AGTCTCCCGGATCGCTACCGATTGCGACGGCGACACGCTGCTGATAAATGCGACCCCAAACGGCCCTGTGTGTCACACCAGCCGAAATACCTGTTTCGGTGACGAGAAAGAGAATGGCTTAGCATTCCTGCATAAGCTTGGAATACGTGATCGAGTCGCGGCGCGGATCGGATTCAGAAAGTTCATACATCGCCTCGCTATTCGAAGCCGGTCCGAAAGCGATCGCGCAAAAGGTCGGCGAAGAGGCCGTTGAGACGGTGATCGCCACCGTGGACGATAACGCTGAAGCGCTGAAAGAGGAAGCGGCCGATCTTTTGTTTCACCTGATGGTGTCGTTGGAAGCGAAGGAACTGAAACTCGCGGACGTGTCAGAGGCTCTGCGCGAAGGCACCTATAACGATCTCGGCGAGTTAACACCGCACGACACTTTCAACGTCGCACGAGCGAGCAGTCCTGTCGAGTCGGGTGCCGGAAGAGGGTAATCACCGGCGGATGATGAAATAGATGTCGGTGGAGCAGGGAACGCCGTATCCATCGCGGCCGTCTTCCTCAAACTGCGGCAACTTTGTTGACCGATGTCGTATCACCAGGTCGTATGCCACTCGCCGCGCAAGTATTCTTGCTAGAGGTTGGTATCGCTTCTATCGCGGCCGAAAGAAAATCACTTCGGGGAGAACCACGTCCATGTTGTACGTTTCCTTAAGTTCCCGGGCGTATTCTGCGATCGGAGGAAGGCCGAGCGCATGACGGCGTCGGTCGAGGTTTCTAACATCTTTCGTCCGGCTCATCACAAGCTTGCCATCCTTGAACTCGAAGTTCGAACCATAAACCTGCGGCTCGCCGAGATTGACCAGAAGCCTGTCAGTAAAGTTCGCGTAATCCATCGCGGAGAGCACCCTGGACTCAAACGCTTTCTTTATACCCTTCAGGCTTTTCTTTTTCAGCTCGACCGACTGCGAGTGTTGGAGCAGAAGATAAAATGCCTGGACGCCATCTACTCCAACCATTTTGGCGCTCGGCACTCCAACATTTCTGACGATCTCCTCGAGCCGCTGAGTATTGGGCTTGTCGACTGATTCTGCGATCTCGGCGTAGCACCTCAGCTGCGCGTCGGGATCTCCTGTGGGACAGCCCGCGCGTGCCTTTTGATCTCGTTCACGCATTGCGAGCAATTCAGTGCGAAGCTCGTTGTCCTGAGCTTGCGAAACTACAAGACCCGCGAGACAAAAGATGGCGGTGAGGATGGCGAAAGAGGTTTGAAAATGTCTTATCGTCAATGGTGTCCGTCAGTCGATCGGAGTCATTTCTTGAGCTTTATTCGCAGGTCCTTCTGAGCACGGGCAAGGAGTCCTTCCGAGATCTCATTCCATCTGGCTTGGGCTTTCCCACCTTTCGCAACGTCGGCGGAAGTGAGGCCGAGTGGGGTCATGTCTTCGAGATAGATGATCATCAGCTCGTCACGTTTTTTGTCACCGATCAGGTGCACTAGTCGCTGGGAGAGCACCTCGTCGCTCGCGAGAGTGTAACCCTTGGTCGCAAGAAACTCGCGAGCGCGTACTCCGTCGCCGCCGGCTCGACCCGGGTTCTCTTTGATGTTTCGTGCACCCGCGTCGGCGACGAAGTCCAGTCCGCCGATGTTGACAGACTTGGTGATCTTGTAGTTGTAGCTATGATCGTTCGTCGGTAGGTAGCCCTCAAACTGCACCCAGTACATTCGCTTTATCCGGCCGTCCTTGCCGGCGTCGACGAAGAAGTGCTGCTCTGCGTTCGCGACCTCGTATAAGACGAACTTGTGCCCGCCCGCGTACTTGAAGTCCTTGCCGAACTCCAGTTCGACGGCTGGCATGTGTGTCGACCTGATGACTTGTCCCTTCACCTCGCGGAGTGACTGATCTGTCTGGGCGAAAGCGACGGTTGAAAGAAAGTGAAGAAGAATGATTACGATGACGTATAGCATGACTGTGAACCCCGTTATACATCAATACACCGCTACTGGTGAATTTGTGACGAGATTAGATAGCTGGGAGATGGAACGTCGGCCGTCGCATCGGCATCTCGCCAGTGAGCGTGCTCGATGAACTAGCCGTCATCCGCACACGATAAATCGGGTTCCACTTCAAAAGTCTCCTTCGGCTAATTTGAAGCTTCTCTGATCTGCCTGTAAATATTATCGGCAGTAATCGGCATGCCGTCGTAGTTGAGTACGGAAATTAGCTTAGCGGGGTTGACACTGAGCTCGATCATCATCAGGCTGCGGAACTGCGCGTCGCGGTTTTGTTCAATCACGAAGATGCGTTCGTGCGAATCAACAAACTCACGGAACGATCTGCCAAATGGAAACGCCCGGACGCGCATCGCGTCGAGCCGAATGTCCTCATCCGCAAGCATCTCGATCGCTTCTTCGGTCGCGTAGGTCGACGTGCCGAAGAAAATAACACCATCGCGATTTTGGATTTTGGATTTTGGATTTTGGATCGAATCGTGGCTGGACGCAGGCGGATTCGCCCCTTCGTCCCCCCGTCCCCCGGCCTCTACGTCACCGACGTTCGCGCCGGGAAACGTCGGCCCAGGAACCAGCTCCTTCGCCGTTTCCCATTTACGTGCGAGACGATCTACGTTGCGGCGATAGGCATCACCGTCTTCCGTATAAACCGCAAATTCATCGCGCGATGATCCTCGGGTGACAAACGCTCCGAGCGTCTGGTGCGTGCCCGGGATCGTCCGATACGGAATACCGTCGTCGTCGATATCAAGATAGCGACCGAACTTTCCCTTGAATTGCTCGAGCGGCTGCGTTACCGAATGGTCGCCGTGTGCCTGCGAATCGAGTTCGGACTCGACAACGTCCGAATTGCGACGGCCGTTTCCGTTTGTCTCTTCCTGCCGCTCGTAGCGCTCGGCGGTGTCGGTTTTCCAATTCGTTACTTGCTGAAGCTGCTCGGCTGTAAGTACCTTCCCGCGGTTGTACGTGCGGTTATCATCCCACTCGAGCGGCTGGGTAACGTGGTCATTCATTCCGAGGTCGAGATCGGTCATCACGATCACCGGTGTCTGCAACTGTTCGGTAAGGTCGAAGGCGAGAGCAGTCATCTCGAAACATTCTCTCGGTGATGCCGGGAACAACAGCGGATGTTTTGTGTCGCCGTGCGATGCATATGCCGCGAGAAGAATGTCGGACTGCTGGGTTCGTGTCGGCATTCCGGTTGATGGCCCCGTGCGCTGTACGTCGATCAGCACGGTCGGGACCTCCGCGAAATACCCGAGACCGAGAAACTCATTCATCAAACTGACGCCCGGACCGCTCGTCGCGGTGAATGCGCGTGCTCCGTTCCACGAAGCACCCATCACCATCCCGATCGCTGCAAGCTCGTCCTCGGCCTGCACGATGGCGTAGTTGTTCTTGCCGGTCTCGGCATCGACGCGATACTTGGACGCGTACTTCGCAAACGCATCGACGACGGATGTGGAAGGGGTGATCGGGTACCACGCTGCGACCGTCGCACCGGCGTAGATCGCACCCAACGCACACGCCGAATTGCCACTGTAGAGAATTTTGTCGCCTAGCAGATCACGTCGTTCGACCCGGAGATCTATCGGGCATTCGAAGTGCTCACGGACGTAATCGACACCCATCTTTAGCGCGATGATATTCGGCTCGATCAGTTTTTCCTTGCCCTTGAACTGTTCGCCGACAAGTTGCTCTAGCACGCTGAAATCGATGTCGAATAGCGCCGACAGCGCGCCGATATAGACAATGTTCTTGAAGAGCTGCCGCTGCCGCGCATCGCTGTACTGTGCGTTGCAAAGCGCGGTCATCGGTACTCCGAGGTGCGTAATATCGGTGCGGTCGTAGTCCGGCGGCAGCGGCTTGGTGTTGTCGTAAAGAAAATACCCGCCCGCATGCACATCGGCGTAATCCTTTTTCATAGATTGCGGGTTGACCGCTACCATCAGGTTGACGCCCTCGCGACGGCCTAGATAGCCCTTTTCCGAAACTCGAACTTCGTACCACGTCGGCAGCCCCTGGATGTTTGATGGAAAGATGTTCTTTGGTGTGACGGGGACGCCGAGGCGAAACACTGCCTTGGTAAAAAGCGCGTTTGCCGACGCGGAACCGGTCCCGTTCACGTTCGCAAAGCGAACTACAAAGTCGTTGATCTTAGGTGAATGGCCTTGGCTCATAGAAGCTGGAAATCAATGATATGTTTTTGGGCCGCAAAAGTGAATCAAGCCCCTTTTGGTTATGATCCCCTCTACGTTTCCCTGGATATTCCGTGTCTTTTCAGTCTTCCGTGTCTTCCGTTTCTCCAGAGGTCTTCCGTGTCTTCCGCGTCTTCCGTGGTTCCCACTTAAGAACCACGGAAAACACAGAAAGACACGGAATATAACTAGACCACAGAGGACACTCAACACCAGGATGAGGGCTGAACCGTGTATCCCGCGAATATTTGCACGACGGTGCGCGAAAATCGACGCGACTTTTCGCTCCTAAAACGAACATTGCAACGAAAAGACTCTTTAACGAGAAGTGGAACGAACATTGCACCTTACCAAGCAAGTTTTCGATCCGTCCCACAGCATTGGCCTTTTACGCGTGATGACGGTCACAGGCGTTCACCACAACGAAATGTAAAGGGAACGTGCCAACAGGCCAATTCAATTCTTCGCAACTCATCTTTGAAAGGCGGTGGACTATGTTAAATGGAACCAATCTTCCTGACGCTTTGGAAAGGCGTGGTGTCTCTCGCCGGGAATTCATCGGCTTTTGCAGCGCCGCGTTGGCGACACTGGCTCTTCCGCAGAGATATCTGGGGGCCGTCGCGGAATCCTTGACCCAGACAACTCGGCCGATAGTCGTATGGCTGGAATTCCAGGACTGCGCCGGTAATACCGAGTCAGTGCTGCGATCGAGCGATCCGCCGGTTGCTGACATCGTTCTTGATCTTCTCTCGTGGGAATATCACGAAACGATCATGGCGGGTGCGGGCAAACAGGCCGAAGCCGCGCTAGAACGCGTCGTCAACGAAGAAAAGGGCAAGTATATCGCGCTCGTCGAAGGCTCGATCCCTACTGCTGACGGCGGAGTGTACTGCACCATCGGTGGGCGTTCCGCGTTGGATATCGCGACCCACGTCTGCCGCAACGCCGCTGTTAACATTGCGGTCGGTGCCTGTGCCTGGGATGGCGGCCTCGTACGTTCGAGTCCGAATCCCACCGGCGCGGTAGGGCTGCAGGAAGCAGTTCCCGGGATCAACGTCGTGAATCTCGGCGGATGTCCCCACAATGTCGCGAACACCGCGGCGGTCCTAGTGCATTATCTGACCTTCAAAAAACTGCCTCCGCTCGATCAATACAATCGACCCCTCTTCGCATACGGAAACATCATTCACGATCAGTGTGAACGGCGAGCTCATTACGATGCCGGCCGTTTTGTCGAGGAGTGGGGTGACGAAGGCAGCCGAAAGGGATGGTGCCTGTACAAGATGGGCTGTAAAGGTCCGGACGCGACCTATAACTGCCCAACGGTTCGTTGGAACCAGGGCACAAGTTGGCCGGTGAAATCGGGACATGGCTGTATCGCATGTGCTTCGAATCGGTTTTGGGACACGATGTCGCCTTTTTATAAGCCGCTGCCGACGGTGCCCGGATTCGGCGTTGATACTACTGCCGGGAAGATCGGCTGGAGTGTGGTTGGCGCAACCGCCGCCTTAACGGCGGCGCACGGCCTTGTGAGCATCGCCCGCAACAGACAGAAGAAAGCCGGGGATGAAAAGACCGAGAAAAAAAGTACTGAGAAGAAAAAGTCGGTTAAGGACGAAAGTTAGGAGGTCATATGGCGCGCGTTGTTTTGGATCCAGTTACCCGTATCGAGGGGCATTTACGAATCGAGGCCGAGGTGGCAGGCGGTGCGGTTTCGGACGCTTGGAGCTCGGGAACAATGTTTCGTGGGATCGAATTGATCGTCCGCAATCGCGATCCGCGCGAGTGTTGGCTTTGGACGCAGCGGATCTGCGGCGTTTGCACGATGGTCCATGCACTTGCTTCTGTCCGCGCGGTCGAAAACGCATTGCAGATAGAGGTCCCGAATAACGCTCGGTTGGTGCGAAACATCATTGCCGCAACTCAGCATATCCAGGACCATGTGATCCATTTTTATCACCTGCACGCTCTGGACTGGGTCGACGTCACGTCCGCGCTAGCCGCGGACCCGGCCAAGACAAGCCAGTTGGCCGAGTCCATCTCCGAATGGTCCAAATCGAGCACAACCTATTACAAGGGTGTACTCGACCGCGTGAAGAAGCTCGTTGAAAGCAAGCAGCTCAGCCTTCTTTCAAGCGGATACTGGGGCCATCCCGCCTACCAGTTGCCGCCAGAAGCGAACCTGCTGGCCGTCGCTCATTATCTGGAAGCTCTCGAGTTCCAGCGAGATTTTATCCGCATCCATGCAGTGCTCGGTGGTAAGAACCCGCATTTGCAAACCTTTCTGGTCGGCGGCATGACGACGTCGATGGACGTGAACGAGCCGAATGCGCCGCTAAACCCCGAGCGGTTCGATCTGATTGCCCAGATCGCCAAGTCGGCAAAAACCTTTGTCGATCAGGTGCTGATCCCCGACGTCCTTGCGGTCGCCGGCTTTTATAAGGACTGGTTCGCGATCGGAGCGGGGCCTGGGAATTACCTGAGCTACGGTGCTTTTCCGCAGGGAAAAATAGGTGAGACGGACAAGTACTTTCAGCCGCAGGGCGTGATCCTCAACAATGATCTCAGCAAGGTGTATCCCGTAGACCCCGGAAAGGTCGCTGAGTATGTTACGCATTCCTGGTACGAATACAGCGACGGCGACCAGGCGGCGAAGGCGCCGTCCGTCGGCGAAACGAATCCGAGATACACAGGCCCGAAGCCGCCCTTCGATTTTCTCGATGTCGATCAGAAATACTCGTGGCTAAAGGCTCCGCGCTACGACGATCAGGTGATGGAGGTCGGCCCGCTGTCGCGAATGCTCGTGTCGTATGCGGCCGGGAACCAGGAAACGAAGACGATGATCGACGGGGTGCTCGCGAAGTTCAATGCACCGCCAACTGCACTGTTTTCGACGTTGGGCCGTATTGCGGCGAGGGCTCTTGAGACGCAGCTCCTGGCGAACCACCTTGTCGAGTGGATCGAAGAATTGCGAGCCAATATGAATAGCGGCGACCTCACGATGTTCAATGGCGAGAAATGGGATCCGAGTACGTGGCCAGATTCGGTCCGAGGTTATGGGCTCTTTGAGGCTCCTCGTGGTTCGCTGGGTCACTGGGTGGAGATCGAGGATCGGGTCGTCAAGAATTATCAGGCGGTCGTTCCGACCACCTGGAATGCGGGCCCACGCGACGCTAAAGGCCAGCGGGGTCCGTACGAGACCGCATTGCTCAAAACTCCGATCGCGGATCCGGAGCGGCCGCTTGAGATCTTGCGGACGTTGCATTCGTTCGATCCGTGTCTCGCATGCGCTGTTCACGTGGTGGATGCGCGGGGTCGAGCTAAGGCTAGTTCAGCCTTTTGACGAGAGTGAGGGAAATATGGCAACCACGACAGAGCGGGTTGAAGGTGTTCCGATTGTCGACGAGGCACTAGTCTCGGTGTACGTCTGGGAGTTGCCGGTGCGGATCGTGCACTGGGTGATCGTTCTATCGATCGCCGTCCTCAGCTTCACTGGCTACTATCTCTATTACCCATTCATCATCTCGCGCGCCAGCGATGGCTATGTGATGGGAACCATGCGCTTCATTCACGAGATCGCCGGTTTCGTGCTGATCTCGGCGTTCATCGTTCGGCTGTACTGGTTCTTCGTGGGCAATAGATGGGCCGGATGGCGCGAATTCGTGCCTACCAACCGGCCGCAGGCGGACGGGCTTTTCAACCAGCTTCGTTATTACCTTTTTTTGAAGCGCGATCCGTCAATGCGCGTCGGGCACAATCCGCTGGCCGGCATTACGTACGTCGTCATCTATTTCCTGATCCTAGTCGAGATACTGACGGGTCTTGCACTTTACAACCGCGTGGTTGGCGGTCGTGTGCTGGGATTCTTCGTCAATTGGATCACGTGGTTCGCCAGCTACCGCACGCTGCGTCAGGTCCACTTCCTTATCATGTTCGCCTTCCTGGCCTTCGTGGTCCACCACGTTTACAGCGCGGTGCTGATCGACATCGAGGAACGAAGCGGCCTCGTCGGCAGTATCTTTTCGGGTTACAAATATTTCACACGACGGAAAATACGCGAAGACGCGCAACGGAGGTAGACGGCGCCCGCTGCATTTGTACGAGCGCCGCCAAATGCGAATGGAACCTGGTTCGGTGAGAGATATTGTAGTTTTAGGCGTGGGCAACACGATCCATTCCGATGACGGCCTTGGCGTCCACGCTCTCGGCCGGTTGGAGGACCATCCGCGTTTGCCCTCGGGTGTAACGCTTATCGACGGCGGCACGAGAGGCCTTGAATTATTGGCCGACGTTTACGAATGTTCGCGAGTAATGTTGCTGGACGCGGTCGATCTCGGAGAGCAGCCCGGAACCGTACTGCGATTGGCCGGTGACGAGCTGCGGGGTCTTAATTCCGGGTCGAACGTCCATCAACTCGGCGTCGCCGACCTATTAAATACGCTGCCGCTTGTTTCGGACGTTGACCGTGAGATCGTAGTGCTGGGCGTTCAACCGGCCTCGACCGATTGGGGCACGGAATTGACGCCGACGGTCGAGGCGGCGATGGGTTCGCTGGTCGAACACGCTGTTGATCAGCTTCACGCCTGGACTGAAGAGGCAAATTAAATGCACGAGATGGCGATCGCACAGAGTGTTTTGGATATCGCCTTCGGCGAAATGGAAAAACGCGCGATGACGCGTGTGCAGGGCATCAAGATCTCGATCGGCGAATTCAGTGGTGTAGTAAAGGAAGCGCTCGAATTTGCATTTGACGTTCTCAAACCGGATACGCCGGCAAACGAGGCGGAGATCGAGATCGAGGTCATGCCTTTGACAGCCGAATGCGTCACGTGCGGCCCGACTGTCTGTCGATTGAACGATCTCAATCTAACATGTCCGAGCTGTGGAGAAACCATTCGTCTTACCGGTGGACGCGAAATGCGGGTCGAGTACCTTGATCTCGACTAAACAGGAGGAGAACCATGCACATGATACCCGTCGAAACAGACATTATGCAGGCCAATCAGCACTGGGCAGACGATAATCGCGAGTTGTTCACTCGGTATGGGGTTTACGCGGTGAACCTGATGTCCGCTCCCGGTGCCGGCAAGACATCGGTGCTTGAAAGGACGCTCGAGATCATTAAGAACTAT
>DASUSJ010000129.1:0-4026 GCA_036375155.1 Pyrinomonadaceae bacterium
CCGCATGTCCGTAGGCAACGAGCGGCATATCCATGTTCAGGTTGTGGCTGTACCACGAAGTTATGTCTCTTCTCATAAATGTTGGGGTGCTGTTCAGAGTGCGCGATTTATTGCGTTTTAGCGTTCAGGCTCGAGCGCGATAATCGCGCACCTAACGCGATAAATCGCGCACTCTGAACCTGGGTCACCTCGTAACCGTTATCTCTCGCGTCGTTGAGTTATAACCGCCGTTATCGACGAGATTGCCTCCGTCGTCAACCAGCTCGAGCTTGATAGTGTGTTTTCCGGTTGTCCATCCGCTCAACCAGATCGGTCCCCACTTATCGACGTATTTCACCTCGCCACCGTCGACCGAATAACGGACTCGATAGGTACCTCCGTCGCCCTTTAGTTGAGCATTCGCAAGCCAGAAGTCGATCATGATCGGGTCGGCCTCGTTTCCTTTATATTCGCCCTTTGGTCGACTGTACGTCAGCAACGGCTTACTTGCGTCAACTGCGCCTGCCGTCGAGGTTTGCATGTCTTTTCCTTCGGGCGTCGCGGCGGCATTGGCATTCGAATTCGCGTTGGACATCTGCTGCCCGGAGTTTGTCGTCGCAGGTTTATTAGCGTCAGCGCCGCCGTTCCTGACCGTGAACTTCACCATTTGAAACGCGCCGCTGTTCTTATAGCTCTCATGCCACGGCCGAGACGGGAAAACACGAAGCGTATGCTCGCCGTCAGCGACATTGCGAAGCTCGAACTCACGATCGAGGTTGTAATAAGCTTCGTACGGCTGGTTGTCGAGTATGACGTGAATGTGATTGCCCGTCTTAGTCGCCTCGTCCATGTGCGGCTTGTAGCCCTTGAGGTCGCCCGAGATCTCCAGCTTCACTTTCACCGTTGAACTGGCGACCGATTGATTGGCTGCTGGCTCGACGATCCTGAGTGTCGGGGCTGCCTGGTCCTGTTCGCCGCGAGTCGCCATCATGTCCTTGATCCGCTGCGGCGTGTCGACGACAGTCAGAGTCTGGGCCGCCGGCGACGAGTTAGCGCCACTGTTAGACGCGTTTGTTGGACCAGCGTTGTTCGACGGCGATGTCGCGCACGCGGTCAGCAGAATAGCAACGAAAAGAATTGCGAATGATCTCATTAATTAACCTCCATGGTAATCGGGCGAAGATAGCAACAGCAGTCAGAACCGGGGGCGGCGACCCGATCGCAGATCGTGGATTTTCAGGTCGAGCTTCCGACGCTCCACTCATTTCGTGCTGTTTCCTGTGTCCGTGTGCTTAGTGGTTACTCGTGGGCAAAAACCTGTAACCACGCCACACGGACTACACTAAACGACACGAAATCCGCATTCCGCGTTCGCTACCGCTCCCGGTTCTGACTCGTTCCTCGCACTGTCTGAGCGATATCCAAAAACCTTCTCAAAATTCTCTGCCAGGCGATCTTCCACCTCGGCCATATCGATATCCCGGTCCAGCAGCCGGCTCATCGACGTCACGGGTTCGCCCTCACAGGCTATGATCCAGTTGTAGTAGCTAAGGTCGGTATTCACGTTCAGCGCGAAACCGTGCGTCGTGACCCACCGTTTGATATGTACGCCGATCGCGGCGACTTTCCCTTCCGCGGTATGTACTCCCGTAAGACCGTCTATGCGGAAAGCTTCAATGTCGTAGTCCGCCATCGATCGAATAAGCACCTCTTCGATATCGCGGACGTAACGGTGCACATCTTCACGATCCGGCGAAAGGGAAATGATCGGATAACCGACGATCTGTCCGATCCCGTGGTAGGTGACCTTCCCGCCACGGTCCGTCTCATGCACTTCGACGCCCAATTTACCTAACATTTCGGCTGTCGCCAGTACGCCGTCATCCTTCGACCGCCGTCCGATCGTAAAAACGTGCGGATTCTCGAGCAGCAACAGGTAATCACGAACGCGCTCCGCGATCACCTCGGTTTCAAACTGCTTTTGCAGCGCAAGGGCGTCACCATAGGCAACGCGGCCAAGCCTGCGAACCTCCAACAATCTCTCCGACATACCATTATGATAAAATGTTCGGCATAGTTTGAACAGGTGGGTAAGTATGATCAAGATCACAAGATATCTACTCGTCGCCGTTGCTGTAATGACCCTTTTCTCGATCGCTTCGTACGGTCAAACCAGGAAACGGCCGCCGGCTAAACGTACGACACCGGCTCCAAGGACGGTAACGCAGCTACCACCGCTTGATGTGAGGGCCGCACGGGTGAAGGTTTTGAATCAACTCTCAAACGTCGGTGGTTTTGTCCAGCTGCTCGGGCCGATCGCTCAAGCGATCGAAGCCCTCGACGCCGAGGCGAAGACCAACAAAAGGCTTAGTAAACAATCGTTGGACAAGAACGCTGCGGACAAGCAAAAAGTGGTAAATGCGATCCGCGGAATTCGCGAAGGCATGGTCAAGCTCGAGTCAGAATTTCGCGTAAAACCTGCTTTGAAAAGGTACCTCGTGACGATCCAGGGGATCTCTGATCTAGCGGGCCAGTCCGAGCAGTCGGCGATTGCGGGCAAATTCGTCGCGGCAAACACGCCGCTGCGATCTATCCAGCAGAAGCTAAACGACACGCTGACCGCTATGCCGAAGGCTGAGCTGTAAAAAGATGATCGAGAAAAAATAGACGGCGTGTCTGAAAAGGCGGGCGTCAGTCCCCGAAAGGGTCAGAGTTAATAGCGTAGTGTGGAGCGAGCTTTGGGCGAGCGACACCCCACGCTTGATTTCGAAAGTACGTCTGACCATTGAAACGCCTTTCGTGCTTGTTCGTGTCTTTAGTGTGTTTGGTGGATAGGACTTTTACCGATAACCCGAACACACTGAATACAAGAACAAACACGAAAGCCTTTCAATTCGATCCGGACGTGTCGCTTCGCTCACATCCGGCTACCGAATTTTTTCAGCAACTTTTCAGGACGACCTCATCTTGTTTTTTAACAGTTGGTTCCCCTCTTTACGGTTTTGCCTCGGGTTTTACCAGAGCTGTTGACTTCTTTTCGGGTTCGCACACGTCGATCTGTTCTGCTTGAGAAATGCCGGCAGCTCCCTCCGACTTAAGACCAAGTTTCTCACGAATAAACTTTTCGGCGTCCCGCTGAATCAGTTCGCCGTTCACAACGGGTGCTTTCTTTGCCAGCACGATTCCGCCCGGCTCAAGTTTGTTGACCTCGAGGAAGATATACCACGGCGATCCCCAATTGCGCGTGTCCCCGACCGCCCGCCGATATTCATAGTGGGAGGTCGTTTGCTTTGCCGTTCTCACATCAGACTCCCAAACGACCGGGAACGTCAGCTTGTACTGCCCAACGTGGGTCTTCATTGACTCGACCGGATCATATTCACCGACCGCGATCACGTCGAATCCGTCGGCCTTGTATTTGTCGTACATCTTCTGCACGAAGGGCAGGTCGTGCTTCCAATTCGGGCACCACGGGGCAAAGTAAACGACCATTACAAGCTTTTTGCCGGCTGTGAATTTACGGAGATTCGTATCGGCCCCGGTCTGTACATTCTTGTAAACCCAATCCTGATACGCGATCTCCTTCTGCACTATCGGCGACTGCTCGTTCTGAGCGGACGCGAAAACGAGGCTGGAGAGAACCAGGATGAGGGCGAAAAGAAATTTCATCGGAGATACTCCTGCTTACGCATTTAGGCTAGCGGTTGAGATGGTTTTCCGCAACGAAAGAGTTGTAGACGGAGTTGTATCAGTTACGAGCCGTGCCCCCGCGGAGCCGTCTGGTCCAGTACGCGATGTTCAGATAGATGCCGGTCAATGCGGACAGCGCAGCCAATCCAGAGAAAATAAGCAGCAGCGGGACCTGCCAGCCCCCCGCAAAGAAATAGAAGTGCGCTTCGCGAAAGAACCGTGTCTTCCATGTAGGGGGTTGAGAAAAACTCGCGATGCCAGTTTCAGCGTCGATAAAGATCGAGTCGGCCCCAAGTCCGCCTATCGACTGATACTGCGGCCGGCCATCCTTCATCAGTAGCGCAAGTGCCGTCGTAG
>DASUSJ010000130.1:0-6254 GCA_036375155.1 Pyrinomonadaceae bacterium
GACATGCGGGATATCCTCTCCTGATGTTCCCGACCGCGGCAGCCGATTATCTCGAATACGAGCGCTTTTACATGGTCGATTCGATCAAGGATCTCATTGAGAAAGGATTGATCCGGGCATATTCGATAAACTCCGTAAACAAGTACAGCCTGCTCAACCGCGAATCGCATCCGGCATGGAAGGTCGAAATGCTCGCCCGCTACGACCGTTACATAACCGAAGAAGTTTTGCCGCTGATCCGTAACGAATGCGGTGACGATGCACGCCCGCTGACGACAGGGGCATCGTTGGGCGCTTTTCTCGCGGCCAATACGTACCTCAAGCATTCGGATCAATTTCGCGGCACGATCGCGATGAGCGGCAGCTACGACATATACAGCTATCTCGACAAAGGGTTTTACGACGACAACGTCTACTTCAACAACCCGACGATGTACCTGAAACATTTGAATGACGACTATCACCTTCCTCGGCTCAGAAAGGCCGATTCAATCGTCATCGTAACCGGCCAGGGCGCTTACGAGGCGCCGGACCGCAGTCGCGAATTTTCGTCACTGCTTCATTCCAAGGGTATCCCGCACCTGCTGGAACTCTGGGGGCACGACGTCAACCACGACTGGCCCTGGTGGCGAAAGATGCTGCCGCATTATCTAGGCCGCTTCACGGCAAACTAGGGCAAAGGTTTCAAGATAACCGGCTCTTCGCAATCCGATGAAGGAATTTTTAAGATCCATAATCTGGCGCCGTTTGGATATCCCGGGCCACGAATGGGCGCAGGCGTCCGCGGATGAATCTGAATCGCGCCTCTACGGAACAGCGATATTTGTCTACGACGGCGAGCCGTGCTGCCTGGAGTACCTTATCGAATGCGATTCAAATGGCGAGACCATTACGGCGGAGGTCGTCGGCGAGGTGGGCGACGAGATGATCGAGATAGAGATCTCCGTCGATGACGATCACAAGTGGACGATGAACGGACGCTCAATTGAGGCAGTAAACGGTTGTGTTGATATCGACCTGAACTTTAGTCCCGTCACCAACACGCTACCGATCCGGCGGCTGGATCTTGCGGTCGGCGAATCACGAGAAGTAAGTGCTGCCTGGCTCCGCTTTCCCAGTTTCGCGCTCGAACCCTTTCAGCAAACCTACACGCGAATCTCAGAACACACATTCCGCTACGAAAGCGCGAACGGCACGTTTCAGAGAGATCTGACAGTCGATGAACACGGCATTGTAACCGACTACCCATCTCTCTGGATCGAAGAGAAAGGCTAACCGCTCAGAGAAGCTATCTCGCTAACGACACGCTTATGTGCGAAGGGTACTTCGATGAGCGATGGATCTTCTGCGTCGCAGCCTGATAATCGGCATCGGTAGCCAACAGAATATTCGGAACGAATTTCTGCGGATTCCGGTTATAGAGCGGGAACCATGTGCTCTGAACCTGAACCATGATGCGGTGCCCCTTTTTGAACGTGTAATCGTTGCCGCGCATGTCGACGGTATACTCGGCAACGCGATCCGGCGTTATAGCTTCCGGTTTTTCGAAGCTCTCACGGTACCTCCCGCGAAAGATCTCGCTCGCCACCATCAACTCGTAACTCGACATTTTTGGGTCGGTGGGATACTCGGCGGGGTATACGTCGATGAGCTTCACCACCCAGTCACTGTCCGAGCCGGTCGTCGAAGCAAACAATTTCGCCACTATGTCGCCGGTGATCGTGACATCTTCCGTCAGGACGTCCGACCGCCACGATAGAACATCCCTTCGATCCCTAAGGAATCTTTGGTCGTCTACGAGCCATGCGGACCAGGTCGAACCCTGGCCGTAGGTTACAGCGATCGGGCGCTTTCGGTACGGGACCGGATCAGCTGGATCCGACTTGTAGGAATCGAAAGCCTCACCGCTCCCGGCAGGTTTGCTGAATGACAGTTTTCCGTCTGCATTAAAATACAAGGCCCCTTTTTGCAGACCGCGCGTCGGAGTCCATTCGTCGTATGCCTTCCACACATTCGACCCCGAGCGGAAAATGGAAGCCTCGGGAAGCTTAAGCGAACCTTTGCCTTTGAGATGATAAGCAAAGAATGGAGCCAGGATCTCCGCCCGAAAATATCGACCTGTATCGCTGCCGAAATCGATCGCACCGAGGCGTCGACCACGGCCGCCCCACCCTCCGTGATTCCACGGGCCCATCACCAGATTCACCTGATCGTCCTTATCAGTCTTTTCGAGACCCTTGTAGAGAGCGAGGGGGCCGAACAGATCTTCCTGGTCCCACCATCCTCCAACGACCAGTGTCGGTACGCTCGTGTCGGTCACGTATAGATTCGTCGCTTTGGCCTGCCAATAAAAATCCCAATCCGGATGCTCGAGAAACGCCTTCCACGAGTGCGATTTTTTTGCCAGCTCCGCTGAGAGCGTCGGCAGCTTAACGGTGTTGAGATAGTAGTTATACATATCCGTATCACTGATCTCGACGTTGCCACCCTTCTTTGCCATCTCCAGCGGCACCGCCCAATGATGCGCGTATGTCTGCCGGAACGCACCGTTGTGAGAAAAGTCGTCACCCATCCAAAGATCTGTCACCGGGGCCTGCGGGGACGATGCCTTCAACGCCGGATGTGGATCAAGCAGTGCAACAGCGGCAAGCCAGCCGGGATAACTCACACCGGCGATCCCGACACGCCCGTTGTTCTTCGGCACATTCTTCAAAAGATATTCGATTGTGTCGTACGTATCAGTACTTTCATCGACCGATCCAGGATCACGCTTGTCGCGCGGAGGCCGGAGCATCTCGAATACGCCCTCGGAATCCGTTCGTCCTCGAATATCCTGAAATACAAAAATATAGCCGTCTTGAACGAGTTCGGTCTTCGATCCATTAAGGCGGTCGGAGTTCCACCCCGACACGCCATAGGGTGTGCGCTCCATGTAGATCGGTAGGTTCTCGGTCTGCGTTTCCGGGGTGAGAATGACGGTGAATAATTTCACTCCGTCGCGCATTGGGATCATCATCTCCTTTCGATTGAAGGTGACCCGCGTGTCCTTCGCAGGCTGATTCGCTATCTTCTTCGTTCGAAATTCCGATCCGCCCTGCCGCCAGATCATCCCCGTGACGCGGCCGTTCGGATCTCTCAGGAACTCTGCCGCGCCGCCGCGAGGTTCCTTCATAAAGAAGGTGTTCGACGCAGATGGGAAGATCTCGATCCGGTCCTGATTTGTAACCTGAAGGAAGAACTTATCGCCCTCGCGAAAGAACGAGAAGATCGTACCGCCGAGGTTTACCACATCCTCGTACTGCCCAACGTACGGATCGAACGCCGCAGGATCGATCTTTATCTCGAGCGGCGTCGGCTGGGGCGCTGGCTGCTGGGCATGAGCGAAGTAGGGAACGAACGTCGTGGCGAACAGTACGCCGAAAAGAAAAACCATGCATCGGATCGTGCTCATAAAAAATGCTCCAAAGGTGTATGAGTTTTGGCCGGTTAATGTCTTAGTACCTACGAAAAACTGCACGCTTAGGTTTACCCGTCAGTTCCGAAAATACAAAAGGAGAAGATCAACGACCTTCTCCTTTCAATCAACGTTCCGGTTTCAAAAGCTGTTAGCCGTCACCTTTCTTCCCCTTTCGCTTCTTGCCTTCCGGAACCTCGGCAGGCTTGGGATCCGGATTCCGCGGCGGAGGCTGCGTGATTACCGGCCTTGTAATCGGGAGGCCTGAATCGACCGGGTTACTCTTGGGCGAGTCCGGGACACCTCCGGCGGGGTCTGTTCCGCTCGGCGTTGCCGGCTCGGTTGCCGTCACGCTCGGTGCGCTATTGCTATTGCTGGTGGCGCCGGATCGGATGGCAGCTTGTTCCGCCTTCTCCAGTTTTTCAAGCTCCTCGCGTTTGTTCCGTTCCATGAGGGTCTTGATCTCCGGCGGTATCGGCGGAACACTCGGAAAATTCTCTTTCTCTTTGTCTTTCATGAAGGCGTTCATGAATGCATTAAAGAACGGAAGCGCCCCGACACCACCCGTCATGCCTCGACCCAAATTTTCCTTTTTCTCCGGATTTCCCATCCAGACGCCGGTTGCATACGTCGGTGTGTAACCGATAAACCAAACGTCGGTATGATCGTTTACAGTACCTGTTTTCCCGGCAAGCGGATGACCCGCCGCGGCCGCACCGGACGCGGTACCGCCTTCCACAACGCCGCGCATCATGTCGACCATTGTCAACGCGACATACTCGCTTGTGACTTTGGACGTCGTGTTCTTCCATTCTTCGAGAAGGGTGCCGTCACGGCTGTACACTTTTCGGATCATGTGCGGATGCACTCGGATTCCTTTGTTCGGAAACGCGGAGTAGGCGGATGTCATCTCCAGAAGAGACGCTTCGCTCGCACCAAGCGCTGACGGCAAGCTGGGTGCCATTGGATTCGTGATACCGAACCGTCTGACCATCTGCCCGCCGGCTTGAATTCCGACTTGCTCGAGGAGATGTACAGCGGCAAGGTTGTACGATTTGGCCAACGCAACTTTCATCGGCACGTTCGCATGACTCGTACTTCCGTCGTAATTGTGGGGCATCCAGCCGCCGCGTTTTATCGGAGCGCCACTCACGAGCATGTCTGGCGTCATGCCGTCCTCGACGGCTGCGGTGTAGATAAATGGTTTGTACGCAGATCCGGTCTGCCTGAGACCCTGCGTCGCGTTATTAAACTTGTTCGTGTGGAAATCGTAACCGCCGACCATGCACACGATCTCGCCGTTCTTCGCGTTGATCGAGACAAGCGAAGCCTGGATCTCGGGCACCTGTGAAAGCTCGACGCTCAGGATCTGATTCTCGTTGTCGACTTTTTTGACAAGGAACTCGGCGAGGAAGCCAGGTTTCAATTCTTCGCGAGGCCGTTTGGAGCTACGGCCCATGTTCTCTGCTTTAACGACAGCCTTATATTTCCCGAAACGTACACCGACCTCGTCCGAGACCGGGTTGGATTTTACGACAAGGCCCTTGATGTACTCGCCCTCTTCGTACTCGTCGCCGTACCAGTCGGCATGCTTGTATGAAGCAAGTTTATTTGCGATCTCTTTCTCGTCCGTCAGCGGCTGATTCTCGGCGTCAACCAGGATGTTCTGGTAGTCTGACCGCCAGCGTCGTCCTCGGTCGAAAGCACGGAGACGCTCCCGGACCACCTTTGTCGCAACCTTTTGTGCTTCGACGTTGATCGTCGTGTACACCTTCAAGCCGCCTTGTGCGACCCGGGTTGTGTACTCGTTTTCCAAATAGCGGCGGATCTCTTCGACCGGGTAATCCCACGATGTGGATTTAGGCAACGCCTGATAGTAAGCCGTGTCCGCCAGCTTGATCGGTTTTGCTTTTGCCGCATCGACCGAGGCCTGCGAATACCGGTCGGGAAAATACTTGGTCATCTGGTCGAGGACGATGTCGCGGCGCATCTTCGCCTTCTCCATATTCCGCGTCGGCGAATATTCGGGGGATTTCGGGATAGCGGCGAGCAGCGCTGCTTCCTCGAGGCTAAGTTCCTTGAGAGGCTTGCCGAAGTACGTTCGCGCGCCGGCCTCGAAGCCGTACGCTCCGGCACCGAGAAAAACGTAGTTCATGTACATCTCGAGTATCTGCCGCTTGGTATAAAAGCGCTCGATCTGTAAAGCTACGGCCCACTCGTTTACCTTGCGCGTGTAGGTCTGGTCTTTGTATAGGAATAAGTTCTTTGCAAGCTGCTGAGTGATCGTCGACCCGCCTTCGAGGCGACCACCGGTAAGATTCTTGAAAATTACACCGACGATCCGGTACGGATCGATACCGATGTGATTGTAATACCGGTTGTCCTCGATCGCGATCAATGCATCCTCGACGTTCTGGGGGATGTCCTGCTCCTTGATCGGGATACGCTTTTCGATCGCGAATTCAGCAAGTACCGTCTCGCCATCGTCGGCGTAGATCGTCGTGACCTGGGGCGGACGGTAGGTCGCGAGGGCGGAGACCTCCACTGAATAGCGGGAGTTGTTGAGGTAATACGAAAACAGGATGCCGGTCAGAGCACCAGCCGAAAGTGCGAGCAGGAGCGACATCGAAAGCCATGCCAGCTTCGATGCTAAGCTTCTAGATTCGACCGACCGAACTTCCCGTTCAACAATTCTTCTTTCCCTTGCCATAAGACCTTTTGTCAGAGTGCGCGTCGTTAAGAGTGCGCGATTTATCGCGTTCTAACGCTATCAAGAACGCGATAAATCGCGCACTCTTAA
>DASUSJ010000131.1:0-19204 GCA_036375155.1 Pyrinomonadaceae bacterium
TCAGCGGGAAGGCCTCACGAACGAGCCGAACAACCGCCAGGAGTTGAAGAATATTCGCTCAGAGGTTGTCGCCGTGAATTACGACCGCGAGATCAACAAGGACAAAGGTCCGATGCCGCCGTTCGGGTTTATTACCGAAGACCAGATCAATGCGTTTTGGGGACAAGGTGACGCAGCATCGCAGGGTGCGTGGGCATCGTTCAAGAACAAGATCGGTCTCGGCCCGCAGAACAATGAACTCGAGTTTCAGAAGTTTCTCGACACGAAAGTCGCTCTCTTGAAGGCAGGCAATCCGCAAATGAAGGACCGCGAGATCTCGGAGGAAGAGACGAAGCAGGCACGGGAGATTTTTGCGAAGATCGAGATCTACGAAAAGGAGTACGACGATAAGGTCGCGGCCGGTGAACTCCCGAAAGAATTTCAGGACAAAGTTAATCTTCAGGTAAAGCTCCAACAGGCCCAGTTCTTGGCACGGCTTTACTCAGAGAAGATGGCGGAAAAGGTTAAGGTCACCGACGAGGAGATCGAAAAGTATATTGCCGAGCACCCGGAGCTCGATACAAGCTCGAAGAAAGCTAAGGCCGAGGAGATCCTCAACCGCGCAAAGAACGGTGAAGATTTCGCAGCACTTGCTAACGAGTTTTCCGAAGATCCGGGCAACACCAATCCGCAGACGCAGCAGAAGAACGGCGGTCTCTACGCGGACACACCGAAAGGCCGTATGGTCCCTGCGTTCGAGCAGGCGGCACTGGCCTTGGAGCCCGGTCAGGTAGCACCGAACCTTGTCGAGACCGATTACGGTTATCACATCGTCAAGCTGGAAAAGAAAGGCGAAGGAAAGGACCCGTCCGGTCAGCCGACGGAAACTTACGACGTTCGACATATCCTGATCTCGACCGGCTTCAAGGATCCGGAGAATCCGATGGGTCGCGAGATGCCGGTCAAGCAGTACGTTCGTACTAAGCTTGAAGAAGAGAAGGAAAAGAAGGTGTTGGAAGAACTGGTCGCGTCCAACCACGTGACCGTGCCTGAAGATTTCACGGTTCCTGAGGTATCTGACGAGCAGATCCAGGAAATGATGAAGAAACAGCAGCAGATGCCGATGGGCATGCCTGAAGGCGCAGAAGGTGAGGAACCGCCGGCACCGAAACAGGATAAGAAGGCGGATACCAAGAAGAAATAAGCCGGTGGAGATAGGCGATTACCGGATAGAGATAATTCCGGACACGGAATTTAGATTGGACGGCGGGGCGATGTTTGGAGTCGTCCCGCGTGTTCTTTGGGAGCGAGTTTGTCCGCCGGACGAGCTTAATCGGGTACGTCTGAACATGAATTGCGTGTTCGTTGATACCGGCAAAGAGAAGATCCTTATCGAGACCGGCATCGGTGAAAAATGGAGCGAAAAGGAAACGAAGATGTACGGCATCTTCCGAGAAAAACCATTTACCGAAACTCTCTTCGAAAAGACCGGCGCCCGTTCCGAAGACATAACTATCGTCGTCAACACTCACCTCCATTTTGATCACGCGGGCGGGAATACAACGATCGCGGATCGCGGATTGGGCGGGAATGATACCGGCTCCGTGGCGTTAAACTCGCGGTCTTCGACTGCGACGCCGGTCGGAGACCGGCGGCTTAACGAAACTCCGTCCGGTGTAACCCCACAATTCCCAAACGCCCGCTACTTCGTCTCGAAAAGCGAGTTAGAACACGCCGAATCGCCCCACGAGCGTGATCGGGCAAGCTACCTTCGTGAAAACTGGCACCCGGTTGTCGAGTCTGGGCAGGTCGAGCTTAAGCCGGACGACTACGACGTGATCCCCGGACTTCGAATGCAGACCATCCAGGGGCATTCCAAAACGATGCAGACGTGGCGTCTCGATCGTGGCGGACAAACGGTCTACGGCTTCGCGGATCTGGTTCCGACGAGACATCATCTCCCGCTGCCGTGGATCATGGGTTACGACCTCTACCCGGCGGAAACGTTGGAGTTCAAGAAAGCTATTTTGCCCCGGGCGATCGAACAGGGTTGGCTGTGTCTTTTCTACCATGACCTCGAGGCTCCCCTTTGCCGCTTGACTACGACGAACGGTAAGATTCGTCCGGAGCCGCTTTCATCAAGCTAATGGAAAAAGTAAATATCGGAATAATCGGAGGCTCGGGTCTTTACCAAATGCCCGAGCTTCAAAATGTAAGAGAGCAAGAAGTTGAAACGCCATTTGGCTCGCCGTCCGATGCCTTCATCATCGGTGAGCTCGAAGGTGTCACAGTTGCGTTCCTGCCCCGTCACGGACGTGGACATAAACTGCTGCCAACCGAGCTTCCCTTCCGAGCCAATATCTATGCGATGAAGCTGCTCGGAGTCGAATACATTTTGTCTGTTTCCGCGGTCGGCAGCCTGCAGGAAAAGTACGCGCCGACAGACCTGGTAATTCCCGATCAATTTTTCGATCGTACGCGGGGACGCGTTAACGAGTCGACTTTCTTTGGCGAAGGAATAGTCGGACATGTGGCGCTTGCCCATCCGGTGTGTCATGAGCTTGGCGACATCCTCGAAGCTTCATGCAAATCGGTCGGTGTGATCACCCATCGTGGCGGCACATATTTGTGCATGGAAGGTCCGGCGTTTTCAACAAAAGCCGAGTCGAACGTTTATCGCCAATGGGGAATGGACATCATCGGAATGACGAATTTGCAGGAAGCAAAACTCGCACGCGAGGCCGAGATCGCATACGCGACTCTTGCACTCGTAACCGATTATGACTGCTGGCACGAGGGTCATGATGATGTGACCGTCGATATGGTCATCGAGTATCTGAACAAGAACGTTCGAAACGCACAACTCATTTTGAAAGATGCGGTAAAACGCGTCGCTGCGAAACAGACTCCAAACCAGTATCAGGGAGCGACCAAAAACGCCATCTTCACGGCGCCGGATCTTTGGCCGGAGGAGACATTCAGAAAGCTTGAGGCCATCATCGGAAAGTACGCAGCAAAATGATCTGCTGTTTTCCGTTTCTTCGTTGTATTCCATTAACTGATTGGAGAACCATTGAATACACGAAGACACGAAACAAACCAAAAACGTCGCGAAGTCATCTTTAGTTGTATGAAGAACGTGCTAATTCCCTTTCTTTTGATCCTGCTTGCGGGAGGCTCTGTTTTTGGCCAACGCAACATCGATCCTGCGATCGACCGTGACCCGGTTCTCGAGCAGGACGCGAAACACAACCTCGACGTCGCATGGCAGGCGTTTCGCTTGAAAAAGGCTTATAAGGGCGTTTTGATGCGGTTCGAGGAGACCTTTGCCGCTTACCCGGATTTTTCAAAGATGGATGAGTTTCTTTATCTCGCCGGCATGAGCAGCTACTATCTTTCCGAAAACAAAGGAAAGCAGAAGGTGAATCTTAAGTCCGAAAAGGAAAAGGACAAGTTCGCGCCTGCGAAACTCCGCGAGGACGCTGTGGCGTACTTTGCGATGCTCATTGAGAAACACCCGCAGAGCCAGTATCGTGATGAGGCGGAGGAAGCGTTGAAAGCCCTAAAGTCCGTCCCGCCAATCCCGAACTGATCATTACGAACTTACGGAATCACCAAATTACAAAATTACCTTCGATATATATGTGTTGGGCTGACCCCATTTCCCCCTGCCAGGATGTAATTTTGTAATTTCGTAGTCTTGTAATTTCATAATGCCGTGAACCTAAACCAAGTCACGATATATACGAACAAACCGCAAGAGACGGCCGAGTTCTTCCAGACGCTCGGGCTTCTAATTATCGTCGATTCCCTGCCGCGTTACGCCCGTCTCGAATGTCCCGACGGCGATTCCACCCTGTCGATACAGGACGACGACACGGCCCGGGTTTCGAATAACGTCGTCCTTTACTTCGAATGTGAAGATCTTGATGCCACCGTCAGTGAGCTTAAGTCGAAAGGCCTCATGTTCGACGAGGACCCGACCGACCGCCCCTGGCTCTGGCGCCAAGCCTACCTGAAAGACCCAAATGGCAATAAGATCTGCCTCTTTTACGCGGGCGAGAATCGCAAAAACCCGCCTTGGCGTGTAAAATAGCGGCTTGTTTTACTCGATCCTTTTCTTGGAGATACTTTTCTAGATGTCATTAACTGTAGTTGGTTCCGTCGCATTCGACGCCCTGGAATCGCCGTTCGGAAAGCGCGACAAGATCCTGGGCGGCGCAGCGACACATTTCTCGCTGTCGGCGAGTTTTTTTACAAGAGTGAATGCTGTCGGCGTTGTCGGCGGTGATTTCGGTGACGACGAATGGGCGGTTTTCAAACGACACGCGATAAACACTGACGACGTTGAAGTCGTTTCGGACGGTAAGACGTTCTTCTGGCGCGGCCGTTACGATTACGACATGAATACGGCACACACGTTGGATACACAGCTCAACGTGTTCGAGACGTTTGACCCGAAGCTTTCCGAAAACTCAAGGAATGCGCGTCTGGTATTCCTCGCAAACATTTTACCGACGCTTCAGAAGCAGGTGCGTGAGCAATGTTCGAACGCGGACTTCGTGGCGATGGACACAATGAACTTCTGGATCTCGTCGATGAAGGACGCGTTGATCGAGACGATCAAGGTCGTCGACTGCATAATCATCAATGACGCAGAGGCCCGCCAGCTCACCGACGAGCCGAACATTCACAAGGCGGCTCGCAAGATCATGGATCTCGGGCTGAAAGCCATCGTCATCAAACGCGGCGAGTACGGGGCGACATTATTTACCAAAGATGGATTCTTCTCAACGCCGGCCTACCCGCTCGAAAGCGTTTTCGATCCGACCGGTGCCGGCGATACGTTCGCGGGAGGCTTCATGGGATACCTTGCGAGCCAGAAGGACATTTCCGATGACACTATGCGCCGTGCAATGATCTACGGCTCGGTCATGGCTTCGTTCAACGTAGAGAAATTCGGGACGGAACGTGTCGACGAACTCGATTACCCCGAGATCAATCAGCGCTTTCGCGACTTCAAACGGATGACGCATTTCGACGATATCCCGTTCGAGCGCGCGAGCGTCGCTTAGTAGTTGACAGTTGATAGTTGATAGTTCGTGACTCAAAGTATCCGACGGGGCGTTAGCATCGCGAACTCAACTATCAACTGTCAACTGTCACACTCTCTTCATGGCTAGACAACTCGACAACTCGTTGGTCAGGTTCTCGCAGCATCAACGTACCGCGCCCCCCACGGGTTTGGGTATAACGGTCGGGGTAGTTTTGGCCGCAGGCTTGATAATGGCCGTCTTTGTGCGTTCCTGGGTGTTCGTCGCGGTGTTTGGTGTCTCGCTCATCGGGTTATCGATTTTTTCATTCTTGAGCGCGAGAACGACACGAAAACTGGCCGCCGCACGGGAGGAATCGCGGATCGATTGGGAGTCGGCGTTGCCGGAGATCCAGCGCGAAAGTTTGAACATCGAAGTTCTGGAGCTTTCAAGGATCCTCGAGGTTAGCACTGAACAGATCAGCGATCTTCAGTCTGCCTACATAGTTGCAGAAGACCTCGCGCTCAGACAGATACAGCAGGAGGAGCAGGTTCCGCTCCTGCGACATGTCAGCATCGGTGAAGTACCGTTCGACGCCGTGCTGGTCAAGCAGGACGTGATAATCTGCGCCGAGGTTTCATTCCTCGTTGCTCCGGACCTCCGGCAGGAGCGCATCGACTCGATGATGCGGAAGATGGCTTTGGTGAAAAAGGTCCTCGAGAAAATGACCGTGGCTATGAAAGTAAGGCTGATGGTCGTGCTTGTTACACAACTCACGTTCGAAGACGAGGAACGCTTGAGGAAGTCTTTGAACACGAAACGGTTCTCCGGAACACCGGTCGACGTAGAGATACGTTTGCTGGATTTCGAGGCGCTACAGAGGATCTACGTGACGGACTAGTTGATAGTGGATAGTTGACAGTTGATAGTTCGTGGTGCGACGTTTCCAGATGGCCGTTAGCGGTCGGACTATCCACTGTCAACTATCCACTATCCACTAAAGAATTATGTTGGAAAACAAAGTTGGATTGATTTTCGGTGTCGCAAACAAGCGATCTATCGCATGGGCATGCGCATCTGCTTGCGGGTCTAATGGAGCACGGCAGGCTTTTACATACCAGTCGGAGCGATTGAAAGAAGGCGTCGAGGAGCTTGCGAACACGCTCCCTGACTCGCTGGTTATCCCTTGCGATGTTTCCGATCAGGCTCAGGTCGACGCGACCTTTGAGGCCGTGAAGGAGAAATACGGCAAGCTCGACTATCTGATCCACTCGATAGCGTTCGCGCCTCGCGAGGCCCTCGAGGGCGAGTTCGTGACCACGACGCGCGAGGCATTTACGACTGCGTTGCAGATTAGCGCGTTTTCCCTTACGCAGGTCGCGCTCGCGGCCGCTCCACTTATGACCGACGGTGGAAGCATCGTTACGATGAGCTATTACGGTGCGGAAAAGGTCGTAATGAACTATAACGTGATGGGTGTTGCGAAGGCGGCCCTCGAAGCATCAACTCGGTATCTTGCAGCGGACCTTGGTAAACAGAATATCCGCGTAAACGCGATCAGCGCCGGACCGATCAATACGCTCTCAGCTCGCGGTGTGCGCGGAATGGGTTCTCTGCTCGGCCACGTCGCCGAGCGGTCGCCGCTGAAACGTAACGTTTCGGCCGGCGAGGTTGGCAACACCGCGTTGTTCCTCGTCAGCGATCTTTCGTCCGGCATTACCGGTGAGACGATCTACGTCGATTGCGGCTACAACATCATGGGAATCTGACAATTTGGGATTTGGGATTTGGGATTTCGGATTTACGCCGTGGCTCACGCGCCACAGCTGAACCAAAATCCGAAATCCCAAATCCCAAATCCCAAATCGAAATGGCAAAAACTGACGCTAACAAACCGAAGGTCAAGAAGAACGAGAAACCCGGTGAGCCGATGACGGTCGCCGAGGCCAAGACACTCGAGAAAGAACCGGAATACTGGCAGCTCACCGATGACGAGGTGCTTCTGCGCTCGCCGGAGCCGGAGGACGAATACAAGACATCGGATTCCTGGCGGGTTTTTCGCATCATGGGTGAATTTGTCGGCGGGTTTGATGACCTCGCGACGATAACGCGCGGGGTCTCGATCTTTGGCTCGGCGCGTACCGACGAGAACGCCGAAATGTACGATGCGGCGCGCGAAACTGCAAAGCTGCTGGCCGAAGCCGGCTTCGAGATAATCACCGGCGGCGGGCCGGGAATCATGGAAGCCGCGAATCGCGGTGCGTTCGAGGCGGGAAAAGTCTCGGTCGGGTGCAATATCGAATTGCCGTTCGAGCAGGCCCCAAATCCTTACCAGACAAGATCACTGTCTTTCAAATACTTCTTCGTCCGAAAGACGATGTTCATCAAGTACAGCAACGCCTACATCATCTTCCCGGGCGGGTTCGGAACTATGGACGAGCTGTTCGAAGCGTTGACGCTCATCCAGACAAGAAAGATCCGGAACTTTCCGGTCGTATTGTTTGGCTCGCAGTACTGGCGAGGACTGCTCGCGTGGCTGACCTCAACGATGCTGAACGAAGGGAATATCAACCCGGAGGACCTTGGCCTCATTCATCTCACCGATTCGCCTCGCGACGCGGTTGAGTTCGTTGTGAAGACATTCAACGCGGGGGCCCCGGTACCGGCGGGAAGTGGGATCGAAAGCTAGCTATTAACTGTGAACTGTGAACTGTGCGCCGACGCCAGAATTGAGATTCGACCGCCCATCGACGGGACAAAAAAAGCTCGCGAAGTAAGCGACAGCATAAAGCCCCGGGCGTGAGCCCGGGTTTGATCGTTATATCACTTGAGCCGTCGTAGACGGCGATAGAGGTTTGCGATCTATCGCTCGCATTCGCGAGCTCGGGTGTTGTAAATCGCGAAGCCCCCGGGCTCACGCCCGGGGCTATATGCTTACGCGTCTACGACGGCTAGTCTATATCACCAGCGCTCGTTACCTGCTCTCGCTTTTAACCCGTAACGTCACGCATCCACTTCAAATAATCGTCCGACACCTTTTCAGGGTCGATCGCGACGATCTCCGGTACTTCATAGCTGTGATTCGCGCGAATGAAATCACTTAGCTCATCGAACTTCTCCTCCAGCGTCTTGATCAGCAAGAGATGTTCGGGTTCCGTTTGGATCTTTCCTTCCCAGAAATAAACCGACGTCATCTTCGGCAGGATCTGCACGCAAGCGGCGAGTTTCTCTTCAACGACCGAACGTGCCAGACGTTCGGCTTCTTCAGCGTTAGATGCTGTTGTAAGAACGATTAACACTTTAGATCAATCCGACAAAACCGGGCCCACGTCCATACCGTCGTAAGACTCCAGATCAAACTCGTCCGCGAGCGCGTAGAGTTCAGCGTTGCGAAGATGTAGGGTTTGTGGGGTGTGCGTCTCGACCCTGTCGACGTGCAAGAAGTGAGTCGTTCCATCGTCGGTAGGATAGATACTTCCGAATCGATAACCCATCATCGTGAGTCTTTCGGCCGCCCGCTCTAACTTCTTTGGATCGGGGTCGGTGAAGAAATAGCCCCACAGCAGATCACCATCCTTATACCATGGAGCCTTCCCTTTCATGTTTGCGAACATTTCCTCCAAACTCTCGAGGCTTATCCTGTTAATGTTCGTCTTTTCTGGCTTTACGGTGGGAGCATCGACGGCGGGTTGCTTCCGAACTCCGCAGGCCGCGATAATGACAACGCTCATCAAGGCACCCAGGGCCGCAATCTTAAGAATAGAGACACCAAGTGCCGTGGGCCTTCCGCTCATGTCGTTTCATCCTTTGTACTAGTTCTTCTTCATCACCTCTTCGTACTCGCCTTCCTCGACCCATTTCAGGATCTCCGACACGCGCCAGATGGGAAACGGGTGCGACAAACCGGCGTTGATAATGTCCGCCCAGAACTTGTCCAGCTTCTTCTCGTCGTAGTTCTTCTGAAATTCGCGGCCCTGTTCGAGGAACAAGTCGTAATCGATCTTCGACGCGAATGTTCCGCCGGCCAGCTTCATCATCGTACGACCGATGACGTGTGGATCCTGTGTCACAAGCAAAGCAGCGCGATCACAGGAAAGCTCGGCCCGCCGTGCCCACGCGAGAAGTGCGCTGCCGATACCGGCCGAGACGATAAACTTAACGATCTCGGAGCCGGGGACAAGACGGCCCACGCTTAGATTCGCAAGAGCTTCTATCAAGCGCGCAGCGGTGAGATACAACACGTGCTCGGCGTGAATGTGGCCTACCTCGTGTGCAATTACGGCGAGGGTTTCTTCGTCATTAAGCCGCTCGATCAGTGCCGAGTGCAGAACGATGATGGGTTTTTCGACGCCGCCGGTGAAGGCGTTGACTAGCGGGTTCTGCTGGATGTAAAGGTCGGGCATGTCAACGCCGAGCGTCGTGCAGGCGATCTGAAGTTTCGCGTGAAGATCCGGGCATTGTTTTGACGTGACCTTCACCGCACTCGCCATGAACATCACACGTATGGCCGACTCGCCGGTCCACTCGAGCAGTTTCTTCAATGCCGAATCAACGCCCGGAATCGCTTTCAATGCAGCAAGCGCTTTGCTATCGGCTGGATGGATGTACTCATGCTTGCTGAGGTCGGCAAACTTCTTGTGCCCCTCGTTCGATAACGGAAGCTTACACCGCCCGCAATTCGCGGCATTGTTCTTGTAGTCCGACTTGACCGAGTTCTTTTGTCCGCAGTAACGGCAACGAACAAAGTGGCTCTTTGTCATCGCCTCATCATCTTTCTTTTTCGCCATAGGTTTAAGTTTACTGTAATGCTCTATTCCTTACGAAGGGAGCGCGAGGCGGGTTCTGCGGAAAAAGCGACTATCGGCCGAAAAGCTGTCGAGTAGAGTCGCACGAACGGACTGGAACGCAGGCGTCCCGCCCGCATGGGTGCGCAGCACGAAAAAGCCAGCATCAGTCGACAAGATTGTGGTTTGACGCCGCAAAGCCGCGACGTTGCAGCGGGGACGCCTGCGTGCCAGTCCGTTGACGACGTCGCAAAGAAGAAGCCTGCGTTCCAGTTGGTTCAGCTGCTCCGCGGTTATACGATGCGATCCCCTGACCGCAGTTTCACGACCGTCTCCACATGATGAGTCTGCGGGAACAGATCGATTGCGGTGATCGACTCGATGGCATAACCGCCGTCCAGGAACCGTCTGAGATCGCGTGCGAGCACGGATGGATCGCACGAAACGTACGACACGGCTCTCGGCCGCAGCCGGATGAGATCGAGAACCGTTTTTTTCTCGGTGCCGAAGCGCGGCGGATCGAGCAGGGCGAAATCGATATCGGCCTCGCGAATATCAGCCAGAAACCTGCCGGTCGGGCGCTCTACGATCTCTACATTCGTCAATCCAGCGTTTCCGACGTTTCGCCGAGCAAATTCGATGGCGAGCGGATAATCTTCGACGGCGATAACGCTCCTGAACTTTCGGGCAAGCGGTAATGTGAAAAGCCCGACGCCCGAGTAGAGGTCCAGCGCGTTCTCTCCGCTTGCATCACCGATCGCCGTCCGGATTAGCGATTCGATCAGATAACGATTTCCCTGAAAAAACGCCTGGGCCGTGAAAGTATACGTCTCCCCGGCGGCGGTCAGCGTTATTTCCTTGTTTCCAAGATCGAGATCCGACGAGAATGCCGACACCGCACCGGCATCGCCGCAAGCGACATCTATCGCTCCTTTCTCGGGCCAGAAGTTTGTCCAATCGATCTCCGCTCGGACACGCTGCAGCTCAGCATCAAGCTCTGGCAAAAGGATCGGACAGTGCTCGACCGCGATCAGGTTTCGCGAGTTGCGCACGTAATACCCGATCTCCCGCGTGCGGCCGTCGATGTGCCACTGCGCTCGAAGGCGATACTGGAAATCCTTTGGGCTTGGTACGACGGTTATCTCACGTTCAAAATCGATCTTCCCGATGCGGTGGAGATTGTCGCGGATTATGCCGACCTTCGCCGCGAGCTGCGCGTCGTAGGTCATCTGCTGAAAATCACATCCGCCGCACCGGCCAACATAGGGACATGGCGGCACGATACGATCGGGCGACGGAATAATGATCTCCTCGATCTCCGCGAATGCGGTCTTGCCTTTGATCTCCGTAAGGCGAACGCGAGCCGTGTCACCGGCTACCGCCAGCGCAACAAGCACGGTTAGTCCATCGGCAAACGCGAGCCCGAACCCGCGGGGCACGATCTTGACTATCTCGACTTCGAGAACATCGCCGACGTTGTACATCTTTTCTATGTTTGAGTTCATGGACCGCGAGCGGCGAGCACAATTCCGAATATCTCTGGATATTGGACCAAAGTTCTTCATCCGCTGTTTCGTGTATTTCGTGTGATCGTGGTTCACGGCGTAGAAGAATGAAACCATCACGCGAAATGCACGAACGAGATCGCAAACTACCTGGCTTTCAGGTGCTCTCGAACGCTCTCAAAGCCTCGGCGTCCCCGATGAACAAGAAGGGGATCCTTCAGGCATCACAGATAAAACAAGCTCAGCCGCGGAATTCCCTCCTCCTCGCGCAAGCGCTTCAACATCATCACCCTCGAAGTTTGCTTGTACGCTTCGACGTCCATCTGCGACTTGTATGGACGCAGTTGTTCGACGACATCGGTCTCCACTTGCGAGAGTCGCTCCGAGTCGAGCTTGGTGAGCAACGCGTGCTCGAGAAGATTCTCGATGTCTGACAACGAATGATCCGCCATCCGGAGATCGTTCGAATGGTCGATCGCAAGCTGCTTCAATCGGGCGACAGCTCGCTCGATATCTTCGCGCAGCCCTTTATTCTCAACCTGCTCCAGCTGTTCGATGACTGCGTCTATGTGCTTTACGATCTGGCCGGGCGAAAACTCGGGTGACCCCTCGTTGGAACCATCGTTCGATTTCCCCGCCTGCATTGCGGACCATTCGAGGAACTGGGCTTCGACCTCTTCCTTGCAATAGAGGAGTCCCTTGATGGACCGCGGTCCGGGATTCTTGTCGTAGCTGTCAAAGACGCTTTCGATTCCCCGGATCACGATATGCAAGGGGATGCCCCGCTGCTGCCAGCCTTCGATCATCGCCCAGTCGATCGGGCTTAGCAAAAGGTGCTTGCCGCGCCTTCGGATGAAAGTTTCTTCAATCTCGGTGAAATAGTTGTAGTAGTTCAAGGCTGAAAAAATTATAGGATACGCTGCCCTAGTAAGTCCCAGGTGCCGTCCCGAAATTTGATATGACGCCTCCCGATTGGAACGCAGGCGTCCCGCCTGCAACGTCGCGAAGCGGCCGAAAGCGACCGCGACTCGACATCTCCATCCTTTTTCGTGCCTCGCACTCATGCAGCCAGGATGCCTACGTTCCAGTCGCGCCCCGCTGTGATAATCTATCGGCGAATGAGCGAAAGACGCGAAAAGTTTGAAACATCTTCGGGCATCGAACTACCGAACGATTTCAGCCCCGACAATACGACAGTTGATTACGCCGGTGAGATCGGAGAGCCGGGCGAATTTCCATATACGCGCGGTGTCCGCCGCAACATGTATCGCGGGAAGTTTTGGACGATGCGTCAGTATGCTGGATTTGCTACAGCGCAGGAATCGAACGCCCGGTACAAATACCTGCTGTCGCAGGGTACGACCGGATTGAGCGTCGCATTCGATCTACCGACGCAGATCGGCTTGGACTCGGACGACGAACTCGCCGCCGGAGAGGTCGGGAAAGTCGGGGTTGCGATCGACAGCATCGACGATATGCTGACGCTTCTGGACGGCATTCCGCTCGATCAGGTTTCGACCTCGATGACTATCAACGCCACGGCGTCGACGCTGCTTTGCCTCTACCTCGCTGTTGCGAGAAAACAGGGTGTCGCTTTCGACAAGGTAAACGGCACCATCCAGAACGACATTCTCAAAGAGTACATCGCGCGTGGAACATACATTTATCCGCCAAAGCCAAGCCTGCGTCTTATCACAGACACGTTTGCCTATTGCGCCGCCGAGGTGCCCAACTGGAATACTATTTCGATCTCGGGTTATCACATTCGCGAGGCCGGTTCGACCGCCGCACAGGAGATCGCGTTCACACTCGCGGACGGCATCGCTTACGTTCAGGCGGCGATCGACGTCGGACTCGATGTCGATCACTTCGCACCGCGGCTTTCATTCTTTTTCAACTCGCATAACAACCTCCTCGAAGAGATCGCGAAGTTCCGTGCGGCTCGAAGGCTTTGGGCACGGATTGTGAAAGATCGGTTCAAAGCTACAAACCCTAGATCGATGATGCTGAGGTTTCACACACAGACCGCCGGTTCGACATTGACGGCACAACAGCCTGAAGTGAACGTCGTTCGCACGACGATCCAGGCACTCGCGGCCGTACTTGGCGGAACCCAGAGTCTGCATACGAATTCGATGGACGAGGCGCTTAGCTTGCCTACGGAGAATGCTGCCCGGATCGCACTTCGTACGCAGCAAGTCATCGCTCATGAATCCGGCGTAGCGGACACGGTCGACCCGTTCGCCGGAAGCTACGCAGTCGAAGCACTGACGAACCAGCTGGAGAAACGCGCCGTCGAGTACATCGAGAAGATCGACGCGATGGGCGGTATGTTGCGTGCGATCGAGACCGGCTACGTACAACGTGAAATTCAGGAAGCGGCGTACGCGTATCAGCGTGCGGTCGAAACGAAAGATGCGATAGTCGTCGGCGTGAACATGTTCCGAACCGATCAGGCACATCCGATACCGATATTGACTATCGATGAAAAGATCGAGCGGGATCAGATCGAGCGGGTTCGTGCGGTGCGGGCACGGCGTAATACCGAGAAAGCAGAATCAGCGCTGGCCGGCCTCCAGTCTGCAGCGAACGGTACAGCGAATCTGCTTCCGAAGATTCTGGACTGTGTCGAAAGCGACGTTACCGTCGGCGAGATAAGCCATGCCCTGCGAAAGGTTTGGGGTGAGTACCGAGAGGCCGTGACTGTGTAGCTCGTTGTTGGCGGTCAACTAATCCGAAGCTAAACCTCGCGATTAACAGGCTCCCCTTCTTCTAAAAGAGAGGCAGCGGGGAGGCTTTGCGGGGATGGGGTTGTAGATTGAAGGGGAAGGTGGAAGCGGGATTTTCAGCCTCTCGGCTGATGACTTCCCCATTTAGAAGGAGGGGAGCTTTGTTGTCGAGGGCTCCGGACTTCTTGACGGCCCAGTGCCGACTTTTCTACTGACACCCCCGTAATTGCTGTGCTATCCTCTTTTTGAGCAATTCCCGCTCAACTTCTGACCTACCAAACCGCTCCCAGCCCCGCGAATTAGCCATGGAACAACTTAATCAATACCTGCAGATGCTCGTCTCGAGCGCCAGCTACGAGCTACATCTCGAACCCAACAAGATCCCGTATCTCGTTTCCGCGGACGGCAATTCTGACGTCTCAGAGACGCCGCTGATCGGTACGCAGATCAGCATGATGGTATTTCCGTTGATCCCGCCGGACATAAAGCACGACCTGCCAAACCTACCGCGAATACAGTTTGTACATCCTCACAATCTTGGAAAGTTCAACTTTACGATTCAGAAAACGCCCGCCGGATTCAATGTGACGGTTACGCCCATCCTGGGTAAACCGATCGATTCCTCTTTGCCGGCACATGCCGCGATCGAGACCGATTCGACAAAACCGGTGCAGGACCATCCGGCCGAGACGGATGTTTCTTCTGTCGAGAGTTCGTCAGCCGCGATCCAGGACAGTTCGTCATTCACGATCGAGTCAAACGCACAGCCTCCCGATCTCGTGATCGAAGACCGCGAATCGATGCCAAAGATCGAGATAGAGGGAGGCCCGGCGGTCGAAGTAGTTCCCGCGAACGACCCTCAGTTCCAAACCGTGTTTTCTGAAACGTCCACATACGAACCGCCGGGACGTAGACAGGAGTTCGAAGGCCTCGACCTCGAGCCAGCACCGCAGTTTGAACCGTCGGCGTTCGAAGGTAAGTTTGAGCAGATCCGGGAAGAGAGTTTTACGCTGCCGCCACACACAACGGTTCCGCCGGACGTCGTGCTGCCGTCCATGGATAGACGCAAGACCGATCGTCGTAAGAAGAACCTCATGATGACCGCGCGGATGGACGCTCTGTTCAATCGCATGGCTGAGATCGGCGCGTCCGATCTGCACCTTTCGGTCGGCATGCCGCCGATGGTTCGCAAAGATGGCAAGATGGGGCCGCTCGAATGCGATGAAATTACGCTAACGGACGACGTCGCGGCCGAATTGCTGAATTCGATAATGCCGGAGCGGAATCAGGAGGAATTCGAGCGGCGCAACGATACCGACTTCGCATACGACCTTCCGGGGCTCGCCCGGTTTCGCTGTAACGTTTTTCGGGACAGAAAGGGAATGGGTGGTGTGTTCCGCATCATTCCGTCAAAGATCTTGACGGCAGAACAGCTTGGATTGTCGAAGGCGATCATGGATCTTTGCTCGCTTTCCAAGGGCCTCGTCGTTGTAACCGGACCGACTGGTTCGGGTAAATCTACGACACTTTCCGCGATGATCGACTCGATCAACAAGTCGCGTGAAGATCATGTGATCACCATCGAGGACCCGATCGAGTTCGTCCACGAAAACCAAAAATGCCTCGTCACCCAACGCGAGGTCCACACTCATACCGACAGCTTCAAAGACGCGTTGCGGGCTGCGTTTCGCGAAGATCCGGATATTGTTCTCGTTGGAGAAATGCGTGACCTTGAGACGATCGCGATCGCGATCGAGACAGCCGAAACGGGCCACCTGGTATTCGGTACCCTGCATACCACGAGTGCCGTATCGACGATCGATCGCATCATCGACCAGTTCCCCGCCGACCGGCAGCAGCAGATCCGCGTAATGCTTTCCGAATCGTTGAAAGGTGTAATCGCACAGACACTATTGCCAAAGAAAGGGGGTGGACGAGTCGCCGCCCTCGAAGTTCTGATCGTCACCCCCGCGATAAGCAACCTCATCCGCGAGGGCAAAACATTCCAGATACCTTCCGCAATGCAGACGGGCAGGAACCAGGGGATGGTAATGCTGAACGATGCGTTGTTCGATCTCGTAAAGGATGGTCTCGTCGAACCGCGAGATGCGTACGTAAGGGCCGTCGATAAGACAGGATTCGAGACTATGCTGACGAAAGCGGGGATGAAGATCTGACGCGCCGTTCTCGTCGAACTTCATGGCTTGTTTTGTTGTTTGTGTCGACACTTCGAAGGTCGCCGACCGCTCAGGATGATTCTGACAGTAGAGTTGTAACTATCTTATTCGAATCGAGGTGGGAAAGTTTCAGTTTGTTACGAGGTGATGCAAATTCGGGATGAAGCGAAGACCACGAGTCAGAATGTGGAACGGCGGGAAGAGCGACAGAATTGTCATAGCCATCCGCCGCTCCGCGTTGCGAGCTCAATTCCATATTTTCGATTTTCCTAAGCCTACGCCTGGGGACTCTGCGCTGACGCCGTCTACCACGGCTAGCATCCAACATGTCCTCCGTACCACGTCTACCTCGGGAAGAATCTCGTATTGAAAGCCGTGTTCCTTCGATTCGGCAGGATAGTGAATTCCTGACTTTGCGAGACTGTGACGTTGTTGGCTGAGAGTGTTGTTCCGGTCGCACGCTGAAATTCCGAAATAGCTTTGTTCAGATCTGTCTGTGCCTGTAGCTCGCGGCTGCGTGCGGAAAGCAGCTCGGTCTGCCGCTGCAGGACGAGAAAGAACGTCGTCGTACCGGCGCGGAACTGTCGCTGCTCACTCTCGTAAAGCTGCTCGGCAGATTGCCGCGACGCAAGAGCCGATGCGAGACGCGCCTCACCGGACTTCAAGGCCTGCATTGCATTACGAACTTCAGCCTCGACGATCTGCTCCGTCTGTGCGCGTTGATTCCCGATCCGAGTCGCTTGCACAAGCGTACGGCCGAGATTCGCTTTCGCGATCGTGTTGCCCCACGGAAGTCCGATGTTTACACCGATCCGGTAAGTCGGGTAGTCCTGTCCGATCAGATTCCCAAGCGATGTGAGATAACCGCCGCGTAAATTATCAGGCACGCCGCCCGCTGTCTGGCCACGTGCCGTTTCGGTACCCGCGAGACCCGAAGAAGTGTAAGTCCCAACAAGATCGATCTGCGGCTTCGTCTGGTTGCGATAGTAACGCTCGTCGATCTTGTTGATCTCGGCGCTCGTCTCGAGCTGAGCGATCTCGGGCCGGTTCTTCAGCGCCTCAGTCAACGCGATGTCGAGCCCGATCTTCGGAGTTTCCAAACTCACTTCCGACACAGGGGTGATCGCACGAGCCCAAACGTCCGACGACCGATCGGGCAGCATCAACGTCTTGAGATTGTTCTCGGCACGCGTCACCGACTCCTGCGCCGTATAGACGTTCTGCTCGAATGTCGTGATCTGCGTCGTCGCTGCGACGACGTCGATCGGTGCGAGGACACCGCGCGCTACCAGACGCTGGTTGCTTTCGAGCTGCGTGCGTGCCTGCTTGACAGCATCGATCTGAACGGACAGGTTGCGAAGCGCGAATACGAGATCCCAATAGGCCTGCTCGACCTGTGCTATCACCTCGATCGCCTGTTGCCGAAACTGCGCATCCGTCAGGCCAAGTGTCTTCCGCGCGATCTCGATCTGCCGGCGGTTGTTGTCGAAACGGAAATTCCGGAAGAGAGGCTGCGTATACGTCAATGTCAGCGAGCTCGGATACTGCGGATTCAAGAAGGAGTTCGTGTTACTGGTAGTTGTACGAGCCGAACTAAAATCGACGGCATATTGCCCGCCAAACCAGGGTGAGAAACCGCTCGCACCTGTCGAGTTGAAATACCGTGACTGGGTGACCGCACCGTTGACAGCGCCGCCAATTGCGGACGCGGTCGGCGTCGTGACGCTCTCGTAAAAGCTCTCCGAAGAGATGAGCGGATCATAGACGCCGCGAGCAGCGCGGAAGTTGAATTCTGCGACCTGCACATCGTTG
This sequence comes from Pyrinomonadaceae bacterium, assembly GCA_036375155.1. Classification (GTDB taxonomy): domain Bacteria; phylum Acidobacteriota; class Blastocatellia; order Pyrinomonadales; family Pyrinomonadaceae; genus OLB17. The sequence continues at coordinate 18,020 of DASUSJ010000131.1, forward strand.
CGCGAGATATCGATGTTGTTATTGTTCCGGAGAGCCATCGTGATCGCCTCTTCCAACGTCATCGTCAGCTGGTTCGCAACATCAACGCCAACGCGATCGGCGTTCGGCAACGGTCGAGACGGAGCTTCAAAATTAGGTGCGACAGGCGGCGGCTCGTCAGGAAGAACAGCGGGGGCGACTCCGGTTGTCCCGATATTCTGCCCGGGCGTCTGCTGGATCACGGTATTCGGATTCGAGATCTGGCCACTGGGCGTTGTCCCCGGCGGTGTTTGGGGTCGGGCCTGTGACGGGTTCGGATTCGTTGTCGTAACCGGAGGCTGCGTTTGCGAAGGCCGCGGCTGCTCCGTCGGGGTCACCGGCTGTTGCGTCGGAGGCTGAGTCGGCGGTTGTGCCGGAGGCGTTGCCGTCGGGTTCTGCGCCACGGACGCAGCCGCGAATGCCGTGACAATCAATATGCTGTATAGGATCTTTACCATTTCTAGACCGCCTTTGCGGCACGGCCGCGTCACCGGCAAAAAACTACGCCTCGCCCTCGAGATCTTCCGACCGACGCCGTTCCAATTCCGGCTCAGGTTCAGCGTTCCGTCGAAATCGTCCCAATAGCGCTTCCTTGGCCGACCTGGCCCTGGTTCGCACCGCACGGAAGAACGGTGACTCAGCCGCGTCGTCGAACAACGAATAGAACACCGGAACCGCCAGCAGGGTCAGCAGCAAACACATCGACTGTCCGCCGACAACCAGAATTCCGATCGAACGGTTGGTCGCAGCACCTGCACCGCTGCCCAAGATCAGCGGGACCATTCCCGCGACAAGAGCCAGGGTCGTCATCAAGATGGGCCGGAGACGATCCCTGTTTGCCTGGATGATCGCATCGTACCGGCCCATGCCGCGCGATCTTAACGTGTTCGTATGGTCGATCTGCAGGATCGCGTTCTTTTTCACGATCCCGAACAACAGCAAGATGCCGAGAGCTGAGAAGATGTTCAGCGTCTGGCCCGCGATCGCCGTCGAAAGCAATGCGAATGGTACCGCCAGGGGCAGCGTTAGCAGGATCGTTACGGGATGGATGAACGATTCGAACTGCGCGGCGAGGATCAGGTACATGAAAACAAAGGAGAGCAGGAATGCATAAAGAAATGCATCGTACGCCTTCTGTAGCTCTTTGGATTGACCCGTGACGCCTGT
>DASUSJ010000132.1:0-19158 GCA_036375155.1 Pyrinomonadaceae bacterium
CCTGGGGTAAGCCGGCGAAGCCGCAGGAAAGCCCGACAACACGATCCAACCCTGAAGGGGTCGAACAACCCACGAAAGTTGCTTCCTTCAGGGACCGGAATGCCCCGCCGTACTTGCCCACGGTGCCGAAGGTGCTAGTTAAGTTCGCTGAGAAGGAGTTTAATTATGCGACACATTCGTCAATTAACTTTAGTTACTTTAGTCGCGGCCACCGGCTTTCTGCTGGTTGATGAAGTCAAGGCCGACGCTGTCACCGAATGGAACGCCAGGGCCTGCGATCTTGTCGCGTCTTCGAACCTCGATACGCCGACCGGCAATCGCGCGCTCGCGATAATGCACACGGCGATCTACGAAGCCGTGAACGCGATCACGAAAAAATATCCTGCCAGTGACTTAAAGCTTAACGGCTCCCGAGGTGCGTCGGTCGATGCGGCCGTTGCCACGGCCAGCCGGGCGATACTGGTCAAACTCGTGCCAGCGAAAGCGCTCGACGTCGAAATTGCGTTTAAGAAGGCAATGGCGGCCATACCCGAGGGGATGTCAAAGATCGAGGGCAGCTCGGTCGGCGAAAGGGCTGCGGCCGCGATCCTAGCGATTCGCATGGAAGATGGCTTCACGACGGCTGAAACGTACCGGCCGTATACGATCGCCGGTGTCTACGTACCAACCCAAGTCCCGCTCGTTTCGCATTGGCCGTCGCGCAGACCATGGCTTATGACGAGCCCGAGCCAGTTTCGCCCCGGCCCGCCACCGGATTTGAAAAGCGAACAGTGGGCGCGCGACTACAACGAGATCAAAGCCATCGGTTCGAAGAACAGCAAAATACGCACTCAGGATCAGACCGACATCGCAAAATTTTGGGAGGCGACAGGGGCGGTGATCTATCACGGTCTTGTCAGGTCGGTAGCAGACTCGCCCGGTCGCGATGTCACGCAGAATGCACGCCTGTTCATGGCAGTGACTCAAGCGACCGACGACGCGATGATCGCGGTCTTCGACGCGAAGTATCACTACAATTTCTGGCGCCCGATCACGGCGATCCGGAACGGCGACATCGACGGTAACGACGCCACCGAACGCGATCCATCATGGACGCCGTTTATCAACACACCGGTGCACCCCGAATATCCGTGCGCACATTGCATCATTTCGGGAACGATCGGGACCATTCTCGAAGCCGAAGTCGGCAACGGGCCTGTACCGACATTTGCGACGACCAGTCCAACCGCGTCGAACAGTCGCCGAACCTGGATGAAGCTCGAGGATTTTATACAGGAAGTCGCTAACGGGCGGATCTACGACGGCGTTCATTTCCGCACCTCGGCAGAGGTCGGAACCGAGATGGGGAAGAAGATCGGAAGGCTGGCCGTGGTGAAGTATTTGGGAGCGACGAAGTAAGTTGTGTCGAGCGGCACGGCAGGACGCATCGCTGCTTACTTTGCCGCTGCGGCATCGAAACTGTGGGAGGAACGATGAAGGGATTTCACACAAATATCGAACAAGACACACTGGATAACACAAATTTTCGAAAGGTGCTTTATACCGGGCAGCACTGCCAACTCGTGCTGATGAGCTTGAAACCCGGAGAAGAGATCGGTCTTGAAACCCATCCGGAGAACGATCAGTTCCTGCGATTCGAGGGCGGGGACGGTACGGCATTCATCGACGACAATGAGTACAAGGTCAGCGACGGGTTTTCGATCATAGTACCTGCCGGCGCACGTCACAACGTCGTGAATGACTCGACGACTGACGATCTGAAGGTCTATACGATCTACTCGCCGCCGCATCACAAGGACGGCACGGTCCATAAGACAAAAGAGGTCGCGGAAACGGATGACGAGGAATTCGACGGCAAGACGACGGAGTAAGCGTGAACTGTGAACCCGGAACGATGAATGGTGAATGGCGAGTAGTGAACGAAGGAACTTGTTCCAATGTTAGAGCTTGATGTCTGCAAAAGTCGCTGCATTCATTATCACGCTGGTCCTTAACATCGCTATAGGTGTGGCCGTCTTCTTCTTCTTGCTGCTGGCGATGAATGGCTATAGCGAATCGGACGCGACCTATAGTTTCGCCGCGTACATCGTCCTTGCGGTCATCGTCAGTCTTCTAATGTCCTCCGGCGCCGCTATAGTTGCTCATGTGCTGCTAAAGCGGCACTTCAGCGGTGTCGTTTCGGTTTTGATCGCCGTTCCGATCTTCGTGGTAGCAGGTCTCGGGCTGAAAATTGCCTGCAGTATAATTGGCGTACTAGTCGCTGAGTATGTGAGGTTGAAGTACTAGTTGGACAGTGGATAGTTGATAGTTCATGAGACCTAGCTTGACGTCATAGCCACGGCCTTACGAATCTATCCACTGTCAACTAAACAAATGATCACAAACTACACCGAGTTCTGGGATTTTTACGTGCGCGAGCATTCGCAGCCGATGACACGTGCGCTGCATTTTGTCGGAACATCGCTCGGTTTGCTTTTACTCGTGTTCTTTATCTGGCGTGGGATATGGTATTACTTTCCGATCTCGCTCGTTGTTGGTTACGCCTTCGCATGGTTCGCCCACTTTGTGGTCGAAAAGAACAAGCCCGCCACGTTTCAATATCCACTTTGGTCGTTCATATCCGATTACAAAATGATGTGGTACATGATCACCGGCCGAATGGGCCGCGAGGTCGAGCGGGTCTCCAGTAAGACTTAGCCACAAAGAACACTTTGATCTCTGTGGCTAAGTTCTACTGAACGATGTGAATCGGTTATCCCGCGACTACCTCATACGGCAGCATCATCTCATTGTCCTCGTGCTCGAGGATGTGGCAGTGCCACACGTACTCGCCCGTAAAAGAATTACCAAACGGAACGCCCGGCGCGGCATCGGCACCGAACGGCACAAGGATCCGCGTGATCTCGCCAGGGTTCGCCCGTACGGTGTCTTTCCAACCTCGTTCGTTCGGGTCCGGCCTCTTCATCCTGCCGTACGTGTAGTCGTCCGCCGAAGCAGCCGGATACGGTCCGCGTACGTCGTCATCGATCTCCGGATAGGCATCCTCAAGATAAGCCCCTACCCGGAACTTCTGCCTTCCCAGCAGCTGGAACTGGACGAGATGTAGATGGATCGGATGGGTGTCGCCGGTAGTGTTGATAATATTCCACTGCTCGACGGTGTCCACCACCGGCATCTCGATCTGATTTGTCATAAATTCCAGATTATTGAGAAGAGCGGTCAAGGGTACACCTGTGTTTTCATCCAAGATCTCAACCAGGCTGACATTTCGTGTCCGCACCGGCTGTGTGAGGGAGTTGATCGGCGTTTCACGGAGTGTCGAAGGCACCGGTCCGTCAAACCCCGGCGCTGATCCGACAGTAAACTGCATTATCTGCTTTAGAGGCAGGCCGCCACGGCGTATGGATCGCGGTCCGTCGGGAAAGGGTGTTGCCGCGTCATTGGCCATCACTATTGTCGAGCCGGCATGATGGCCCGAAAAATCGATAAGCACATCGGCACGCTCGCCCGGTGCAAGTGTCAGCCGGGTTACTGCAATAGGAGCGTCGAGCAGTCCGCCGTCACTGCCGATCTGAAATATCGTCTCGCCGCCGGAAAGCTTCAAGTTGTAAACTCGCGCGTTCGAGCCGTTAACGATGCGAAATCGATAAAGCCCGCGAGCTACATTGAGATTAGGAAACGCCTTGCCGTTTACTACAGCGACGTCGCCGAAAAATTCCGGCGCCCAGATACTACCGAATTCACCCAATGGATAAGCGAGGCTTCCGTCGGTGCTGAACATCTTGTCCTGTATCACGATCGGTATCTCGTACTGTCCGGTCGGTAAACCGATCGGATTGTCAGCGAGCCCGGTATCGAATGCGTCACGGATCCAATAGAATCCGGCAAGGCCGGCGTAAACGTTGAGTCTCGTTATACCGAGCGCGTGATCGTGATACCAGATCGTCGCGGCCTCCTGATCGTTGTTGTAAAAATATGGGCGGGTTGTACTCGGCAAAAACGTATCGGTCGGATGACCGTCGTTGCTCGGTGAGGTATTTCCGCCATGAAGATGTAGAGACACCCGCGGTGTTGTGCGGTCGGCTTCCTCGGCTCCGTGAAGCGTCGTGTCGATCGCGAAAGCAAGGGGGTGCGCACCGAGATTATTCGTTGCATTTACAGTGATGGGAACACCTCGGCGCACCTCTATTGTCGGGCCGAGATAGGCTGCCCCGCCGTAGCCCCATGTCGGAGTTGCCGGAAGCGACGCGTGAAACTGGTGCATGCCCGGATTCATCCCGAGGTTTAGAGAGCCGCCGCCGGTCATATTCAATTTCGGCGGAATAGGCAGTGATTCGGTGAACTTCGAAAGCGTACTGCCATGTGGCTGTGCTATTCCGAAACCTCCGAAGATACCGGGGCTGGCGACGACGATCGCGCCCGCTCCTGCAAGAGTGAGAAACTCGCGCCTTCCCAGTGTTACGCGTTTACCGGATCCAGGCTTTATCATGATGGTCTTCCTCCGAGCAGATGGTTGCTTACTTATCTAAGGCATACGGGTAGCGGAGACTTGCCAAATCGACTCCGGTCCGTGATTTATAACTGACCCTGTTCAATTGTTATGCCGTCACTCAAAGACCGAATTTGCTGGGCCCGAATCGTCTTGCAATGTTGATTCGCGGAAAAGTTCGCGCTGTTGCGCCGCTCATTAAGCGCTCGCGAACCCTGGATCCGTGGTAGGCTTCGCCTGCAAGCAGTGTCCATCCTGTTGCTTTATTTTTGCCGCATTAGATTACTTACTTTCGACTATCCTTGAGTGAAGGAGGTTCGTTCGGTCTCATGCGATTGACAAGAAATTGGTGGTTGTTTCTGCTGCGAGGAATAGTGGCGTTCGTTTTCGGGCTTGTCGCGATCTTCATGCCCGTGGCAGCGTTCGTATCGCTCGTGATCGTCTTTGGCGTGTTCGCTTTAGTCGATGGTATCTTCACCCTCGTGTCTGCGTTCACCTCAGATGCCAGATCGGAAAATTGGTGGTGGCTGATCCTGGAGGGGCTATTCGGTATATTGATCGGCGTCCTGACGCTGGTCCAGCCGACGGTGATGAGTGAAGCATGGCTGCTGCTGATCGCGGCATGGGCGATCGTCACAGGCGTCCTGGAGATCATCACTGCAGTCCGCCTTCGCAAAGAGATCACGGGCGAGTTCTGGTTGATTCTCGGCGGATTGTTCTCGATCGCCTTCGGCATCCTGATCGCCGTTTATCCCATGGGCGCAGCCTTCGCAGTCGGACTCATAATCGGTATCTACGCGCTCATGTTCGGGATAGTCCTCATAATGCTCGCGCTCCGGATGCGAAAGCATAAGGGCGGAAGGTCGGAAGCGCCTGGTTAACCACCCAGCATGATCTAGTCCAGATGTTTTGAGATCAGTTCGAGCGCGCGGTCGTACCGGTACGAGATGTTGAAGTGACCGTCGTCGAACTCTTCATGGATGTGTGGTACCGCGAGCTCGGTCAGCTTTCGGCTCAATATCTTTGCACCGATGTCCAACGAAAACTCGTCGCGTGTGCCGGCATCAATGAAAAGCAGATTCAGCGAGCGGAGTTCGTTTGCGTGTTTCGGCGCTAGCCTGACCGGATCGTGTGAAAGCCAACGTTCCCAAACCTCTTGTCGTATCTCTCCGGTCTCGAGATCGAATGGCATCTCTACGGCGCTTCCGTTCGGCGAGTAACACGCTGCCATCCCGATCGTATTCAAAGCAGGGTGATCATCCTTTCCCTGTTTCTCAGTTGCCCAAAACTCCTGCATGAATTTTTTTGGATCGCCTTTGATCGTCCGGAAGGCTTTTGGAAAATCCATCGGATAACAGTATTCGAAATAGCAATCGCCAGCGGTCGAACAAGCAAGGCCAAAGATGTCAGCGTGCCGCATCGCCATAATCAACGCGCCGTAACCGCCGGATGATTTCCCGACGACCGCGCGAGACGTTCGATCGTTTATCGAACGAAGATTCTCATCCACAAAAGGTACGATCTCCTGAGTTAGATAATCTTCGTAATTTCCGGTCGCAGTGGAGTTGATGTACTGTGCTCCGCCGTAATACGTAAAGCAGTCCGGCATCACCGCGATCATTGGTTTAACGGTTCCAGCTGCGATCAGCTTGTCCATTCTTTCCGCCAGGTTCGGGGTGAAGGCATTGTCATTGAGCAGCATTTTTCCCCGGCCGGTAAAGCCGGTCAGGCAATAAACCGTCGGGTATCGCCTATCGCTTTCTTCATAACCCGGCGGCAGATACACGAAAAGATCACGGACATGCGGGTCGCCAAGCGCGTTGCCTTTAAGCGCTTCGCTTTCGTGTCGGAGGTTTATGACAGTTCCTTGCGCGTGTGATTGTTCGGTCATATAGTTCAGTTTATTGTTGAGACGAAATAAACGCGACTTTGCGGACGGAACTGCTGAGGTAGGAGAATGAGAATTATTTTCGCTTTATTTATTGCCGCCACCGTCTTTGCCTTGAGCACGACGGTGGCACAGCTCGGCGCCGCGAACCAGCAGGATCGTGTTTCGGTTCGTACCGAAAATTTTCCCCGGCCGCCCTACTCTGGGGCGACCTACTACATCTATGAACGGGGCGGCGAGGTCATCTGCACGAAACTGGAAGTCTGCAGCAAGTTTGATGATTGTTCCGTCGAATACAAGAAAGGAAGCTATAAAGATGAAATCGATATAGAGATCGGCGAACCCTACGGTAAAACGGAGGCGGTTCTTATTCCAAAGAATAAGCTTCGTAAACACGTCTGTCTGACGAAATTCAAGCTTCTTTCGAAATAGCTTTTTTATGTCAACCGAGCTTATAAATCCCAACGCTCTGACTTCGACCATCGAATTCCTAACCGCAATGGTCACGCCGGCGTTGCTGATTTCGGCGACGGGTTCGCTCGTACTGTCGACGTCGACGCGGCTCGGTCGTGTTGTGGATCGCGTTCGGCAATTGGAAGAGCGGCTGAGCGACCTGATCTACGCACCCAACAAGGACGAGGTACCCCTGTACGAAAAACGTGTCGAGGTTATCGTCGATCTTCTCGATAAGGTGACAACACGTTCGCGAATATTGCAGCGGGCGATGCAGGCGTTCTACTACGGTCTGGGAATGTTCGTGCTGACCAGCGTGACGATCGCGATCGCCGCGATCTTCAACACGTATCGATGGGTGCCGATACCCGTCGGGATCGTCGGGATCATGTTCCTGTTTTGGGGGACCGTACACATGCTTCGCGAGACCCGGATGGCAACCGCGACGGTTAACGCTGAGATGGACTTTACATGGGAGCTTGCTCGAAAAGTTGCGCCGCGTGAAGTGGCGATCAAGTACCAGCGGAAGGGCAGGCGCGGCGGTTTGGGGTTGGCACGAATAAAAGATGAACGCGACATACCTGACACTCTTGGAGGCGAATGAACTCCGGTCGCGCGTCGAGCAGCTGGAATCGTTGCTCGCATCGTGTACGGTATGCCCGAAGCTCTGCGGCAACAACCGCATGAATGATGAGATCGCGGCCTGCTACTCGGGACGGCTTCCGATCGTGTCTTCATACACCGCCCACTTCGGCGAGGAGCCGTGTCTTTCAGGAACCGGCGGCGCGGGCAACATATTCTTCGGCAACTGCAATCTCCGCTGCGTCTATTGCCAGAATTACCAGATCTCGCAGACGTGGAAAGAGCAAAAGCGAAACGAAGTGACGCATGAGCGACTCGCTGAGATGATGCTCGAGCTCCAGGCCCGCGGCTGTCACAACATCGGTTTTGTTTCACCGACCCATTTCGCCCCGCAGATGGCTCGCGCGACCCTCATCGCCGCGGAGAAGGGACTGACGCTTCCGATCGTCTACAACACCAACGCGTACGATTCAGTCGAAGTGTTGCGGCTTCTCGACGGGATCGTCGATATCTATCTTCCCGATCTGAAGTACGCGGACTCGGACGCAGGATTTCAGTATTCTAAGGTTCGAGATTACACGATGCATGCACGAGCCGCGGTAAGGGAGATGCATCGCCAGATGGGCGCCTCATTGACCTTCGACGAAAGTGGCCTGCTGAGACGCGGTCTGCTTATCCGCCTGCTCGTTCTTCCGAACGACATCGCCGGAATAGAAGAAAACCTACGCTGGATAAGGGACGAGCTTTCACCGAAGACTGCGATCTCGCTTATGGCGCAATACTACGCAACCAACAAAGCCGCGAGTGACGATCGATATATTCTTTTATCCCGCCGTATCTCCGAAGGAGAGTGGTTCGAAGCGGTTTCGCTTCTCGAAGAGCTCGGGATGGAAGAAGGCTTCATGCAGGAATACGAGTCGGCCTCGTATTACTACCGGCCCGATTTCAAAGACGCCGAAGAGCCGTTCAAGGATATAAGGGATTTTAGATAGCCTCTCTCTCCTTCTGTGCGGCCTTGCGACGTTGCGGGAACTCAGGTCGTGTCAGACTCGGTTGAGCGAATTTTTCACGGCGGGGCTCCCGCAAGTCCGCAAAGTCGCAAAGAAGAAGGGAAATAACGGAAAACTTGTCCCATTCCAGGACGAATCGTCGTCTTTCTTTCATATGCGACGTACAACACTTTTCATACTGCTATTATTAATTTATTGCATTAGTGCTTTTGCGGGAGGCGGCCCGGTGATTTCCGAGGTCGACCGAGTTCGTATCGCTGAGGTTTACCGGATCGGAGAAAAACTGCAGGACGACCTCTGGCCGGGCTGGAGCGCGGCTCCATTCTCGATGCTATTCATCACCGATGATCACGAGTTCCTGATCCGCCATCCGAAACCTGGTGATGAATTCACATCGATCGGTTACGACAAGCTTCTAAAGAGTGAGGTCTTCGCTCGACGGCGCAAATTCCAAAAGAACTTCCTGGCGACATTCCCAGCGTTTGGACGAGAACCCGTGATCGTCATCGGTAAGGCCGAGAACACAAGCGACAAGACATCTACCAGATGGGTGTTCGTCGCACTGCATGAGCATTTTCACCAACTGCAATACTCGCAACCGACATACTACCCGGACGTCAACGCGCTGAATCTGCACGGTGGCGATACCACGGGCATGTGGCAGATCAACTATCCGTTTCCATATAAGAAGGAAGAGGTAACCCTGAGATTCCGCGACCTAACAACAAAGCTTCTTGCCGCGTATGAGAACGGTTCGAAGTTGGGCGAGTATCTCGAAGCCCGTAAAGAATTCGCTGCCATGCTTTCCGCTGACGACTACCGCTACGCGTCATTTCAGCTCTGGCAAGAGGGAACTGCGCGTTACACGCAGTTCAAAATGGCGGAGCTTGCTGCGAGAAAGCTCCAGCCCAGCAAGCAGTTCAGATCGCTTCCCGACTACACCTCGTTCGACTCGGAGGCCAAACGCATTCTGAGCATGACGACCGATGAAATGCGAGCTCTCGATCTCGGGTCGTGGGAACGGACCGTCTTCTATCCGTTCGGGGCCGTCGAGGGTTTGGTCCTCGATCGTGTGAATCCTAAGTGGCGGGAGCGATACTTTTCCGATAAATTTGCCTTGGAGAAATTTTATGGAAACGGGAAAGCAAGCCCCTGACTTCACGCTTCAAGACGGCGAGGGGAACGAATGGAAACTAAGCGATCAGTTAGGCAAGGCCGTCGTGCTGCTTTTTTATCCCGGCGACAATACTCCGGTCTGCACGGCGCAGCTTTGCTCGGTTCGCGATCACTGGTCGGAGTATCAGGCGACGGGTGCGGAGGTCGTCGGTATCTCCACGGACACCGTCGAGTCGCATAAAGGCTTCGCCGAAAAAAACCGGCTACCGCTGCGTCTGCTTTCGGATCCGGACGGAAAAGTTTCTGCTATGTATGGAATGAGATCCTGGCTTCCCGGTCGCTCCGCACGTGGCGTCGTAGTAATTGATAAAGCGGGAAAGGTTTCATACAGCAAAGTCCAGCCCCTGAGTATTTTCAAACCCAAAGATGACGACGTCCTCGAAGCCATCCGACAAGCAGGGCTATGACACTTATCGTGCGACCGGACAGGCCGGCTCTGATTTCGTACACTTTCGTGCGTTGGTGTGTTTGGTGGTTTCGTCTTATACCGTGTGTCGACGCACAGCCAGCGAAAGCCTAACCACTAAACACACGAACCACACGAAAGTCACGAAAAAGAGTGAACACACTGGCGACTTCCAATGTGGTAACCTTTAATCAAATTCAGATTCAGGGGGATATAAATGGAAGAATTGATCAAGCGAGTTTCGGAAAAAGCGGGCATCTCGGAAGAGCAGGCTCGGTCGGCCGTGCAGACAGTTGCGGAGTTTCTGAAGGAGCGCGTTCCGGCGCCGTATTCGAGCTATATCGATAGCTTCATGTCCGGAGGTGGTACCGAAGGCGGTGGTCTTGGCGGCATCGCTGGCGGCCTCGGCGGAATGTTCGGGAATAAATAGATGGCATTATTTGGAAGCGACAAATTCAAGTGCGCGAGGTGCGGGCAGAAGGGCGAGCCGCTGGGTTATGCCCCGATACCGACGGAACTTGGGCAAAAGATCGGAACTGAGATCTGCAAGGATTGTTGGACCGAATGGCAGGAGAAGCAGAAGCAGCTCATCAACCATTTCGGTCTGGACGTGTCGAATCCTGACGCGCACCAGTTCCTGTTCGACAACATGAAGATCTTCTTTTACAACGAGGGCGTCGACCTAGCGCAGATCGACACGTCGAAAGAAGGGAAGGTTAATTGGTAGGAAAGAGTAATTAGCGAGTAGCGAGTAGCAATTGGCAACTAGCAATTAGCAATTAGCAATTAGCAATTAGCAACTAGCAACTAGCAACTAGCAATTAGCAACTAGCTGCTAATCGCTAATCCTAGCCTTTATGCTCGGAGCCGACGTTAGATACATCAACGAGGTTTTCGAGGCACCGCATGTTTCCCCGAAGGAGTTGGATATTCTTCTCGCCGGCGCCTGGCGACATTTCGGTACGCAGTTTTTTAGATACAGTTACGGAATTCACGAGTTCGATATCCAGGTGGTTATCCCGCTCCGCATCCGCCTCCAACGATTCTCACTCTCCAAAAGCCAACGCCGAGTGCTCAAACGCAATGAGGATGTGAGTGTCGAGGTCCGGCCCATCGAGATTTCACACGAGTCCGTTGTGCTGTTTGAGCGACACAAACGGCGGTTCAAATTTGGCATTCCGGATTCTATTTACGATTTCCTTTCGGATGAGCCGGCCCGGGCCCCGGCCGAGGGCTTCGAAGTAAATGTTCGTTTGGACGACCGTCTTGTTGCCGTCAGCTATTTCGATGTCAGCGAGCGGGCGGTGTCCGCCATCTACGGAATGTTCGATCCCGACATGCCGCAACGAAGCCTTGGGATCTTCACGATGCTGAGCGAGATCCAGTTCGCCATCGAGCGGGGAAAGGAATTTTACTACCAGGGTTATGCATACGAAGGCGAATCCTTCTATGACTACAAGAAGCGCTTTCGTGGAACGGAATGTTATGACTGGAACGGGAATTGGCTGAGTTTTGAGTGCAAGCTTTAGCTTGTCCGCCGAAGGAAACGGGCTGAAGCTCGCACTCTGAACGCTGAACCGTTTTACCCGATCAAGTTTAAGGTTTCCGCCGGCTGCTTGGCGGCAATGTGAGCGTCGAATGCACCGGCAAAAGCTTTCGCCATGAATTCCGGGTCGGTGATCTCGACATAGCGTGCCGTCTGCTCCGGCGTCATCACTTCGAGCATGAAAGTATTTTCGATCCAAACTTCGACTAGCTGAAACAAACCCTCGCCGCGGTTGCATACCAGCACACGCCAACCTTCGCGGCGTGCGATCTCACGGATCTCTTCGATGCTTTTCTTCGTATTGATGTTCAGGTGCGTGGCAACATATGTCGGTTTGAACTCGCTCTGGACAAACCTAGCCTCGTACTCTTCCGTAGCCGCATCGAGATCGTCTTCGTCCGGTAATCCTTCGCCGGGCATAAGCACTGTTCCGGCGGGTGTGATCTCGACAGCCGTTCCACGTCCGTCGTTGGCAATAACGAAAAATGAACCGGGTGCCGGCGGAAACGGGAACACCATCCCGTCCCAGATCTCGGCGAGAAAATTAGCAACCCGCTCGGGTTCATTAACTGCGATAGAAATATGATTGATCATTGCGAAATGAAACTCCTATAAACGGGGAACACACAGGTCCCTCTACACGGAGTAACGCGGAATTGTGGTGCGGAGTGTATCAAGCCGGCGGATGGAAGGCCGGCATCTTGTCGGCATGAGGACGAAGCCCGAAAAAGCCCCGGAGGTCTGAGACCGCAATCGTTTTCCGCCGCAAGTGGCGGTGCCGGCAGGAAGCCGGCGGTCCATGGCCCGGCCAAGGTGCCGGCGGTCCATCGCGGTGGAGATACCAGCGTTTTAAGCGGGGTTCAACGCGAGGTTCTTCGTCCACTCAATATACTTCTTGGAATCGAACTTTTTCCCCGTACTGCCGCTTGTCATGTATCTCATCGTGCCGAACACCGGCCGTTGCATCCAGGGACGATCGTGCTTACCGAAGCACCAGAGGATACCGGCATAAGAGTTCGGATCGCGTCCGTCGAGACAATATTTGTTGTTGAGGTGTACCAGTGTTTCGAACGCGATCTCGTACGTCGGTGACCATGCGATTACATTCTTACCCCACAGCATGCGGACGTAATTGTGCATCTCCCCCGTTGCGACCATCTCGCGCTGCGCCGCATTCCATAACTCATCGTGTGTCTCGGCCTTCTCGAACTCTTCCAGCGAGTAGATGAATTGCCGTTCGTCATCAATATGCTCACGCATGGTCTTTTGCGCCCAAGCCGGAAGGGCCGCAAGCGAGTCGTAACGCGGATTGCGAAGCGTGAAGTTGAACGATAACTCGCGCCGCACGATCAATTCTTCAAGAAATGCACCTTTTGATTCATGCGGCGCGTCCGCGTTACGAACGGCGAGGGCGATCTCGAGTGGTGATAGAAATCCGAAATGAAGATACGCAGAAAGCCGCGACGAGCCGTCCTGCTCCGGCTTGTTTCGTGCCGATCCGTAATGCGGAAGGATCTCTTCCACAAACTTTCTGAGCCGTGCCCGACCGTTCGAAGTTCCCCCGTGATAGACCGGCGACGGCTTTACCGAGTGATCGATGTCGCACTCGGCAACGAATTGGGCGAGTTTGCTTTCCGTTACGTCAGTTTCCGGGCAAGACACTTCCACGGCTTTCCCGTCAATCTCGATCACCTCTTCTGCGAAAGCCTTCAAGTAGTTAGGTAGGATCTTTTTTACCTTCGGACGGATGGTATACGCGGCATATTCTTCTTTCTCGAACGTTGCCATCGGAATGACGCCGTTCGAATCTACGGCATACACCGGAATGTCAGCTCTCTCGGCGACGCGTCGGTTGTGATCCGGAATGATGAAGCATGGATAATCATCCGTGACGATGCACGCCGCATCCTTCGCAAGGAGCGCAACGGTTTGCTTAGGTGAGTCAGCATCCTTTTGAAGATAGAAAACGTATCGGATGCCGAGCCGCTCGAATTCGCGCCTCTTTTCGGCAACCCCTTCTAGGATGAAAGTGTGTAAACGGTCGCTCGCCCAGGGATAGTAATATTTCAAACCTTCGTAGACCACCAAGGGCAGTCTCAATTCATTCGCCTTGCGGATCGCGAACGTGAGCGCGTGGTTATGCGACGTGCGCTTGTACATTTGCATCCAGTACAGAACATATCGCGCTTTCGCATTTGGCCGAGCGTTGTTCAGCTCGACGACTCTTTCGTTTATCCGTCGCATTAGAGAGTTATGGTATCTTGCCACAGAGCGCGCAGAGATTTATGAAAAGTGAATTCCTTTTTTCCAGTTCTCCGGTTTCAACTAAACGACAATTCGTTCGACTCTGGATTCTGGTTTCGTTCCTCGGTGTCCTCTATGGCAATTCTTCTGGGCAGGATTTCACGACCGTTCACCCCGGAGTTGAATACGCTCACGTCGATTACAAACTTGGCAACGATCCAGTGAAGATAAATCTCCTTCGTCTCGATCTGACGAAAGTTCGCCTCGACGTTCATCACGCACTCGATAAATCGATCGGTACCGAGACGACGTCGTCGATCGCAACGCGCCACAGAGCAGTCGCCGCGATCAATGCTGGGTTCTTCAGGCTGGACCGTAGTGAGTTTGCAGGTGATCCGGCGGGGGTTCTGATAATCGACGGTGAATTGTTGAGTGAGTCTGAGCGCGGACGGATCGCGATGCGTGTGCTTAACGCGAACAAGCGCACCGATATATTTTTCAGCCACCGCGAGACCTTCGGATGGTTTGCTTTCGGCGAATTGCATTCAGGGATCAAACTGTCCGGCTTCAACCGGCAGCGAAAGGAAGGTGAGATAGTTCTATACGACCGCAGCTTCGGCCCAGAAGCGCCGCCTTCCTCGGGCGGTACTGACCTGGTCCTGAAGAGTTGTAAACGAACAATCGTCAAGAAAGTTGTTTCACCGACCTGCGGCGACATCGAGATAGTGGAAGGTGCAACCCGCACCTCCATTCCGAATCAAGGCTATGTGATCAGCCTGGGCGCCGATGACCGAGTGAGTACCCGAGCCTTACTAAAAGACCTCCGGCTATATCTTGCACGGAAACAAAAGAAAAGGACCTTTCGGATTCGAGTCGAAGACAAGTTATTCGGCGGCCCGCTGCAGATAGAAGACTCGGTGGCGGGAGTTCCTCAACTTATCAAAGGCGGGAAGGTCGACATCACATGGGAACAGGAAAAGGCAGGTAAATCATTCGTGGAAATGCGACACCCGCGTACCGCGGTAGCGAAGTTGAGAGACGGAAAGTTCCTAATGATAACTGTCGATGGACGCCAGCCGGGCGTGAGCGTCGGGATGGATCTGTACGAGCTTGCCGACTATCTTTTATCACTTGGTGCGAGTGACGCGATGAATTTCGATGGCGGAGGTTCGACTACGATGTTCCTTGATGGAAAAGTCGTCAACACACCTTCTGACAAAGAAGGCGAGAGAAAAGTAAGCGACGCAATTCTTGTTACGTTGAGAAAGTAATGAGTGAAGTCGACCGCGATCGCTAGATCGACCATCGCGCAACGAACGCACACGAAACATTTCACTCGCACAATCACTGAAAAAATTCCTCACACATCATCACAAAAATTTTCATCGCGGACGATACGAAAAATCCAAAAACATTTCCTCAAAAAAAATCTTTTCGACGAAAAAAAAACTTGACAAATTTTTTTCAAATTGTGGTACGTTAAACGAGGCTACTAAAGCTCTATCTTATTTCAATCACGAGAAAGAAAAACTATGGCAACAGCAAAAAAAGCAACAGCTAAAAAATCAACCGCAAAAAAACCGGCGGCCAAAAAAGCCGCCGCGAAAAAACCTGCAGCTAAAAAACCGGCAGCGAAGAAAGCTGCTCCGAAGAAAGCCGCAGCAAAGAAACCGGCAGCAAAGAAGACAGCAGCAAAAAAGACAACGGCTAAGAAAGCTGCTCCGAGAAAAGCTGCAGCTAAGAAAAAAGCTCCGGCTAAGAAAGCAGCTCCGAAGAAATCGGCCGCTAAGCGGAAGAAATAATCTTCGAGACATGAAACTAAAAAGGCTCGGCGGAAACGCCGGGCCTTTTGCATTTCTTTCTTTCGATCTCGCTGCCGCTAGTAATTCAACTTCAGATCATTTTCTTCCGCAGCGACCGTCACACTTCCACCACTCGCGAGCCTGCCGAAAAGTATCTCGTTCGCGAGCGGCTGCTTGATCTTTTCATGTATGAGGCGCGCCATGGGGCGAGCACCGTATCGAGAATCAAAACCGTTCGTCGCTAGCCAATCTCGTGCCGATTCATCGAGCTTTACGACGACTCGTTTCTCTGCTAACTGACCGTTCAGCTCATTGATGAATTTATCAACGATTAGCTTTATAACATCGATATCCAGGGCCTTGAACGGCACCCACGCGTCGAGCCGGTTTCGAAACTCCGGCGTAAAGGTCCGCTCGATCACACCCTTCGCATTTCCCTTCGTATCGGACGCATTCCGGAACCCAACGCCACCCGACGACAACTCACGCGCACCGGCGTTCGTCGTCATTATCAGGATCACGTTTCTGAAGTCAGCCTTCTTTCCGTTGTTGTCGGTGAGGGTCGCCGAATCCATCACCTGCAGGAGCAGGTTGAAAAGATTCGGATGCGCCTTCTCAATCTCATCGAGGACAAGTACCGCGTGAGGCGTACGCATGATCGCGTCCGTCAGTAGCCCGCCCTGATCAAATCCCACATATCCCGGCGGCGCACCGATCAGACGCGAGACCGTATGCGGCTCGGCGTACTCACTCATGTCGAATCGAATGAACTCGACGCCCAAAATCTCCGCAAGCTGCTTGGAAACTTCTGTCTTTCCGACGCCCGTCGGACCTGAGAACAAAAATGAGCCGACGGGTTTTGTCTGATGACCGAGACCGGCGCGAGATATCTGGATCGCATCGACGACGCGGTCGACGGCGTCATCCTGTCCGAAGATAACTTTCTTGATGTCCTCACGCAGCGACTTCAAACGTACCTTTTCGTCAGCGACGACGGTCTTCGGCGGGATCTTCGCCATTCGAGCGATCGTGTTCTCGACCATCTGAACGGAAACTTTTTTCGGACGCTTGTTGGCGGGCATCAGCTTCACTGACGCGCCGACCTCGTCGATCACGTCGATCGCCTTGTCAGGAAGGTACCGGTCGTTGATATATTTTCCGGCTAGCTCCGATGCGGTGCGGAGCGATTCGGTCGTGTATCGAACACCGTGATGGTGTTCGTAAAACTTTTTCAGACCCTTCAGGATCTGGAAAGTTTCCTCGACCGTCGGCTCACCGATCTCGATCTTTTGAAAACGCCGCGCCAGCGCACGGTCGCGTTCGAATGCCGCCTTGTACTCGCTGTACGTAGTCGACCCGATGCACCGCAGCTCACCCGCAGCAAGCGCCGGTTTCAAAATATTAGACGCGTCCATTGAGCCGCCCTGCACGGATCCCGCACCGACGATGGTGTGAATCTCATCGATGAACAGTATCGCGTTCGGGTGTTTCTTCAGTTCATTCACGATCGATTTGAATCGCTGCTCGAAATCGCCGCGGTAGCGCGTGCCCGCGAGCACCGCGCCCATATCGAGCGCAAAGACCTTCGCGTCCTTTAACACCTCGGGCACGTCACCCTCGCTGATCTTTAACGCTAGCCCTTCAGCCAGAGCAGTTTTTCCGACACCCGGTTCACCGACGTAAAGCGGATTATTCTTCTTGCGCCGGCACAGGACCTGAATCGTGCGTTCGATCTCTGCGGTTCGGCCGACGATCGGATCGATCTGCCCTTTCGCGGCACGTTCTACAAGCTCGTCCGTGAAACTCTCAAGCGGCTTTTTCCGCTCTGTCGGACCCAAGCCACCAAATTCGTCATCGTCGAACGGCTCCGGGAATGGGCCGCCGGTATCGATCTTGGAAATGCCGTGCGAGATGTAATTGAGAATATCGAGGCGAGTGACTCCCTGCTGCAGCAAAAGATAAACCGCGTAGCTCTGCTCGGCTTGATAGAAAGCGGCCAGAACATTGCCACCGTCAACGGACGATTGGCCGCTCCCTTCGGCCTGGAGGACCGCATACTGGATCGTCGCTTGAAAAGTCGAGGTAAGTTCCGGAAGCTGCTTCGAACCCTCCGGCATTTTTTCCAGCACATCGCGGAAATAATCGAGCAGCGAATCACGCAGTGTCTGGAGATCCGCTCCGCAGTGCATCAACACATCGGCTGCCGTGCTGTCTTGAACGAGGGCGTAGAGAAGGTGCTCGAGCGTGACGTACTCGTGTCTGTACTTTACGGCCTCGTCAACCGCGACGCTAAGGGTCTCTTCTACTTCTTTGGTCAACATATGTGTCCGCCGGCAATCAATTATATCGAATAAGAATCTGGTTTGCGATAAAGCCGCCAATTACTGTCCTGGTGAGATGAAGAAGCTGCTCTGCTCGTTGCTGACGCGATACCGGGATGGGGTCCGAAGATAAGGCAGTAACGATGCTTTGAGGTGAAAGGACGCTTGATGGATGGCAGCGGCGAACCGTGGGATTGAGTGAGGTGCGTTCTATCCTCCAGGACAGAACGCACCACGGGTCATCAGTTAAGGTCGAACAGGAGAAACTCGGTGTTATGGCTTGCCGCCTTTAGCGTGAGGGACGATTCATCGCTCACGGCGGCTCCGTCCCCCGCAGAAAGCTTTTCTCCATTCACGTCAAGCGAGCCGCTTATAAGCTGGACCCATGCGTGCCGGCCGGACGCGAGTTCCAGGGTTACCTCCTCTCCATCCTTCAGCACCGAGGCGTAAAGCTTCACATCCTGATTGATGTGGACCGAACCATCGTCGCCTCCTCGTGACGCGATCAGGCGAAGCCGCCCCTCCTTTTCCTCCCGCGCAAATTCCCTCTGCTCGTAGCCAGGTTGCAGGTTTTTTTTCTCCGGCAGGATCCAGATCTGCAGCAGATGCGTACGGTCGGTCGGCGAGCTGTACTCGCTATGCAGCACGCCGGTGCCGGCGGTCATCCTCTGGACCTCATTCGGCCGGATCGTCTCGCCGTTACCCATCGAGTCGCGGTGCGAAAGCTCGCCGGAGATCACGTAGGTGATGATCTCCATATCGCGATGACCGTGTTTGGGGAAGCCTTGTGCAGGCTCAATGCGATCCTCGTTGATCACCCGCAGGTTCCTAAAACCCATGAAACGGGGATCGTAATAATCCGCAAATGAAAATGAAAAGTGCGTGTCGAGCCAACCGTGATTGGCATGGCCGCGTTCGTTCGATCGTCTGATGGTTATCATTCCTTGTTCTCCCCTTTGCGTTCTTTGCGAGCTTTGCGTGAAACCTCTTTTTTCACGCAAAGCTTGCGAAATTCGAAAAGCTAATACAAGAAGTCTAACGCCTGAGATTTAGGTTGTAATCATCAATTCGGGTGAGACTAGGGGCGAACTTTCGGGTGAGACTCTTCCTTCGTGTTGTTTTTCGTGTGTCCGTATGTTTGAAAATGTCCGGCACTCTAGTGTGATTTGGTGCAATTTAGTGGTTCCGGTTCGAACGCGAATGCCCGGAACCACGAAAAAAAAAAACGAAACACACACGAA
>DASUSJ010000133.1:0-14727 GCA_036375155.1 Pyrinomonadaceae bacterium
AGGATGAGCATCGTCGCGAACACCGGACGCTTAACACAGATTTCTGCCAGCCATTGCATAACTTCTTAATAAAACAAGGTCCCTAAGGCCAAATAAGTCCCTAGTCCCAAAAGTCCCAAAAGTCCCAATCAGGCGTCGGTCCGTGGTCCCCACTTGAGACTCCTGGGACCAGGGATAACGGACTAAGATCCCAAAAGTCCCAAATAGGCCCCGGTCCGTGGTCCCCACTTGGGACTCCTGGGACCAGGGACAAGGGACTTAGATCTATTGCCTCACAAACACCCCATCGGTCAGCTGACTCAGGTCGCTAACGACGACCTGATCGCCCTCGATCACACCCGACTTGACCTGTATACGATCGTTCTCGAGCAAGCCGAGCTGCACGAACGTCTCACGAGCGATACCGTCTTTGACGACAAAAACGGAATTCGAATCGCCGACCGTCTTAACGGCCCTGACCGGTATCATTACCGCCGGCTCGGGTTTCGACTGAGTGATCCGAACAGTCGCGAACTGACCCGGCTTCAACAGGCCATCGACATTCTGTATCTCGGCCTCGATCGTTAGCGTTCTCGCCGTTGCGTTCAAGCTCGGCGAAATGCGGACGACAGTTCCCGCAAAGTTCCGATCGGGCCATGCACTCGTCTGAACCGAGACGCCCTGGCCGGTTGCCACTTTCGCGATATCCTGTTCCGGAACATCGATCCGGACACGAAGCGTCGAAGTGCGGACGATCGTGGCTATTTTCGAATTTGGCGTATTCGGCGTTATGAACTCACCGACGTCAGCCGTTCGCTCCGCGACATAACCCGTTATAGGAGAAAGAACATTCGTATCGCCCAGAGCTTTCTGGGCCGCGTCTACTTGTGTCTGTGCATTGGCAACCCCTGCACGGGCGACGCCGACCGCACTGCGTGCAGATTCATACGCCGCTCGGGCTGTGTCGATCGCCCTGATCGCAACCGCGGCATTCGAACGCGCCTCATCTAACTGGCCGATCAGCGAATCGCGTTGAGACTTGCGTTGGTCGTAGATCGAGCGGGAGACATCTCCCGTCTCCAGCAAACGCTCGGTGCGACGAAGCTCTTTCTCCGCAAGCTCGAGCTGAGCCGTGATCGACTTCACCTGCGAAAAATCTTTGATCTGGAATGTCTCGCCGTCACGTACGCCGAGCCGCGCCTGCGTCTGACGGAGATTTGCGAGGGCCTGGTCCGCATTTGATTCCGCCTGCTGAACACCCTGTCGCTGCTGTTCGACCTGAGCGCGGGCCTGTTCTAGCCGTATCTGTGCATCGCGGGGATCGAGCCTGACGAGAACGCTACCCTGCGCGACATAGCTGCCAATATCAAAATTTACCTGTACGATCTTGCCACCCACGGCGGGGGCAACATCCGTCTGCGCATCACTCGTCAAATTACCCGTGGCCTCGATGTAGGTCGGTATCGGAACGATCGTCGCCTGTTCGGTAGTTACGTCGACGATCTGCGGCTCGGTGTTGGTGTTACTTGTGGTTGCGGAATTTGCATTCGACCCGCAGCCGCTAAGTGAAGCGATCGCCAGCAGAAGAACCGAAAGAATGATTAAGAGAGCGAATTTGTTTCTCATGTCGTTATGAACTTTGGGTCGATGTTGACGACCGACCGAAAGCATCTATTTCAAAATTCCGCGAAGAACGATCTCGGCAAATTGCTTGGCGGCCTCTTCGTTCGTGATATCCAGGAGCCGCCGCTGCTTATCCCATAAAATGTTGTTCAAAGAATGATGTATCAGCATTCCAAGGAACGCGCGTACGACAACCGCCGGCTCAACGTCGCGGATAGCTCCCTCTTGCTGGCGTTCGCGGATGTACTCACCGATGAACCCATAAACCCTTGATACGAATTCCCCGAAAAAACGATCGGCAAGTTGATGCTCTTCGAGTGCGGAATAGAAAAGCAGCCGCATAAAACCGACGTCATTCTGGTGATTGTTCATTGCCTGCAGGGCGATGTTGTAGAAAACACCAAAATCGTCCCGGTCGCGGATGGCCTGCATCAGCACCTCGTTTCCTTCCCACGGGAACCGGTGCAACCCGTCCTGGCACGACTTGCTGTGGAGGATGGCTCCGTAAAGCTCGTCCTTGGTCGCGAAATGCCTGAAGATGATGGCTTCCGACACGCCGGCGGCCTTTGCTATTTCCTTCGTTGTGGTGCCCTTGAAGCCTTTCTGTGAGAAGAGGTCAACGGCCGTGCGCAGGATTTGTTCACGGCGCAGATCGGCGGGCATTCTGCCGGTTGGGTCGCAATTAAAAATGTCTTTGATCAAAAATAAGGTCTCCTGATTCTGCTAAGTAAGTGCTTACTAACATCCGAGCAAGCGTTAGATTCGCACCCGGAGAAAATGTTGTCAAGTTAAATTTCAGTTTCGCAGCGCCCGTAAGAAAACGCGGAAATTTCGTCTAATTTATTCGCTCAATCCAGCTAATAAGTTTCTCCAGCGAACTTTTTCTGACTCAATTCGTTACAATATCAAGACGGCGAGAGCCGAATAAGACAAGGAGTGGTTGAACAATGTCGGAATTTGAAGCTGAAGTTAAGAAGGCCGAAAAGGAATTGGAACAAGGTCTGGTCCCGGTTGTGCCGGAACAAGGCGAGGCTGGTTTCCTGGACGACGAGTTTTTAGGAGATCTAAAGATGCAGGCACAGCAATATGGGGAGAAACTGCAGGATGCAGCGTCGAAAGCCCGGGATTATGCCGGTGAGACCTTCGCAAAGGCGGGCGACAAGTTCAGGGAGCTTCAAAATAAGGATCCAAAGGAACTGGTCGAAGATGCAAAGGAATTTGCACGTCAAAAGCCGGGTCAGACGATTCTTATTTCTGCAGCGATCGGTGTCGTGATCGGGTTCCTGCTTAAGGGAAGACGGTAAGCCGGAATAGTCAGAATTCACAATTCAGAAGTACAAAAAGTAAAAGAGGCGTTTCCTCACGGAACGCCTTCTTTCTTTGTACCTCTGACTTCTGATTCTTCTAACTTATTCCTGCGCGTGTATCAGGCGGCGGGTTCGGTCGCCAAAAAGAACGTCGATCTTCTGCATCTCAATTACCGCTGTGACCTCACCCTGGCCGAAGACCGAGTGCATCATAGCCTGTCCTTTCTTATATTTACGGGTACGATCATACGGCGAAGCCGTCTTGTTCGATTTGCCAACCGCGACCGAGGTTTTTACACCGCGGCTGAACGTACTTGCTGTCTGGCAAACTTCACAACTTGCCGACGTTATTTTCCCGAGCTTTGTTACGGTTTGAACTAAATGCTTCTGCTCGACATCGCAGGCCGAGCACATCATCACTATAGAATCGCCTGCTGAATACTTTTCCGTTTTCATAATCTGTGTGTATTTCCTTACTTTCCGCCCGACCGGGGACCCCGGCCGCCGTCGGAAACACTGATTATAGCACAAACATTCTATTTACTGGCTCCTGAGCCAGTCAGCCGCCACCTCCCTAGCTGTCCGATTGTTACCGTCGACCTCTTGATTCATCCGCCGCATTTCTTCGGTTGAAATAGCATTTTCCAGGTTCCGGAAGGCCGGGGCGAGGGCATCGAGCTTTTCCCGGCGGGCGATAAATACAGCTTGATAAGGCGGAAAATAGCGGCGATCGTCTTCGAGCTGGAATAGGTCGAGTGCCGTGATCAGCCCGTCCGTCGAGTTTCCGGCGATAATGTCCAGCTCGCCTGATCGCAGAGCCCGGTAAGTCAATCCGAGATCCATCTCGCGAGGTTGTTTAGAGAAGTTCAGGCCGTATGTCTTTACAAAGCCTGGATAGCCGTCCGCCCTCGACATGAAATCCTGGCCAAAGCCCGCCTGCCAGTTTCGAGCAAGCGGCACCGCGTCGGATATAGATTTCAGGTTATTTTCCCGAGCCACCTCGCCGCGCACCAGGATCGCGAAATCGTTAGCAAAACCGATCGGCGGACTCAGCACGAGTCTAAACTTGCTCGCATATTCGGCTCGGGTTTCGTCATAAACGACCTGAGGGTCGGTGTTCGGCGAGTGTTTCAGGATCGCGGTGTAGGCGGTGCCGGTATATTCGGGATAGACGTCTATCTGGCCGGCCAGCAGTGATTCATGAGGCAAATTCCCACCGAGTTCTAGCTGGCGGTCTACCATCACACCATCTCTCTCCAGAAGTTGGGCGAGGATCTCAGCCAATATCACAGACTCGGTAAAATCCTTTGACCCGACCACGATCCGCGTCGCCGAGCCTGGAGTCGACGACTTAAAACTCGGAATAAAGGTCGAGAACGTGATCATTGCCAGGAGTCCGGCGAAAGCGAGCGCTACAGCTTTCCGCCCGGGGCTCCGCCGCTTGCCGATGACATACGCCTTCTCAAACTGTCCTAGTGCGACGTCGCAGAGGAGAGCCAGGATCGCCGCCGCGAGCGCACCGGCGATGAGAAGGTTGTTGTCGTTTTGACGCAGGCCGCGGAAGATATATGTTCCCAGACCACCGGCTCCGACCGCCGCCGCCACTGTAGCGACGCCTACGGAGATCACGACCGCGACGCGGATACCGGTAAGCATCACCGGCATCGCCAGCGGGAGTTCGACCATTCGCAGCCGCTGCCAGTCCGTCATACCCATTGCAGTCGCGGCTTCGCTGACTTTCGGATCAACACCGAGAATTCCCGTTACCGTATTTCTGATCACCGGCAGCAGCGCGTAAAGAGCGAGTGCAATGATCGCGGTGCGCGAACCGATCCCTCCGATGAATGGGATCGGGATCAGGAAGCCGAAAAGGGCAAGGCTCGGCACGGTTTGCATTACGTTCGCGAAACCGAGAACCGGGGTTTGGAGAGCCTTGATGCGTGTCAAGAGAATGCCTGTCGGAACCCCGATAAGGATAGCGAAAGCGGTCGATAGGAAGACGAGCAGGATATGCTCGCGCGTAAGCACCAGCAGCTCGGGCCAGTTGAATTGTAGAAACTCGGGAAAGGACATTCAGTCGATCGAACAGTTCACTTCTTAGGAAAAGTCGCCAAAAACTTTGGCGTCACGCGGCCTTTGGTTTTCTGTTCAAAGGCGAACGCATATTTGATCAACGCCGGCTCGCTAAACGGACGTCCAAAGAACGCCATTCCGCTAGGCGTATTGTCACGCAGTCCGATAGGTACGGTTATATACGGGTAACCCGCGACCGCGGCGATCGACCACGTCGCGCCGCTCGTCGGTGCCACGATGGCGTCGAGCTTGTCCTTGGCGAGTACGGCATCGATGCCATCCTCGCGTGTCGCTTTACCGATCTTCGCCAGCGCATCGAGATACGCCTGATCGGTCAGTCCGCCCTTGTCGCGTGACTGCAGAAACAGCTCCTGACCGAACTTCGGCATTTCTCTTTCTTTATTTTCTTCGTTGAATTTGATGAGGTCGTCGAGCGTCCTGTACTTCACACCTCTGGCCGTCAGATACTTCGCAAGATCGGTTTTGAATTCGTATAGCAGAACATTCAGGCGATCGTCCGCGAGCTTGGTGTAGTCGGGCGTGAATGTTACATCGACGAGTATCGCACCCGCGTCGCGGATGACGTCAACAAACTTGCGGAAATAATCCTTCACTTCCGGCCGCTGCGTGAACTGCATCACCAGGCCAAGCCGGGCACTGCGCAAGCCATCTGCATCGAGGAACTTCGTGTAATCCTTTCCCGACTTTTTTTCGGCACTGGCGGTGATCGCATCGCTCTTGTCGCGGCCGATCATCGCGCCGAGAAGGATAACGGCGTCGGTAACCGTTCGTGCCATCGGGCCGGCCGTGTCCTGCGTGTGGGCGATCGGAATGATGCCGCTACGCGAGATCAGACCAAGGGTCGGTTTTATTCCGACCACTCCGTTCGTAACCGCCGGACAGATTATCGAGCCGTTCGTCTCGGTGCCCACCGCGGCAACGGCGAGATTCGCCGAGACTGCGACACCCGACCCCGAGCTAGATCCGCAAGGGTTCTGGTCGAGAAAGTAGGGATTGTTCGTCTGCCCTCCCCGGCCCGACCAGCCGCTGATCGATTTCGTCGAACGAAAATTAGCCCATTCGCTCAGGTTGGTTTTTCCCATGATCACGGCGCCCGCTTTGCGAAGCCGCTGGACGACGAACGCGTCGCGCTTCGGAACGGGCGCGTCCACCAGGGCGAGCGAGCCCGCGGTCGTCAGCATTTTGTCGGCCGTGTCGATGTTGTCTTTGATCAGGATCGGAATTCCATGTAACGGCGACCGCAGTCTGCCGCGCTTACGTTCGTTGTCGAGCTGCTTTGCGATCGCGAGCGCGTCCGGGTTTGTTTCGATCACCGATCGGATCTTTGCGTCGAGTTGATTTATTCGGTCGAGATACATCTCGACCAGCCGCTGCGATGTCAGATCGCCGGCACGCATCTTTGCCTGAAGCTCGTTGATCGTTGTTTCAATAAGTTCGGGATACGATTCCTTATCTGCAGCAGTCACTAGTTCACCTCGCAAGTTACCGAAAAGCGTAAAGCCAGCCAGACCTGCCGCACTTGCTTTCAAAAAATCTCGCCGATCCTGTTTATGTTTGCTCATATGTTTCTCGCTGCGGCGCTATCAGACAGGGGCTCCCGTTTCCGGCTGCAAAAGGATCGTCTCCAGATAAGCCCGAGCGAGTGGTGCCTCAGAATTCGCGAAGCTCTGCGGCGTGTCGACCGAGACGATCTTTCCTCTTTCCATCAATGCGATCCGTGAACCGAGCAGCATCGCTTCATGCAGATCGTGGGTTACGAACACCGCCGTCTTGGAAAGCGAGCGCACCAGCGTCCCGAATTCGCGCTGCAGCCGCGTTCGTGTAATTGCGTCAAGCGCGCCAAAGGGCTCGTCGAGGAGAAGTATGTCGGGTTCGGCGGCAAGCGCCCGGGCAAGGCCCACGCGTTGTCTTTGTCCTCCCGACAGTTCGTGCGGAAAACGATCGGAAAACTTCGGTGGATCCAAGCCTACCAGCTCGAGCATTTCCATAACTCGCGCGGTCCGTCTTTCCGTTTCCCATTCCAAAAGCTTCGGAACAAGTCCAACATTTTCCGTAACGGAAAAATGCGGAAGCAGCCCCGCTTCCTGCAGCACGTATCCGATCCGCCTGCGAAGCTCGATGGCGTCCCATTCGCTCGTTCGACGACCCTCGACGATCACGTCACCGCTCGTCGGCTCGATCAGACGGTTGATCATTTTTAGCGTCGTTGTCTTGCCGCAGCCCGACTCGCCCAGCAGGACAACTGTTTCGCCCTCGTAAACTTTGAGATCGATGCCGTCCAGGATCAAAGTCTCTCCAACCTGGTACGAGACCGAATCAAACCTTATTTTTTCGGGTGTTTCCGCCATCCGGATAGATAAGAAAGTTTAGCACCATGATGCAATTTTCCAGGCGTTTACGCGTTCGAGGTTGGCAGACGCAAAAAGGTTTCGGACTTGCGTCAATCGAACGAGCCGATATTGCGGCGAAATAATTTGGTGGACAAAAAAATGGCGATCATAACAGATCTTACGATTCGAATAGTGAAATCAAGTTTATTGTCAGTGCTGTTTATTTCCGTGCTCTGTTCGGCGAGTGTATTCGCGAACGACTCCGCGAACAACACCGCGACTAAGGCGGCCATGACAAAAGAAGCGGAAGAGATCCTTTCTAGTCTCGGATACTGGATAACGAAGGTGGATGGAAGACCGGACGATTCGACCCGGCAAGGCATCATCGCGTTCCAGAAGGTTGAAGGGTTGAAGCGGACCGGCATTCTCGATGACAAGGTGCTTCGTGAGTTGAGGCTTGCGACCAAACCGGTTGCGAAGTATAACGGCCCGGCGCATGTCGAGATCGATATTTCGCGACAGGTCATCTTTCTCGTCGACGACGCGGGCACCGTGACGAAGGTGCTCTCCACGTCGACCGGCAACAACGAGAGATATTTCAGTGAAGGTAAGTGGCAGAAAGCCTACACGCCGCGCGGGACCTTCAGGATCCAGAGGCAGATCAAAGGGATCAGAAAGGCACCCCTCGGCACGATCTACAACCCGAGTTACTTTAACGGCGGTATCGCCATCCACGGGAGCAACTCGATACCGGTGAAAGCCGCGAGTCATGGCTGTGCACGTATACCGCGTTTTGCAGATAAGCAGTTCGTCGAAATGGTGAAGGTCGGTATGCCGGTTTACGTTTACGATTAATTTGCAAAAGGGAATCTGGCCAAGAGGGCATGCGACATTAGTTAGCATGCCCTTTTTCTTTCATCGATACCTGCGGCGAGACCGGACGCCGCGACCCATTCGATGCCAACTCTGCCAGCAGCTCGATTAGACGATTCGTGTCGACCGGCTTGGGTAAGTGGTCCTGGTATCCGGCAGCGATCGCAAGTTTTCTATCCTGCACGCTGACATAACCGGTCAATGCGATAGCGGGTGTGCTACCCCCGTCGTTCGGCGGGAGCGCCCGCACCTTCCGAATGAGGTCGTATCCATCCTGGCCAGGCAACCCGATATCGCTTATCAGAAAATCGGGCTGTACTTCGCGCAGCTTCTCCAGCGCTTCGTCCGCGGACTCGACCGAAACAACATTCACATTGCAGATCGCGAGAGCGGCCGTGAGCATTTCTCGAGAATCCTTGTCGTCCTCAACCACAAGCGCAGTCGTACCACTTAGCCTGCGCCCCGCGTCCGGGAACGGTCCCTCGCCCAGTTTCGAAGACACAGACGACGCGCGGAGGCGTCTAGCATCTGCAACCGGGAGCGTCACCGTGAAGGTCGATCCGCGGTCTTTTCCGGCGCTGTACGCTCTTACGGTTCCGCCATGAAGCTCCACCAGATGCCGAACGATCGCGAGACCGAGTCCGAGCCCGCCGATCCGGCGTGTATATGTGCTGTCTGCCTGACGAAACCGCTCAAAAACGTAGGGCAGGAACTGCGGGTTGATCCCCTGACCGTCATCTTCGACAGCGATCGAAACCGTCGAACCCGCTCGTTTCAGACGGACCGTGATCGTGCCGCCGTTAGGTGTGAATTTTGTCGAGTTGGTCAGGAGATTCAGCAGCACCTGCTGCAGCCGTTCGGCGTCGCCTTCGACGGGAGCGGGATCGTAGCCACCCGTTTCGAGTCGGACCGCGATCGATTTTGCGTCTGCCGCCGGCTTGATCATTTCGACCACCGATCTGAGGATCTCCGTTATGTCGATCGGTTCGCGTTTTATCTCAAGCTTGCCCGTAATGATGCGAGAAACGAACAGAATGTCCGAGATCATCTCGGACTGACTGTGGGCATTTCGCTCGATCACTTCGAGGGCATGGTCGGTCGCCGCCTGATCGACCTCCCGCCCTCGCAGGATCTGGATCCAACCGAGAATTGAGTTCAGTGGTGTGCGCAGCTCATGCGAGAGAGTTGCGAGGAAAAGGTCTTTCTGCCGGTCAGTTTGCTCCAGCTGAAAGAGCAGGTCGCGGGTTTGGTATTGCCGCTGACGCGCACGTAAGGCGCCGCGAACCGCGCTGACCAACATCGTGATTCGGATCGGGCGCTCGACGATCGTGATATTGATACGACCGCCAAGTTTTCCAAGCAGGATCTCGGCGTTTCGCGCATGACTGGAAAAAATGATCAACGGTAGGTCGGACCAGAGCGGCTGGGCTTCGAGGGCTTCGACAAGCTGACCGAGCGTTGATGCTTCGATAGCCTCTTCGGCCAGAAGCACCGCCCCGACGCCACTTGCTATCCCCTCCAGCAGTTTCTCGAAGTTCGGACAGGTCGCGGCATGTATTCCCACACCGTCCAGCGTCCGCAGCACAAGCTGCGCGTCACGCCCGGTTGGCATTAGAATGAGGACTTTATTTTCCGCTTCGTTACTTCCCGTTGTCACCGCTTGTCATCAGCCCGCCGATAGGCCCTTTGTAGATCGGCACGCCTGTCAAAACCCCCTGAAAATCGGTCAAGGCCTCTCCCAGTTCCAGCCCTCCTGGGCCCATACGGAATTCCCGGATCGTTCGCTCGTGTGCGCCGGTCCGCTTTTTCAGGATCGAGATCGCCTGCCGGACAGAACCTTCGGCCTCAAAATATCGCAGCAGCACGACACTGTCAGCAAGATAGCTCATGTCGATCGGCGTCTGCATAGTGCCGATGAGCCCGTATTGTCCGACTACCAAAATGCTTATCACGCCGTTCCGGTTCAGGTATGCGAGCAGTTCATGGAACTGCATCGTGAGGTATCGCTCCTGCGGCGTAGCCATCAGGTAACCGTTCACACTGTCTATAATGACGATACGAGCACCCGATTCCTCGACCTCGCGGCTTACCATGTACGACAGCTCTCCCGGGGTGAGCTCGGCCAGCTGGATCTGCCGGAGTGCCATACGGCCCTCGTCGACATATCGTTTTATGTCCATACCCAGAGCCGATGTCCTCGCAAAGAGTGTCTCCGGACTTTCGTCAAAAAGATAGACCGCCGCGCGCTCGCCCCGCTCGATTGCCGAGCATGCATACATCATGGCAAGTGTCGATTTGCCGACACCTGCCGGACCGATCAAAATAGTGCTCGTGCCGTAATGGAGGCCCCCGATAAGTTCGTCGAGATTGTTTTGTCCGCTGCCAAGTGTGCCACTGGATCTGGAGTCAACTTTCTGTTCCGGCGACAACCGGGGGAAGACGGTGATCCCACCGGTCTCGATGTTGAAATCGTGAAAGCCCGATTGAAAGTTCACGCCGCGCATTTTCACGACGCGGACCGCATGTCTTTGACGGCCATACTCTACAGGAACGTACTCGAGATTGAGTACGCCGTGCGCGACGCTCTCCAATTGGCGATCCGGAGCCTTGGACGTTCTATCGTCCAGAAGCAGCACGGTACAGTTGCGTGTCAGAAAATACTGTTTGAGCGCGAGTATTTGACGACGAAACCGCAGCGGCTCGCTGGCCATCATGCGCATCTCGGATAGCGAGTCGAATACAACGCGAACTGGTTTGACACGCTCCACCTCATCGAGTACCAGCCGTGTCGTCTCATCCAGCTCGACCTCCGACGGGTGGAAGACCGTGTAGCGCGAGTTATCCGTCAGGCTGTCAGGGGACTCCGTTAGGTCCTGGATCACGATGTCGTCCAGCGACCAGCCATGCGACGCTGCGACCGCGATCAGTTCCTGACGGCTTTCAGATAGAGTGACGTAGAGTCCCTGCTCGCCAAGGCGTTGGCCTTCGAGAAGAAACTGCAAACCTAATGTCGTCTTGCCGGTTCCCGGACTGCCCTCGATCAGGTGAAGCCTGTTCTTGGGGAGACCGCCCTTCAAAATGTAATCGAGGCCCTTGATCCCGGTCGACAGGCGCTCGGATGCAGTTTTGTTGTCCATACACAAAAAAATGGGGATCGCGGGAGGATCCTCCAGGGGCTCGGCTAGGGGTGAAACTATTTTCGCATAGCGGAAAGCGGAAGCGCAAAATTTTTGTAGGCCGTCATTCCCACTCGATGGTGCTTGGCGGTTTTGATGAGATGTCGTACACCACGCGGTTAATTCCGCGGACCTCGCTAGTGATGCGTGAAGACACTCGGGCGAGGAAGTCGTGCGGCAGCCGGGCCCAATCGGCGGTCATTCCATCGGTTGAGGTTACTGCTCGCAATGCGACCGTTTTCTCATATGTTCGAAAATCGCCCATGACGCCGACCGACTGGACCGGCAGCAGGACTGCGAACGCCTGCCAGACGTCTTTGTAGAGCCCGGAAGTGTGAAGCTCGTCGATAAAGATCTTATCGGCTTTCTGCAGCAGTTCGACTTTCTCCGGCGTGATGTCGCCCAGAATGCGAACGCCGAGCCCCGGACCTGGAAACGGATGGCGTTCGAGGATCATCTCGGGAACGCCGAGATCGTGGCCGATAGCGCGGACCTCGTCCTTGAACAATTCGCGCAGCGGCTCTATGAGCTTGAGTTTCATTTTCTCCGGCAGGCCGCCGACGTTGTGATGTGTCTTGATGGTGACCGACGCTCCTCGGATCGAAACGGACTCGATAACATCCGGGTACAGCGTCCCCTGAACGAGCCACCTCACGTCGCCGATCATGTGGGCTTCTGCATCGAAAATGTCAATGAACTTACCGCCGATCGCCTTTCGCTTTAGTTCGGGATCGGCAACTCCCTCCAAGGCCGCGTAGAAATCTTTCGATGCGTCGACACCCTTTACATTCAGGTGCAGATTCTCTTTGTAAACACGAAGCGTGTCTTCAAACTCATTCGCTCGAAGCAAACCGTTGTTCACAAAGATACAGGTCTGCCGCGATCCAATAGCTTCATGGACAAGTGTCGCCGCGACAGTCGAATCGACACCTCCCGACAGGCCGCAGACCACGTTATCTGTTTCGCCGACAGTTGAGCGGATCTTCTCGACCTCTTCACGAATAAAGCTCGCTGGCGTCCAGTCCGCGCGGCAGCCGCAGATGTTGAAAAGAAAGTTTCGGAGGACCTCCTTACCAAGCGGCGTGTGCGAAACTTCCGGATGGAACTGTACGCAATAGATCTCTCGGTCGGGATTCTCGAAAGCCGTGATCACGTCACCCGTAGTCGCTGTTTTGTGAAACCCTGCGGGAAGTGCGGTGACGTGATCGCCGTGGCTCATCCATACATCGAGCTCGAACGGGAGCTCATTGAAGAGCTTCGTGGTGCCACTCATGATCTTGAGCTTCGCATGGCCGTATTCGCGCCGCGCTGCGGGTTCCGACCGTCCGCCCAGATCGATCGCGACAAGCTGCATTCCGTAACAAATTCCAAGCACCGGCGCCTCGACCCGATCGTAGAATTCACGCGTAAGACGCGGCGCGCCTTCGTCGGTAACGCTCGACGGCCCGCCCGAAAGTATCACGCCCTTCGGTCGCTTCGCGACGATCTCGTCGACTGGAATATTGAACGGATGGATCTCGCAGTAAACGCCCTGCTCGCGTACACGCCGTGCGATCAGCTGCGTGTATTGCGAGCCGAAATCGAGGATTAGGATAAGTTCGTGATGCAAAAGAATCGCTCCTTCTTGTCAGAACCGGGAGCGGTAGCGACCGGGTTCTTGTGCGTAGTAAAGGAACGATTATACAGAGAGAAGTCAGAAGACAGAATTCGGAACGCATGCGGCAGATGGCAGAAGGTATACGCAGATGGCAAAGGCTGGACCCTCGCCGTGGGCGGGGATGCAAATTAAAAGAGGCTGTATCTCACGACAGCCTCTTCCTATTCCACGCGACGACCTTGACTGACGTGAAGGTCTACGGACGATCCTCCGTCACCGCTTTCGGTTGCGCGGCGACACGTCCGTGCTTAAAGTCGGATCTCTTTGGAGTTCGGTCGAATAGATTCCACCCCATCCTGCTTCTTCGTTCGCCATGGCGACGGCGACCGCGAGGTATTTACCACGAAATCCATCTCGTTCGATTCCGACACCGGTCACCGGCATCGTACCCGGTGCGAGACTCGGGTCAACAAGAGAGCCGTCCATTCCAGTTTCGATCAAGGTTGATCGCATGCTTTGAGACGGAGCATCGACCGCATACAGGCCATCGACGATCCCGACATATTCCATTTTCTTATTGAGCGTTGCTGTTCTGGCTTTGAACACGACAAGGCCATCGGAGACTGCCATAAATGATGCTCCGCGCCATCTTGGTGGCTCGGCCGTTTCATCACTGTCGTCACCGGGCACATGTCCCGAGTACGTCCAGTAGACGAAGTCGTTGAAGTCGCCGTCGGTCGAGGAGACGATCCACTCTATTCCGGTCTGGGTATCCATTACAACGACACCTTGTTCAACCGGCACCTCGTGAAGTTGGTACCATTGCCGAGTTTTGGGATCATAAATGCTATTCGGGTCGACGCCGTTGCAGTAATCGCGAATGTCCTTGTTTCCGTCGACCGGACAATTTAGCCGTATCGTTTTGAATTCCGTTCCCCACGCTGCCCAGAACGCCAGATAGCGTCCGTCGTAAGAAAGGCCCTCGCCGATGCGGATCAGTTCAGACGTTTTGTTGTTGGGTAGCACCTTTCCGATCTCGACAAGCGGCTCGAGTTGGCCGCCTTTGATCAGTACTCGATAAATGCCTCCGTAGTGCGGGTCCAATTCGTTGTCGAGACCGAGGAAGACCGCGTAGTCACCCGCGACCGACGGTGGAGAGGTCGAATCGAAAGTGATCGGTGCAAAGCTTGGCGGGAGGTTTGGTATATCCATACCCGAACTCGCCAGCATCGCCGTTTGTTCAAAGCCGCCATACGGACTATCGATCAACCGCCGGGCAAAGATACCGGTCTTTCCGATCTTGTCCTCTGTCCAATTTCCCTTAAAAACGATCCAGCCGTCATCATTGATCGCGGAGCCGCCGGGGAAGACGTCGAATGGCAGCAGCGTACCGGCAGGTCGGTCCGGGACCGAATAGAACTCGAATCCCGGCACGGCACCGAGTTTTGCGGCCCCGGTCCGAAGAAGATCATTACCAAGGGTGGCATATAGTCCTGTCGTGCCGGCTCTCGTCTCTGTGCCATCGGGCAACATATAGGTATATACCGGTGAATGCTGTCCGCGGAAGACCGCATGTGACGCGTTGATCGCCATCCGCGGAAATGATGAGAACTCTCTGAATTTCGTATTAAGGTTGTTCGGCTCAGGAACAAAAGAGAAGGTATCAGCAAGGGGGCGGACGTCGCCCTTCGGAAATTCCCGAACATAGATTCCGGTTTCGTGGGTTCCCATTGTGCTGCGCGCGCGGA
>DASUSJ010000134.1:0-11289 GCA_036375155.1 Pyrinomonadaceae bacterium
ACGAGTGCCGATTCTTGGTTTTAACGTTCCCGAAGCACTGCTATTGCAGTCGAAAGGTTACTCCAACTACCACGGCGGGCAGTTCGGCTTGACGAAACGGCTATCACAGGGCCTCGAGTTCAATGTTGCCTACACCTTCTCGAAATCGATCGACGTCATGTCTTCGGACCCAGGCAGCACAGCAGGCAGTGGCAAGCCCGACGTTCCCAACACCGGATTCATCGCACAGGCCGATGCGAGCAATTTGGAAAATAATCGTGGGCTCTCGGATTTCGATCGAACACACCGCTTCAGCACTAACTTCGTTTACGAGATCCCGAACTTCGGTTGGAACAATCCTCTTGTAACCGGATGGTCTGTGTCCGGTTTCTTCCAGGCACAGTCCGGAACTCCGTTCACCATCTTCGCGTCTGAACCGGAGATAGGGTCCGCGGCACAGTATGCCAACACGACGCGGGGTGCCGGCGGTCTCTATCGCCTCGGCTTCGGTCGGCCGAACATCATTTGCTCGGCTGATGAGGTGATTTCGGGATACAGCACGTCCAACGTCTTTGCGTTTGACCGTTCATGTTTCAGTTCGGCACGAGGCCGGTTCGGCAATCTCGGGCGAAACACTTTCCGCGGACCGATGCAGAAAAGGTTCGATCTAAGCGTTGCGAAGACCACGAGGCTCACGGAACGGATCAGCTTTGAACTCGGCTTCGACATCTTCAATGTGTTCGACACCGTGAACTTCGCAAATCCGAACAATGATCTTCAGGATTCGGTCGACTTCGGTGTCATCACGAACACCGTTGGCGGTCCGCGAGTCGGACAGTTCCGCGCGAAGTTGCGGTTCTAAAGGAAGCGTGCCTGTACGACAGGCTGGAAAGCCTGTCCTACGGGCGACGTGGGACAGGCTTTCTGGTTGTCCTCTTCGACCTAGATGGGATCTCACCGGAGCGACAGGCTGGAAAGCCTGTCGTACGAACGCCGTAGGACAGGCTTTCTAGTCTGTCCCCGTGTTAACAAACTGGCGCGTGACCGGAGCGAGGCTGGAAAGCCTGGGGCACGAGCGCCGTAGGACAGACTTTGTAGTCTGTCCTCTTCGACCTAAATGGGATCTCACCGGTGCGTCAGCCTGGAAAGCCTGTCGTACGAGCCACGATTCCAAACAACCTCTATTCTCTTATCGCCGGCGTGGGTCATTTCTCATCCGATGTTACGGGAAAGTTAACAACACGTAACAGTTTTTTGACGATGAAAATCCCTCGGCTAATAGTAGGGGTATAGATCACGTGTGTTCGTAATCGAGTTTATTTAAGAACGAAGGAGATCAATGAGAGCCAGCAACCCTTTTTTTCTATACGCATTTATTTCAGTCGTCACATTGTTCATGTTAGCCGGATGTAGTCGCGAGCCCATGGGCTCCGGTAATTCGGGAACGGCACCGGGAGGCGCGGTTCGTTTACAGGGGTCGGGAGCCAGCTTCCCAAAACCGATTTACGAAAAGTGGGTGAGTGAATACGGCAAGATCTATCCCAACGCACGTGTCGATTACCAATCCACCGGCTCCAGTGCTGGGATCAAGGCATTGCAGCAGCAAACGGCGGACTTCGGTGCATCGGACGCGCCAATGACCGATGAAGAAATGAAAGCAGCCCAGGGCGGCGAAGTTCTGCACATCCCTACCGTCCTTGGTGCGGTCGTGTTGACGTATAACCTTGAAGGTCTGACCGCACCTCTTCGCCTCTCGCCTCAAACCGTTGTCGATATATTCCTCGGCCGGATCAAGAAATGGAACGATCCCAAGATAGCGGCCGATAACCCGGGCGTGAATCTCCCGGCGACCGACATCACGGTAGTCTACCGGTCGGACGGCAGTGGAACGACGAGCGTTTTCAATGACTATCTGGCGAAAGTTAGCCCTGACTGGACGGTAAAGGGACAAAACATGACGCTGCCCCAGGGAGTTGGTATCGGAGCTCAGCGGAACGACGGTGTGATGGGCCAGGTGCGACAAACGCCGAACACCATCGGTTATGTCGAGCTTACCTTCGCCAAGGCGAACGATCTGCCCGTCGTTGCTTTAAAAAATGCCGCGGGAAATTTTGTCGAGGCGTCTATCGAATCGGTGACGGCAGCCGCAGCTGAAGCATTGGCGACTACACAGGAAGATCTCCGTGCCGACATCACGAATGCGGGCGGTGCCAACGCCTACCCGATCTCAAGCTACACGTACGTGCTGGCGTACAAGGATCAGAAGGACGGCTCGAAGGGAAAGGTCCTCGCCGATTTTCTGTGGTGGGCGACGCACGACGGTCAGAAGTTCGCGAAAGACCTCCACTATGCACCGCTTCCGCCCGAGATCGTCGCCAGGGTCGAAAGCAGATTGAAATTGATGTCCAGCGGGGGTACGCCGCTGCGACCGTAGCAGCGCCATGCGAGGCGAGGGGAAGTGAAACAGACCAACACAACCGGCGATCGCATCTTTCGATCGATCCTGTTTAT
The DNA here is from genome assembly GCA_036375155.1 of Pyrinomonadaceae bacterium. GTDB lineage: Bacteria > Acidobacteriota > Blastocatellia > Pyrinomonadales > Pyrinomonadaceae > OLB17. Next base: position 2,491 of record DASUSJ010000134.1, read on the forward strand.
TGCGGCGGCCCTGATCATCATTGTCGTCATCTCGATGATCGCGATGATGGCGAGTAACTCTCTACCTACGATCCGGGCGTTCGGGCTCGACTTTATTATCTCGAGCGAATGGAACCCGTCAGATGGCGCATTCGGCGCGTTGCCGTTCATTTATGGCACGATCGTTTCCTCGGTGATCGCGTTGGTGATCTCGGTGCCGGTCTCGCTTGGCATCGCTATATTTCTTACCGAACAGGCCGGCCCACGTGTCGCTCGACCCATCGCGTTTCTCGTGGAACTTCTGGCCGCTATTCCGTCCGTTGTTTATGGACTCTGGGGCATATTTGTTCTCGCACCGTTCATCCGCGAACATCTGGGTGTCTGGCTGCAGGAGTATCTCGGATTCATCTCCCTTTTTCAGGGTCGTCTAACAGGTATCGGTATGCTCACCGGTGGGATCATCCTGGCGATCATGATTACCCCGATCATTACCGCCGTCGTTCGCGATGTTCTGGAGGCTGTGCCCACCACACAGCGCGAAGCAGCTCTCGCTCTCGGTTCGACCAAATGGGAAACGACGCAGGTTGTGCTTATGAATGCTGCCTCGGGCATCGCCGGTGCTGTTGTCCTCGGGCTCGGTAGGGCGCTTGGCGAGACAATGGCCGTGACGATGGTTATTGGCAACGTCCCGCAAATTACGACGAAGTTATTCGAACCGGGTTATACGATCGCGTCCGTACTGGCCGCTAATTTCGCCGAGGCCCGTGATCCTCTTTACTTCAGCGCTCTGATCGAGATCGGTCTGCTCTTGTTCTTGGTTACTTTCGTTGTCAACGGCGTCGCAAAGCTCATGGTGACCGGCATCGCGGGTCGAGGAGGCGCGGTTGCAGGATAGCGGCACATTAAGAAACTTTACCGTTTCGACCTCCGCATCGAGGCGTCGACGCCGAATGCTCAGTGGCATCATGACCGGTGTGACGGCGGCCTGCGCCATTGCGACGATAGCCTTGCTCGTTATCATTCTCGGCTACATCGCGGTCCGCGGAGTATCGTCGCTGAGTCTTCAGTTTCTTATCGACACACCAAAGCCGGTAGGCGAGGGCGGAGGTATCGGCAACGCGATCCTTGGGTCGTTCCTGATGACGTCCGTTGCGAGTCTGATAGGGCTCCCATTGGGAATCGCCGCCGGTGTCTATCTGGCCGAATTCGGCAACGGTTGGTTCGGACGTATCGTGCGCTTCGTTGCCGATACAATGACCGGTGTTCCTTCGATAATCGTAGGCATCTTCGTTTTTACTGTTTTTGTCCTGCCGATGGGCAGACAGTCGGGAATGGCGGGAAGTATCGCGCTGGCGATAATAATGCTGCCGATCGTCGCGCGGACAACTGAGGAAATGATTCGACTCGTGCCGAATTCAATGCGCGAGGGAGCTCTGGCCTTAGGCGCTCCGCAGTGGCGGGTGTCGTGGGACATCGTGCTGCCCGCCGCGAAAACAGGGATCGCCACGGGAGCGATGCTCGCCATCGCGCGAGTGTCTGGCGAGACCGCCCCGCTTCTGTTCACGGCTCTGAACAGCCGATTTTACAACTTCTACATGGACCAACCGATGGCGTCGCTGACCGTGCAGATATTTAATTACGCGACGGGGCCCTTCGAGGTGGAATGGCAGATGGCGTGGGCGGCAACGTTGATCCTCATGCTGCTGATCCTGGTGATCAACATTATCGTCCGTTTTCTGACAAGGAAGAGATTTTAGTCTTTTACTAGAACTTATGATTGCAACTAGTGGACAAGCTCCCGCACGCGACAAGCCGGGCGCCGTGCTGCAACACAACACAGAGAGGGACCAGGGTACGATCGAGAACGCCATAGAGGTTCGCGACCTCAATTTCTTTTACGGGAAGGTACAGGCGCTCCACCGTATATCACTGGATATTACGAGAAGGGAAGTGATGGCGCTGATCGGGCCGTCGGGCTGCGGCAAGTCTACCTTCCTGCGGACGCTCAATCGGATGAACGACACCATACCCGGATCGCGTGCCGAGGGCTCGGTGATCATCGATGGAGAGGACATTTATGCGTCCGGAACCGATGTCGTTAGTCTGCGACGAAAAGTCGGAATGGTCTTTCAGAAATCGAACCCGTTTCCAAAATCGATCTTTGATAACGTCGCGTATGGCGTCCGCATTAATCGGATGGCCGCGAACAAGGCCGACCTCGCAGATCGCGTAGAAAAAGCGCTAACCGATGCGGCCCTGTGGGACGAGGTCAAGGATCGCTTGAAAACATCTGCTTTCGGGCTTTCCGGCGGGCAGCAGCAGCGGCTATGTATTGCACGCGCCCTTGCGGTCGAACCCGAAGTGATCTTGATGGATGAACCGGCGTCGGCGCTGGATCCGATCGCGACACAGAAAATCGAAGAACTGATCGTCGGGTTGAAGGAGTACTATACGATCGTGATCGTCACGCACAACATGCAGCAGGCCGCACGTGTGTCAGATCGAACGTCGTTCTTCCTGTTGGGTAAGCTGATCGAGACGAACCCGACGAGAAAGATGTTTACCAATCCGGACGAGACGGTCACGGAAGACTACATTACGGGCCGCTTCGGCTAATGTGGGAAACTAAGCAAATGGAAGAGCACAGACTCATAGGGAGAAGACTTGATAACTTACGGCAGCTCATCGTTCGCATGGGAGGTGAGGTGCGGGATGCGGTCGATCGTTCGATGCAGGCGGTGATCGAACGCGACAGTTCGGTTGCCGCCGAGGTGCTTGCACACGACGATGAAATCGACCGTCTCGAGCTGGAGATCGATCGTGACGTCATCGAGATCTTTGCCCTCCTTCAGCCGGCCGCCCGCGACCTGCGGTTTGTTATCGCGGTCGCAAAGATCACACCCGTGCTTGAACGCATGGCCGATCACGCCGGGAATATTGCAAATGCTGCTATCGAGCTGAACAATGAACCGCAGCTGACCGAGTATGTCGATCTGCCGAGAATGGGAGCTCGAGTGTCCGAGATGATCGATCAGGCGATCGAAGCATTTACGAAGGAAGATTCAGGCCTAGCCCGTAGGGTCATTGCTTTCGATAAGGAGGTCGACTCCATTTACCAGAAGATCGTCCGAGAGCTGATGAACTACATGCGAACCGAGCCGACGACCTCGACCCGCATTCTCCAACTCCTGTTCGTCGCAAAGCACATTGAGCGGATCGGCGATTACGTGAAGGACATGTGCGAGCTGACCGTTTATATGGCAGAAGCGGAATTCATCAAGCACCAGGCTGATGCGGCGTGAAACTCAATCGAATAGTGGAGATCGTTAGGAATAGAAAATGGCACGAACCGTTAGTTCGTGCCATTCATGTCTAAAACACGCCAAGGATTTACGGCCGTGCTCGCTTTGCCTTCGTTGTCGACGTCTTGTCCGTGTCGAATTCCTCGACATCGACGTCGGTCGAGCGAACCGTGTCACGGATCGTCTCCTCCCGCTCGGTAACGTTCTTGCCAACCTCCACTTCCTCGACAACCCGTGCTTCCTTTCCAACAATAGGAACCTCGGCTCGCTCCGTCAGGTTCATCTCACCGGGTCTGAAGTTTTTCATGTCAGCATCGGTTATCTCACGGTCGACCGGGCGACGATTCACCACCACATGTTCTTCACGGAGTCGGACGTTTTCTTCCACGGGCCGATCGATGATGCGGCTTCGAATCCTTGCACCGCCGCGTTCGACCTCACGTTTGCCGACTTTGAGATTTTCTTTAACGACGGGAATGGTGGTGCTGTCGGTCCCAGTTACATCGGTGTCCACATTCCTGCCGGTCGTTCTGCCGGTGGCACCGGCCGCCGTACCGTAGCCGGTCGCTCCCCGCTCGTCAACGTCCATCGCGTCGTGACGGTCGAAGATCTCACGAGCGGTCTCGGCACGCTCCTCGGAATCCACCTGGACCGTGAGAATAGCATCCGCCTCGCTCGCTGCAGTTGTGTAGTTGCGGGCGCTTGTTTCGTCATCGCCGAAAAGCGAGCTAAAGAAATTAGAGATCCGGTCTCCGAGACCCTGACCTTCAGCTGTATCGTCGTCCGCATTATAAACCTCGTTTTCCGTATCGGCGAAACGCCTGTTCGAGATGTCGATGTTTTCCTTAACGAACCCCGCTGAGATCAATTCGTTCATAGCTGCCTGGGCGTCCGCCCGGCTGTCAAATAACCCTACTACTGTGTGTGTCATGATTGCGCTAACCTCCCTTGTTAGTTCTTCTATGTATAATTGCTACCGCGTTTTTGCGGCCCTTGCCTTACGCCCGCTCTCGCCGGCCGGTATGTCACCGCCCGCCGGAAGCCGGTCCACTTCAACCTCTTCCTTCATTACCCTTATTACCTCCGGCCTGTGAGTTTCCTTCCGCTCGCGGCGGACATGCAGCTCCTCGACGACCACCAGGCGCTTCTCCAGTACGTACCGCTCTTCAACGACGGGTATTATCGTGACGTCACCCTCGGTCCGAACATCTGGAGCAGATTCGACGACTCGGTCGACCGGAACGCGATCTATATGTATTTCCTCATGTATGTGCGGGATGTCAACATGCTCCTCGTACTCGCGCACGTGCTTTCGAATTCTTACCCGACCAGTTTCGACGACACGCTTCTTCACGACTGCCCGCTCCTGGATAACCGGTATGACCGCCGGCTTAGCTACGGGAACACCGCGCTCCCTCGCTTTCGTGGTTTTACTCGGCATAAATACCTCCTTTCTGGATGAAGATACTCTCTCCTCGAACGACGGTCGTCCGTATGGGGAGCGTACCTTGTTCGTGTGACTGTTCGTTTGAGCAATCAACGTTCCGTTGGAAAACGCGCATTGACGAACGGCGGAGCGCAGAAGCGTAACCGCACAGAGCGGAGCAGTTAAGTTTCGAAGATAGTTTTTGAGTTACAGGACGGTATGTTTCGATTGTCACGCACGTCACCGCGTGCGTACCAATTCGACGCAAGGTGGAATCAGCCGAGGGGCAAGGAAACGTCATCCAAAATACTTGTCTGAGATTTCTAATTCAGTTTCGACGCCAGCGCCTTCATCCATTTCCACGGCTTTTTGACCAACGCCGGGACGGTTCTGGCAAGGTATGAACGTTTCTTGGGCTCAGATATATCTTTCGTTCTATTTTTAGAAGCAGGAGGCACGTAATCAACCAGGACCATGGAATACCCTTTTGGGATAGTCGGAGCGGCCCGCATCGGGCGGACGCTGGCTTCCGCGGAAGATTTTCTCGAACCGAGGTAAACCACGGAAGGCTTAATTGTTTTCGGCCTCACGCTCCTATGTTGAACCCGGAGACTAGAAACAGTCCTAACAGCAGCACGCTGAGTAGAGGATGATCGAAGGGTTTCACGCGACTCACGTAAAGACGCGGAGGGTTTGCGTTCTGAAAGGCGGGTAGCTGGGACGTCCACTGGAGGCGGAGGCACCACGACTTCGGGCAAATCGTTCGCTGCTCTCAGTTGCGGGTCTTTCTCTCGGGCGTTTCTTACCACACTCACGTCCGAGAACGACGGCTCGCTCGTCGCCGTGTACATAAAAAATGCTATCTGGAGAAGAGATACAGCGAATATTCCCAGAACTAACTTTCCCATTATTGAGCCCCAACTCCTTGATCCTCGAACGCACCCGCCATTGTTAGTATAGGACTTCGACAAAGGAGTTGCCATACCCTTTCGGTTTAATACGCCTCTAGTTTGTTTCGGCACGTCGGCTGAGCCGAAGAGAGACATACGGGTAGCTTGTTACGCTTGGCGAGATAGTAATTCCTAAGGCGCGGGGAGTGGAATTCCACGCGCCTTTATTAATTAGTGTTACATTCCGGGGTTTCGCGAAGAAGATTCAGTTTAGTTCAGTGGATCGGCCCGATGTGTCCGACTTCGCCGAGGATATCTGAAACACAGGAAGGGCGGAATGCAATCAAGATACAACCATTCCGCCCTCCTCGCCGCGTTGGTTGCCGTAACAGACTAACCCTCCATTTATAGCAACCAAACACAGCAAGCCTATATTTGTGGTGTAAATCCTTACCGACCTGCCCACTCTTGCTCTTGTTCTAGCGAATGAAATTCCGAATACAGAACTCGTTCCAGACGAATATATCTTTAGCGGTGTCTGGTGCGGGTGATGAACTCCAGTCGCCCTGTCGCACAGCGGCTTTGATAATGTCATCAGCAGGAAAGAAAGTTGCAATCCGGTCGATCTGGTAAGAGGAGGGCTGGCTGGTAGCGGAATGCTTGGTTCGGGAACCGCCGGGTTGAATCTTCAGCGCTTCGCCCGCCCTCGGCTGAAGCAAATAATGCCGTGTTCCGTTTCTCAAAGCATCGAGCATCAAAAAGTTTTCGCGCCCTAGCGATGCCAGAGCCGATATTTCTATCAACTAACGACATTCAGGTCTGGTGCGATAAACGTAAGGTTGGGGTCGGGCAGTTGCAGATCCGGGGCAGAACCTTCGGTCCGAAAGCGCCTCTTGCAGGTAAATGTTGGTACACCCTGCAGGACTCAAACCTGCGACCTTCTGATCCGAAGTCAGACGCTCTATTCAACTGAGCTAAGGGTGCACGCTGGAAAAATTCTAGTTCGCCGCGGAATGATTTGCAAACTTTAGCGTTTCGGCGACGTGTCTTTGGCGGGCATTCCTTGTAGCTCGACGCGGATAAACTTTACGACGTCCCGCATCTCTGCTTCGGAGAGTCGTCCCTTGAAGGCGGGCATCCCCTCGTCCTCGACCCCGTTCATGATATAGCCAAGGATCTTTTCGTCTGAAAAGCCTTTGATCTTCTCGCTGGTGAGATCGTCCGGATCGATCTTGCGGCCCTCGATCTCCACCGGTCCGCCCTTGCCGGTTTCCTTGTGGCAGTTCCGGCAGTTTGTCTCGTATACCCTGCGACCTGATGCTAGCTCATCGATGGTCGCTGCCGGGAGCGGTGTTGTAGCGGATGTCGATGCACTGGTCGAATTTGCGTTGTTTGCATTAACGACCGTGGTATTCCGCGCCGCCTCACCGCCGCATGAGATCGCAGCAAACATCGAGAAAGTAAATATCAAGATAACGGTTAAACCTTTCATCTGAACCCTCCAGATCCTTTAATTCGTAAAACGCCCAAAGATTAACCCACAGCCAGCGCCGTTCGCAAGAAAGGCGCTCCGCGATAAAGCGGAAACGCCTCTCGCAATTTGTTGAGGATCAATAGTACAGCCGGACCCAACGCGTCAGCCGGATCCCGTTACGGTAGTAAGGCCGCCTGACGAGTCGGTATCTGCGATTGCCGACTTGCGTGCGGCGATATTGCCCGTAGTTCTTATAGCCGTAGTAGCGTTTCGGACCTTGCCTACGTCCTCTCTTATTCTTTCCCCAGCGCCTTTGAAGTGGGGTCGTCGCCGATACGCTCGGCTCACCGACCGTGCTGTCGGCGTAAGAGCGCATAGGCAGGGAAATAAATGCGATCCCACACAGGATCGTCGCCAGAACAATCTTTCTTGTCATAGGGTCTCCTAATATCGAAAAAAGTTACTCGTTCGGTTAAACTGCGTTCGAAGGGAGGGTCGGCAGATCGTGGTTGTAAACACACCTAGATCAGCATAATGCCCGGCCGGCATCGATGGCAATTAAAAAAATATTACTCGCACTCACAATGCTTCTCAGCGCGGCCGCCGCGTCGCACTCACAGGCGGTTGCCGTGGCAGTTAGCGGTATTAAAGACAGTGTTTCCGTCCGCCGGGACGCCCGCTTTATACCTTACATAGAAGCAACAAACGACGCCGACCTTTATTTCGTTCAGGGTTATGTGACCGCGAGCGATCGCCTGTGGCAGATGGACTTGCTGCGACGCGTCGCTCGAGGTGAAACTGCAGAGTTATTCGGCAAGGCGGCTCTCGAGGAGGACAAGAGATGGCGACGCTTTGGATTTTCAAAGATCGTCGAAGAAAGTCTGGCGCATCTTACACCGGAGTTGCGGGCGGCTGTCGAGAGCTACACTCGGGGCGTTAATGCATACATTGCCACGCTCGATGAAAGGACACTGCCGATCGAGTTTCGGATCCTCCAGTACAGGCCACGCGAATGGCGGGCAACCGATTCGATCGTGATAGGAAAGATCCTGGCTGACGCCCTCAGCTCGACCTGGCGACACGACCTTATACGCGCATCTCAACAGACCCTTCCAAAAGACAAGATCGCTGATCTCACAAACCAGGTCACGCCGTACGACGTCGTGTTGTTCGGAAAGGACCAGCAGAGCAAGGAACGCGGAACGGGGAATGCGGGATCGTTTGAATCCAGGAGCCTCGAGCGTCTATTGGCAATTTCCGAAGACCTTGAGCGTACACGCGAGACGTCTCTTGCACGAATCGGTCTCTACGCCGAAGATCTCGCTGCAAGCAACAACTGGGTTATTTCGGGTAAGCGAACTGCAGATGGCAGACCGTTGCTTGCGAATGATCCACACCTACAGCCAAGCGCCCCCGGTATCTGGTATCTCACTCATCTCACCACGCGGTCGATGCGTGTGTCGGGCGTGACGTTCCCCGGCGTTCCCGGCATCGTGCTCGGTCATAACGAGCATATTGCCTGGGGCGCAACCAACGTCGGCCCGGATGTTCAGGATCTCTACATCGAAACGTTTGAGGCCGACGGTAAGTATAAAACCCCAACCGGGACCGCAATGCCCGTCATTCGCCGCGAGGAGATCAAGGTTCGGATCACTCCGCTCAAGCCGGATACCGAGACGGTGGTGCTGGATGTCGTGGAGACTCGGAACGGGCCGATCATTCTCGAAG
>DASUSJ010000135.1:0-3257 GCA_036375155.1 Pyrinomonadaceae bacterium
ACCTCGGCGAAACAGATCGCCGCCCCCACGACACGTGTCCCGAATGCACGGCGAAGATCTCGTGGGCAATGAACTACCCGCTCGCCGATCGATACAAAAATCTCGCCGTTTTTTGGAAGAAGCTCGGCCGTTCAACCGAGCATCGTCGAATGTTGGATATGGCCGGCGCTCTGTGCGGATGCAAGGTCGAGGGATAATGCACCGTTATTCGATCGTTATAAGAAAGCGCGACCGCACCCTGGAGCTCTTTGATTCAAATACACGGGTTAAGTCGTACGCCGTCGTTCTTGGCTTCGCACCGGAAGGCGATAAGGAAAGAGAGGGCGACGGTAAAACGCCTCAGGGAGAGTTCTATATCTTCGTCAAGAATCCGCAGAGTAGATTTCACCTCAGCCTCGGCATCAGTTATCCGGCGGCGCAGGATGCTGAACACGGACTCGCTGCCGGGATGATCAGCCAGGAGGAACGCGACGCGATCGTTTTCGCAATTGATAACCAGCAAATGCCTCTACAAAAGACCGCGCTCGGTGGCGAGATCTATATCCACGGCGGCGGCACCGATGGTGACTGGACCCGCGGCTGCATCGCAATGAGCAACGAAGACATCGAGGAGCTTTACAACACCGTCCCGGTCGGGACTCGAGTATTTATCATCAAATAACCATTGCCGAAAACGGCACAACACACCAGAATGGCAGTTCGCTTATGCTGATTCCCAACGACGACCTGCAACAGATCGACCGACTGCAGGAAGAGAACCTTAACCTACGGGCCTATGAGCTGGCGAAAGCCTTTGGACCTTTCTCGGACTGGGAAGGCACCGATGCGCTTTTGCTCGCGTCGCACCTGACCTATTCCCTCGGGGCCCCCGAGCAGTCGGCGCGACTCACCTCGCGCGCGTGGCATCGGGATAAAACTAACCCGCGGGCCATCTTTTACTACGCGATCGAGCTTCTGCAGAAACGAGGGCCGTTGCCGGCGCTGCTGTTCATGCGGAAGTTCCCGGATTTCGAGTCTAGCGACAAGATGATGAGCTGGTGGTTTTCTCTTTACGGTCAGCTTTATTCATCACTACGGGATTTCGCGGTTGCAGATAGCTGGCATGAGAAGGCCATCGCAGTCTGCCCCGGGGAATCGTGGGTTTGGGTTTCACGGGCGTTTTCCTTTGAGCAGCAGGATCAGTATGACGAGGCGCTCTCATCCGCTCGAAAAGGATTCGAAGCGGCGCCGCATCGACGAGCAACAGTATCGGCCCTGGCCCACTACCTGACACTTCACGAGGCGAACGAAGAGGCCCTTGAGCTGCTTTCAACCTCGATCGAAAAGGTCGAGAACGCCTGGCTGGTAAAGCACCTTGCCGACATTCAGACCGAGATGGGTTTGCATGCAGAAGCATACTCGACGTTGCAGAGGTGTTTTGAACTCTTGCCGCTGCTGGAGCCAAAGACCGGCGAGTGGTTTTACGGGGGGTTATCGGATTCGGCTTATTTGGTCGGCGATCTGAACCGCGCGGAAGAGTATGCCGGAAAGGCTTCGAATCCTTTTCACGCCAAGATCCTTGAGAATCTGAAGAGTGCTCCGGAAGGGGCGAAGCGGGTTGTGCTGGATGTGCGATTCTTGCGGCAGCATCATGTAACCTGCGCTCCTGCTACGATCTCGAACATCGCCCGTTACTGGAAGAAGAAAGCCGAGCATCTAGATCTTGTCGAGCAGATGTGTTACGACGGGACGCCCAGCTACAAGGAGCGCATCTGGGCCGAGTCGAACGACTGGCTTACGAAGGAGTTCACGCTGAACTGGGATGATTCAAGGGCACTCCTTGACCGCGGCGTGCCGCTCACCCTGGCGACCGTCTACCCCGGAGGTGGCCACCTTCAGGCGATCATCGGTTACGACGAGCGACGCCGCTCATATCTCATCCGTGATCCCTACTACGCGAGGACCGGCGAGTTCCTTGCCGACGAACTGCTTGAAGATCAAAAGGCCAGCGGACCGCGTGTAATGGCTCTCGTGCCGGCCGGTTCCGAAGATCTTCTCGCCGGTCTCAATAGGGAATTGCTGGAAGCCGAGATATACGACCTCTCTTACGAAGTGGAGTCGGCCTTGGAATTTCACAAGCGGGAAAACGCGGCGGCTGCGCTCGCTCGGTTGGAAGAAAAGTATCCCGATCACCGGCTAACACTTGTCGCCAAGTGGGCTCTCTCTAGCTACGACACGAACACCCTCGGTGTCAGATCGGCGCTCCGGCAACTCCTAAAACAGTTTCCGGAGGACGTAAACCTACGGCTTAATGACGTCAGTATCTCGTCGGATACTACCGGGCGGATCGAGCGATTAGAGACTTTGGAGCGATACTCCAGATCGAAGCCGACCGATCCCATTATTTGGCAAATGTTCGGGTACGAACTCGGCCTCGACGCCAAGCAGCACCGGCGGGCCCTCCACTGGCTTTTCAAATCGATCAGAAAAGCACCAGCTAACGGTCTTACCTACCGGTTGATCGCAGATATCTTATGGTCGCAGCGCCGGTTTGAAGACGCCGCTAAGCTGTCTCGGATAGCTTTGTCCCTGAATGACAAGGACGAACAGTTCGCATATTCGTACTTTCTCGCGATGCGTTATCTCAAGCGAGAGGACGAGGCTCTGGAACTGCTGAGGGATCGCTATGCTCGTTTTGGCAGACGGTCCGGGCTGCCCGCGTGCAGCTTGTTTTCCGCGCTTCAGGAGCTCTCCAGGATCGAGGAAGCTTTCGCTGTGCTGGACGAGGCTATCGACCTTCGTCCGGAGGACGGCGATCTGATACTCTACGCGGCCGACGCAAAAGCTCGTTTCGGGCGCACCGCCGAGGCCGAGGCTCTGCTTGAGGCCGCTCGGAACAAAACCGCCAGGTCGAAACGCCTTCGGACAGCAGCCCGTGTCGCGCAAATTAAAGGCGATCTGGAGACCGCCCTGGCAAATTGGCGAAAGGTCCTCGAAGATGACCCGACCGCGACCGATGCGCATGAGAACATCGCGACCCTTATAAAAGGGCTCGAGAGTTCAAGCGCCGCGAAGGATCATCTTCGCCGCGTGTGTCGAAAATTTCCGAGCAACCGCACCCTACACGTTCTTCGATTACAGCACCTCAACGAGGAACCTGCCGAAGCTATCGCGGTGTTGCGGGATCTCATCCGCCTCGATCCGGGCGATGTCTGGAGCTTGCGCGAGCTTTCGAACTGGTATGCCCAGGTGGGTAAATTCGATCGGGCCCTCGAGGC
>DASUSJ010000136.1:0-5276 GCA_036375155.1 Pyrinomonadaceae bacterium
ATCATTCCGGCCGTAATACTAGCGCTTTGGAGTTGATTTCGGTGAGTGTTGTGAGACTTCGAGAACTATTAATTAGCCGAAGATGTTCCTTACCTTTTCGATGAATGACTCGTCCGTGAACGCAGTGTCTTCGACTTCAGCAAGCTGCTCGAGCAGCTTGCGCTGTTCTTTCGTCAGCGTCTTCGGGGTGATAAGGGTGACAGCTACGAATAGATCGCCGCGGCCCCGTCCACCGAGAACGGGCATGCCCTGGGACTTCAAACGAAAAACGGTTCCGGTCTGCGTCCCGGCCGGCACCTTCAGATCTTCTTCGCCGTCGAGGGTCTTTACTTTGACCTCAGCCCCGAGCGCTGCCTGAGCGAATGACACCGGTACGGCGGAATAGAGATTCGCACCCTGTCGCTCAAACACATCGTGCTCTTTGACGTGTATCACGACGAACAGATCGCCCGACGGCCCGCCGTTCATGCCGGCCTCTCCCTCGCCCGTGACGCGTAGCCGCGAACCCGTCTCTACACCCGCCGGTATCTTTATTTCAAGAGACTTTTCTTTTTCGACACGTCCCGCCCCCTGGCACTTCTTGCAGGGGTTACGGATGATCTGACCCTTGCCCTGGCAATTCGGACACGTGCGCATCACGCTGAAGAAACCCTGTTGATACCGCGTCTGTCCGCTGCCTCCGCAGCCGACACAGCTTTCCGGACTGGTCCCTTTCTCAGCACCCCGACCGTCGCATCCGTCACATTTTTCAAGACGTGGGATCCGGAGTTTTTCTTCTTTTCCGCTCGCTGCTTCTTCAAGCGTGATCTCAAGATCATAACGAAGGTCGGAGCCGCGTTGAACGGTCGTGCGGGTGCGTCCCCGGGAACCGAACATATCTCCGAAGCCAAACAGATCGAAGATGTCCTCGATGTTCGAGAAGCCCGGATCGAAACCGCCGCCGCCCACTCCGGAGTGCCCGAAGCGATCATACTGGCCCCGTTTCTGCGGATCGGAGAGCACCGCATAAGCCTCGGCACATTCCTTGAATTTCTCTTCTGCGTGAGCATCGCCGGGATTCTTGTCGGGGTGATGCTTCACGGCGAGAGTTCGGTAGGCGCGTTTGATCTCGGCTTCAGTCGCCGTTCGGTTCACGCCCAGGATCTCGTAATAATCTCTCTTTGCCATGTAGTCTCAAATCGCAAAAGCGCCAGCCCAACCTAATGAACTGACGCAAGCGATATTCTAACGAAACTGTCGGGTTAGACTCAAGCGGGATCCGTATATGAGATTCGTCTTGTCAGGCGAGAGCAATAGCGACCAGTCACCCGACTGCGGATTGCCGATTCGTGCAGTTTAGTATGATTGGTGTGTTTTGTGGTTACTTCGGTAAAAAGCCTTTAACCCAGGAGCGCACCCAGTCAATAGATTTCGTATTCTTTTTCGTGTGGTTTCATGTGAGTTAGTGGTTCCAGTTGGTTCGCCGAATATCTGGAACCGCTAACTCAAACGAAACCACACGAAGACGATGCGAATTCAACATACGGACACACAAATCATTACGAAACGCGCGAACCGTCTAAAACTTGCCATCGGCAGTCTGCAATCCGCAGTCTGCACCGGGAAGCCTCGTCGCTATCGCTCCCAGTTCTGACAAGAAGCGCGGCCACCGCCGCGGCTCAGCAATCCAAAATCCAAAATCAGATCAGGCAGGTGTCATCATTGCCGCCGTGATCCGGCTCGCGGCCTCTTCGACCCGTGCGAGGAGTTGTGCGATCTCGTCCTTGTCTTCGGTGAAAAGAGATTCTTCCGCTGCGTTCAGGATACCGTTGAGCTCCATCTGCTCTTCCGTCGGGAACGAACGGCCGAATTCCGCCATCGCCTTCCGAGCGTTCTTGATCATGTTGTCGAGCCGGTTGCGTTGCATAATGATCTCACGCTCTTCGCGATCCCGGTCGGCGGACATTTCCGCCTCGTCGATCAGCCGCTCGATCTCCTCGGGAGCAAGCCCCGACGATGGCGTGATCTGCATTGCCTGCTCGAGCCCCGTCATTTTGTCCTGCGCCGACACGTTCACGATACCGTTCGCGTCGATCTCGAACGAAACATCGATCTGCGGAACGCCGCGGGGAGCAGGCGGTATGCCGACCAGCTCGAACTTATTCAGGCTTCGGTTTCCGCTCGCGATCTCGCGCTCGCCCTGCAATATGTGGATCTCGACGGACTGTTGGTTGTCGACGACGGTTGTGAACGTCATCGTGTTCTTCAGAGGGATCGTCGAATTTCGCGAAATGAGTTTTACGAAGAGACCGCCCCGGGTTTCCAAACCCAGGCTCAGCGGCAGGACGTCGAGAAGCACGATGTCTTTCACGTCGCCCGTTAGAACGCCGCCTTGGATCGCCGCTCCCATCGCCACAACCTCGTCGGGATTGATCTCGGATGAGGGCTCTTTTCCGAAGACCTCCGTAACGGTTTTGGCAATGATCGGCGAGCGCGTCTGGCCCCCAACGAGTATGACCTTGTCGATCTCCGACGGCTGGAGCTTCGCGTCCCAAAGAGCCTTTTGGCACGGCTCAACCGAGCTTTCGACGAGATCCTGGACAAGTTCTTCAAATTTTTCGCGGGTCAGATTCGCATTTATGTGTTTCGGTCCACTCTGGTCGGCGGCGATGAACGGAAGGCTGATATTCGTATCGCTCAGGCTCGACAGTTCACACTTTGCCCGCTCCGCCGCTTCTTTCAGCCGCTGGAGCGCGAGACGGTCTTCCTTTAGATCCATACCGTGTTCGGCTTTGAAACCGGCAAGGAGCCAATCGATGATCCTTTGGTCGAAATCCTCTCCGCCAAGAAATGTGTTTCCAGAAGTGGAAAGCACCTCGAAAACGCCGTCGTTTATTTCCAGGATCGAGATGTCGAAGGTACCGCCGCCAAGATCGTAAACTGCGACCTTCTCGCTCTTGTTCTTACCAAATCCATACGCGAGAGCTGCTGCTGTCGGCTCGTTGATGATCCGTTCCACTTCCAAGCCAGCGATCTTACCGGCGTCCCGCGTTGCCTGACGCTGCATGTCGTCGAAATAGGCGGGCACGGTGACGATCGCTTCGGAGATGCGGTCGCCAAGAAACTCTTCAGCGGCCAGTTTGAGCCTTTGAAGCACGATCGCTGAGATCTCTGGCGGACTGTACACGCGATCGAGAACTTTTATATGAGCGTCGCCGTTGGGAGCCTCGACGATCTCGAAAGGAACTACGCCGCGCATCTTTTCGACTTCCGGTGAATCGAACTTCCGGCCGATGAGGCGTTTCACCGCGTAGAGGGTGTTTGCCGGATTCGTCACTGCCTGCCGCTTAGCGATCTGACCGACCAGCCGCTCGTCCTTGTCCGTAAAACCGACTACAGACGGCGTAGTGCGGCCGCCTTCCTTATTCGAAATTATCTGGACGGTGCCGTTTTCCAGAACAGAAACACAACAATTCGTCGTGCCGAGATCGATTCCAATTACTTTGCTCATAGCGGGTTCCTTGAAGTGTTTACTGACAAGGTGAGAGAAGGAGGGGAAAGAGATCTACTCTTCGGAGGAGGTGGGATCGGAGTCGGGATCGGCAGCGGGCTCATCGTCCGCGAAGGCAGTTTCGTCATGGTTGTTCAAATCGGGGGGACGAGCGACTTTTACCATTGAATGTCGGATGACGCGATCGCCGATCCGGTAGCCGCGAAGGAGTTCGGCTGACACGATATTAGGCCCGAACTCGTCCGAGTATTCCGTCGCGACCGCCTCGTGAAAATGTGGATCGAACGTCTCGCCGACCGTTGCGATCGGCTGGATCCCCATCTCGGCGAGAACCTCGTTTACCTGCTGGTTCACGAGAACGATCCCATCGAAGAACTGTTGGATCTCGTCCCTCTGCTCGACCGGCATGGCGAGAGCAAAATCGACGGCACGGTTCAAATTATCAAGCGCCGGCAGCATTTGTGTCGCAAGATTGCCAACCTGAGTTTGAAATGTCTCCTTCCGCTCGCGCTCGGTTCGCGCTTTGTAGTTCTCAAAATCCTTCGCGCGTCGCTGTGAATTCAGAAACAACTCCTGGCGGTCCGCTTCCATCTTCGAGAGCTGCTCTTTCAGTCCCGCTATCTCTTTCTCGAGCGCGTCTGTCAAAGGGGTTTCGGGATCCGTTTTTGAAGTCGGGGACGACTTGTCAGGTTTCTGAGCATCAAGCGGCTGCAGATCCGCCTTCAGAAAATCCGGAAGCTCGCCGTCATCGAAGTTCTCGGCGATCTCGATGATCGTTGTTTCAGACGTGATGTGCAGGTCTTTCTCTTTCGCTTCGAGCTGCTTGATAAAATCATCGACCGAGACCGAATCGTTCTGATCGGTTTCGTCCGTGATGTCATCGATATTATCGATTTCCTGGTTTGGATCCATTGTTTGTAAACCGCCGAGTGCCGGTTTTAGAGGAGTTAGTTATTTGTGACGTCACGCGACATCACCTTTTCAAGAACTCGAGCTACGTAGGAGACGATCGATATCATTCGTGCGTACTCGATCCGGGTCGGGCCAAGCACGCTCAACGTTCCCACTGCCGAACCACCGCCGACCCTGTATGGAGCCGATATCAAAGTGCAGTTCTGCAGCGAAGGCGTCCGGTTCTCGCTGCCGATCACGATCTGAACATCATTACTGCCCTGGGTGTCGCGGGCGACGCATTCGTTCAGGATCTCCAGTAGCCGAGATTTTTCGCCGATGGTAGTGAGGAGTTCGCGGAGTCGCTCGAGATCGGCAAAGTCCCGTTTAGTTAGGATGTTGGAAGTCCCGTCGACGTAGACCTCTCCGAGCTTGGATTCCTCGTCCTCGATACTCTGAGAACACAGGATCACGGCCGTCTGGAGCAGTTTGTCGAACATCGTCTTCTCTTCGTGCATCATCCGCAGGATCTCGGCCCTGATCTCGGATAGCGTCCTGCCCGAAAACTCAGCGTTCAGATAATTCGCGGTACGGTCGAGTTCTTCCTTCGCAAAGCTTACCTTTAACCGGATTATCCGGTTATGAACGATGTTCGGCGCCGAAACAAGGACAACGAGAATGCGATTGTCCGAGAGGTTGACGAATTCGATATGCTGCAGGCGATCGTTCGCCAGGCTGGGGCTAACGACGATACCAACATTATTTGAAAGAGCAGAGAGCAGCTGGGAGGTCCTTTCCATCAATCTGTCCGGCGCTTCCACCAAATCACTATCGCTTAAACCAAACTCTCCGCCGATGCGGTGAAGGTCGTCGCTAGAGATGCTGAGCACGCCAA
>DASUSJ010000137.1:0-23638 GCA_036375155.1 Pyrinomonadaceae bacterium
ACGTATTCATGTAGGAAAGTCTGATGAGTCGCGGGAGTCTTTTGTGGGTAGGGCGATTCGAGGGAATCGGGACCTGTCGTCAGGAGAACTGGACACGCGGAAAACGAGATTGACGCGAAAGACTCTGGAGACTCGCTGGACCTCAAGAGTACGAAGCGTACCGACGCAAAAACAAAAGGCTGCCTTTCAGACAGCCTTCGTTTCTCTTCTGATTTGAGCGTCAGACATCAAAGACCCACACCGCCGATAGGAATATCGCCGTTCTGTAGGAAAAAGTCTGGTGAGTCTGGTGAGTGGGCGAATCCTCTGAGGCCGTCGGGCCGCTCGTGTTGTTTCGCGTGTTTCGTGCCTCGCCTTTGCGCTTTTGATTTGAGGCGCGGTTTAGCCTAACAGGCATAACCACTAAGCGACGAAGTCACGCTAGTACTTGAAGCCGTTCTGTGTCACGCTCTCTTTTTTCGTGTAGTTTCGTGTGAGCTCGTGGCTCCTCGCATTCGCGTTCGAACTGGATCACTAAATCAAACTAAACTGCCGGACATTGCAAACAGACAAACAGAAGAAACTACGCTCGACACGAAACACGCGAAACACGCCAAACTGCACAGAGGAATCGAGAGTCCCCCCTCGATATACGCGACGCACCCTCTAGACAAGTCGATTTTGCAATGCTTTCGCAACGGCCTCGCTCTTTGAGTGGACCTGGAGCTTTTCGTAGATGTTTTTGAGGTGAAATGAGATGGTGTTTACCGAAACATGGAGCTCGGCTGCAGCCGTTTTATAACTGTGCCCTTCGACAAGTAACTTCAAAAGCCGGAGCTCGTGCGGAGAAAGATCGTAATCCACCCGATCGGGCGGACGTACATCGCGAAACAGCGCGATCACTCGTCGTGCCACCTCGGGCGACATCGGCGCGCCTCCGGCAACTGCCTCGCGAATACCGTCGAGCAGCTTTGTCGGAGGTGTCTTCTTCAGCAGATAACCGACCGCACCGGCACAAAGCGCATCGAAGATCCGCTCATTATCTTCGTAAACCGAAAGCATTAGGATTATGACGTGCGGGTGTTGTTCTTTGATGATCCGCACCCCCTCGATGCCGTCCATTCCGGGGAGGCCGATATCCGAGAGGATCACCTCGGGGACATCGTGCTTAAGACGCGCTATCGCCTCTTCCATCGAACCGAACTTCCCGGTGCAGGTAAATCCGTCCGTGAACTCGATCAACGTCGCGAGACCGTCTCGGATCTCACGGCGATCCTCGATGATCGCGACCTTGATCGGCTTTGTTTCTGTCGCAGCGTCCATGCTGTTACCAATCTACGGGAAGTTCGTCCGAATTGCCCTACGCGTTTAAGTAGGATCAGTTATTCGCGCCCTGTCGGCCTTCGAATAAGCGATATCGTCGGGGAATGCCCGCCGTCGGGATCGAGTATTCGACAACGGTTCCATCTCCGGGCGTCGAGGTGATGTCGAACTTCCCGCCGAGTTTCTCCGTCCGTTTGCGCATATTCAGAAGACCGTTACCGCCGTATCCCTTTATCTCGCCCTTGAACGCTTCGGCAACATTAAAACCGGTACCGTTGTCTTCGACCCGGACGAGCACTCGATCGGCTTCGATCCGGACACTGATGTGCACGACATCCGCACTAGAGTGCCTCGCCGTGTTGTTGATGCACTCTTTAAAAACCAGGTAGATCTCTCGCCGCAGGTCCGCCCCGAGTGCGACGTCGCGCGAGGTCTCATCAAAACGAAATGTGTAATCGACGTCCGTCGAGTCAAACGTATCGCCGGCGAATCTCCTCATGCGGTGGACGAGATCGCTGAGATGATCTTTTTGCGGATTGATCGCCCAGACGATGTCACTCATCGAATCGACCAGATCGCGCGATGTGTCGGCAATCCGCCGAAGCGGCTCCGCCGCGCCGTTGTCGCCGGACTTGTGGCGAGCGACTTCGGACAGGATCGCGATCTGCGAAAGCGACGAACCGATATCGTCGTGCAGATCCGTCGCGATGCGCGTTCGAACGCGCTCCAGCTTGATCAGTTGAGCGAGCCTGTACCGGTAAATAACATAGCCAGCCGCAGCTATCGCTATCGCTACAAGAAGTAAAAACCACCATTGCTGCCAGATCGGTCTCGCGATCGAAAAGGCGACGCGGGCGGGAGTTTCGCTGGTACGACCCTCCGCATCGACCGCACGCACGAGAAACGCATAGCGTCCAGGCGACAAGTTCAAACCGATGGTCCGTTGCGTGGTCGGTTCGCTCCAGTCAAACTGTGCCCCGTCGAGCTTGTACTGGTATCGCAGGGTCTCACCCACCCCAAAGCCGAGTGCAAAAAATTCGATCTGGATCTGCCTTTGGTCCGACCCGAGGTCGAAGTTCTCGATGTTGGTCTCACCGAGCTGTGACAAGTTCTTTACCGAAACACCATTCACGCGCAGGTCCGAAAGAAAGACTGGCGGAGGCAGCGCACCATCCTCGGCGGCCGGCTCGTATCGTGCGACTCCATTCCAGGTGCCGAACCACAACGCCCCGGTCGCCTCCCGATTGCACTGCGTGACGATGTTGTCGGGCAAGCCGTCGGCCTTCGTGAAAACCTTCGTTCGACCCGTTCGCAGGTCGAGCCGGTTCACGCCGCGACCGGTGCTGATGTAGATCCTTCCAAAATTGTCCTCTGTGGTACAGGTTACGTGATTACTAGAAAGACCGTCCTTCGTGGTCACATTGATAAGCCGCGGTCGTTCCGTTGTGGGGTCGTCGATCCGTACTGCACCGCCGTTGCTCGTAGCGACCCAGATCCTGCCAGCCGAGTCGGCGAAAATATTACCGATATATCCCGGCGGGAGATGGTCCTCGGCGGAGAACGAGTCGAACTTCCCCTGGCGGTACCTAACCAAACCGCCCGTGTAGTAGCCCATCCAGATATTCCCTGCACGGTCTTCCGCAAACGCGGTCACGGCGTTCGCCGGAGGTAAACCGTATTCGGCGACCGTGTATTGATGGATTGTGTCCGTCCTCCGGTCCCAACGCGCCAAACTATCAACCGGATGTCCAATGCTGCCTATCCAAATATCGCCCCGCGAATCTTCAAAAAGACGAAAGATAACATCAAAGAAGATCCCGTCACGCGTGGTGTAAGTTCTCAGGGGTTTGGTGTGCGCCAGATCTTCGAGTCGCTCGACGGGCGGGTATCGTTGAAGACCGTAATTGCTTGCTATCCACCAAGCTCCCGTACGGTCGCGGAAACTAACGCTTCCGCGACCCCAGCTCTGATACAGCATCTGACGCGGCTGCACGACGGTGAACGCCTTGCCGTCAAAGCGATGGATCTTATTGATCTCGGCCAGAATATAGATCTTACCGTCCGAGCTCGAAACTATGGACGTGATCCTCTTAACGCCGAGATTGTCCGCCTCGGAAAAGTTCACAAACCCGCCCCGAGCGAGTCGCCGAACGCCGCTCGAGTTAGTGCTGTACCAGATGTTCCCCGCGACATCCTCACCGAGCGCCACGACACCGCCCTCGGTGGTCAGCGTTCGAAAGCTCGGCGCCCCCGGCGCTGCGTCGGGTACATACTCGGATAGGGCATTACCGATCCCGACAAGGATCCGCCCATCCGAGGTTTCGAGTAGCGAGTTCAGCCAGATCTCGTCGTATAGGCCGTCAGGCTTCTGAAAAGTGCGGAGCTTTTTGGGTTGACCGTCTTCTATCGAAAACAGGTGGAGGCCTAGCTGGTCGTCGCCTTTTCGGCCGCCCACGCTTCCGATCCAGATGCGGCCCAGCCGGTCTTCGATAATGGAGCCGACGCGCAGAAGGCGGTGCAACGTTACGATCGTCGATCGATCGGCCGAGATCCGGTAAAGACCGGATTCGGTAGCCGCCCAGATCGCGCCGCTGCGATCCTCTAGAAGCCGGTGAAACGTCTCGTTCTTGTTTTCTACCGCGGCCGGAATATCAAAACGCTGAAGCTGCCAGTCACCGGCACGAGTGATATTGAAAATACCGTTTGAAGTCGCGAGCCAGACGATACCGTTTCGATCCTCGATCAGATCCTCGACCGATACGGGGTGCCCGTTCGAGTGCGGAGGCGGCCGGAAGATACGAAACATCGGCGCCGAAACGTCGTCCACATGCACGCCATCCCGCGCCGATTTTCCGCGCGGATCGAAAAGCACAAGACCGTCGCCCGTGCCGAGCCAAAGCTGACCGCTCCGTGTTTCCAGGAAGGTCCGGACCGAGCGGTGCGGCAGTCCGTCATCCTGCGTGTAATTCTTGAACTCATAACCGTCGAACCGGGACAAGCCTTCGGACGTGCAGAACCACAGGAAGCCGGTCGAGTCGCGAACGATGCGTTCGACCCGGTCGTGGGCCAGGCCATCGGCCATGGTGTACGGTTTTAAGGGAAGTATCTCGGCGTAAAATGGCGAGGCAAAGAGCCACGCGCAGGCAACGCATAGAAAAGCGTTGATCCTTTGCTTGATCACAAATTGGCCGCGTCCGCCGCGCATAGTTTCCAGCTGTTCCCGCTATTAAGAGTTGAAAGACATGCAAATCTTAAGGCAAGGCAGGAGAACTGGCAATAACTTCAAGCGGCGGCTGTCTCCTCCCGAACTGCCATCACCTGTCCGGTTCGGTCGGATTCTCTCGCCGCATCGAGCACGTGCTGAATTGCGAGTCCGTCCTCGAAAGTAGCCGCGTGTTCTATGGAGCCTTTCCCGTCGCGGATTGCCGCGACGATTTTTGGCGCAAATTCCATAAAGCCGCGAGCGAAACCGGTGTCTGGAATGCCCTTGACCGGCGGGCCCATTGGCACATCGATCGCTCGCCAGTCGGTCTCTTCCGCGCTGGCTATGAAGATCTCGCCGCGATGCTCGACCGCGAGCGAACCTTCAGTCCCGTAAAACTCAATACGGTTCTTGTAATCCGGATATTCCGTCATCGATACGGAAACGAGACCGGTTGCATCGACTGTCAGATGATTTTGCGCAAAGCGGAGGACCAGCAGCGATTCGTCATCGGTTGTCACATCGTGCCGGATTCCGTCGGCATCGCGCCGCTGTTTGATATGTGTTTGAAGCTGGCAAAAAACTGTCGAAACGGAAGTCCCGAGAAACCAGTGAAATGAATCGATCACGTGGGACACGATCGCGCCGAGCGCCCCACCGCCCTGCGTTTCGTCCGACCACCAATTCCACTCGGCGTCGGGATCGCCACGATGAGGAGCCTGAAAATGGTATTTGACGTGGCGCACCTTGCCGATATCACCCTGGCGAAGCATCGCATGCGCCTTCTGACGACCTGCCTGAAACCGAAGCTCGTGATCGATGAGGGCAAGAACGCCGGCGGTTTGCGCGGCGTCGAGCATCTCCCGTGCCTCGCCGGCACTCATCGCCATCGGCTTTTCACAAAGTACGTGTTTGCCATTCTCAAGAGCGGCCAGCGTCATCTCGCGATGCAGTTTTGGAGGTGTGGTGATGCAGACGAGATCGACATCGCCGCGTGAGACCGTCTCTCGCCAGTCGTCAGTGAAATGTTCGATGCCGAATTCTCCGGCCGCGGCTTTCGCGTTCGCAAGGCTCCCGCTCGCGACCGAAACGATGCGCGTATCTTCGCATCCAAGGAACGAGGGGATCTGAATGCGACGTGCAAACCCGGTACCGATAACGCCGATGCCAACAGTCATATCTTCAAGTTATCCCAAACGCCCATTGAAAAAAAGTGCGGTCATTTTCACGCACCGGCACGGTTTAGGTGTTCACATCGATGCGTAGGTGTTTCTCCTGTGCATTCCGTGTTTTCGCGGATTCCGTCTGCCGTGTTTTTCGTTGTAATGTTCGAGCAGCGCCGGAGCAAAAGAATCTTTCGTCGTGGGGCCCTGCACGACAGTTCGTGTCTTCTTCGTGCGGTTCGTGTGATCAGTGGTCATGGCTTACTTAAAATCACGAAACACACCGACTATACGAACATCAACACTAACTTATGTTTGCATTAAACCTACATATACACGCAACGCACGGAATGACCATCACGCACAGGATACGCCGAGAGCGGAAAGGCACGGGATCCTGCATCCTCCGCGAGCTCAGCGTGCAAGAACAACATCTCACGCAGAGCTCGTAAAGACCGCAGAGGGAACTATTCCGGCTTGCCACTTCTTTCCACAGAATATTTTGCGAGAACCAGGATCAAATTTAAAAAGAGGCTCGCTCCCGAAAAGCGGCCTCTTCAAGAAATACATTTGTTAGCGTTCAACTAATCGATCGCGCCTAATCCGAATGCCGGGACACCGGATGTCTTCAGCAGCTTCTTACCGTGGCTGAGGAAGTGTTCGTACTTCTGCCGGTCGTCGGGACTCATGTCCGTGATCGCCGCACCGACAAGGTAACGTTCGGTCGATGCATGTATCCCTACGCGTTCATACCTTTTTCCCAACACCTGCATGCGGACCTTTTTACCGGCCAGATCGAGCTCGACATTCAGGATGCGGTCCTGACCGACGAGATACTTTTCTTTGATCCGGATGAAGCCGACGATAAAACCGATTCCGGTCGAGCTGAGATCGACGGTCTCTCCGGCGAGAAACAGGTCCTCGCAGGTTCGTGTAAGGTTTAACGGATTATCCTCGGGGGCGAAGCAGACTTTGACGGGAACCTGATATTTCTTGCGTACGGAAGCACGCCGTTCGATCATTGTGACGCTGAATTTGGATACCAATTCTCTTAACATCGGGGTTACTATCCTGCGAATGGAGAGAACAAGGGTCAGGTGAGGCAAAGACGGAAGCTGAGTTCCGTATCAAAGAAAACGTTCAATCCCATCTGCGTTCCATCATTTTGTTTTAGCCGCTTGAACGTCGCGGCTGGTCAAACGGGGCTGACCCGCGTCATCAAGCTCGACCGCGAACGAGAGCTTACCGGTTTTGCCATAAACCGCCGGCACCGCCGATGCCGAATATCGTTTCTTATCGGCTGAGACCGTAACCGTGTAACGGTAACCGGTCGATTCGCTGGATCGAATATCGACCGGCAAGAATTCTGCTCGGATGAGCGCTTCCATATCGCCGTAATTTCCCTGGTTTTGCGTCGCAAACGCCATCTGAGCCTTCGCGACCCGGTCGAGCATATCGCGAGCTTCGTCCTGATGAGTCTCGATCTTCAGCGCGGGAAAATAATTCCTGCCTTCCTGCTTGATCCGCTTTTCGGCCGATTCGTCTACCGTAAGGATCACCCACACATCGCCGTCTTTTCGAAGCTTTATATCCTGGATCTCTTCTTTGTCGAGATCGTCGTTCGGCAGCTTTGCTGTTACGACCGCCGTCCGGCCGGTGACGATCTCTCCGTTTATCTGGATCTCTTTCGGGACGTGGCGCGCAATGGCTTCGAAGTCGAGCTGGAATTCCTTTAGCTCGACATCGGTCAAACCCTCGATCGCCGGTCGAAGATTCGTCAGAAATATGGCTTCGCGAAACTTCTTTTCCCGGAGCGCGGTGTAGAAAGCCCGCACTGTATCCGCGGGCGAGTTGGGTGTGATCTCGATCGTCGCGCCGCGTGAAGCCTTCGTGGGGCTCTCAGCCAAGCCGGCAGAAGTTGCAGACCCAGTTTCCGCAATTTTGGACGCTTCAGTGGAGCATCCTGCACCGACGAGCGTGGAAAAAGAAAGAATGCAGATTGAAAGTCCGAGTCTGATGAAAGCTACTCGCATCAAATGGTTCTCCGGAGGCGAAGTCAGATTGTGAAGAATTGTCTGTCGAAGTAAACGGCCCGAAAAGGAAAGGACACGCCATTAGGAGTATAGCGTGTCCCAGCATAAAAATGTAAGGATTTTTTTGACCACTGGGGCTCCGTAACCGGTATGGAAAGACATCTCACGAGAGCCCGCAGAGCTCGCAACGACCGGCAGAGCCCGCAATATGGAGGCTTCTCCTCCTCTCTGCGAACTCCGCGAGCTCTGCGCGAAACCTTCCTCTGCCCAGATCATGGAAATTAGAGCCGGCTCCCGCTTGTCCTCATCGCGTCCCGCGGTACCCGCAAGCTGTGCGTTAGGGCCTTACAGATCGCTCTCCCGAACCTGTGTCTCGCTCGCAGGTTCGGCCACGCGATTTCGACCTCCAAAGAACATGTCCCGCCCGACGAGATAGAGAATTACAGCCAGAATGATGAAAGGAACCGTTCCCAGGATATCGGACCATGCACCCGAGAAAAACGGATTTCGGCCATCGGCAAATGCCTTCGCAAAGTAATCCACAACGTCGGCGAAATATACCGCCGACAGCGCGATCAAAATACCCGCGAGGGCCGCGCCGGCGATATAGCCCGATGCAAGCAAAACGCCCGAGCTCTTGTCGGTCTCGGCTATAAATTCCTCTTCGGTCATATCGCGTCCGGCGAACTTGAGCCGCAGATACTTATCGACGCCCCATCTCACGACCCCTCCGAAGAAGATCGGTGACGATGCCGATATCGGCAGGTACAAACCGACGGCAAACGCGAGCGACGAGATCCCGCATAGCTCAAGCGTGATCGAGATCATCACGCCGAGAAGAACCAGGGCCCACGGCAGCTGCTGACTGAGGATTCCCTGAATGATGTAACTCATAAGGGTCGCCTTCGGTGCACGATATTTCTCGACAGTTTGATAAATGGGATTGCCCGCCTCGTCGACACCGGTCTGCGTTTCGCGGATCACACCGTTGATTCCGGGATCGACGAGATAAGCCGGGCGGCCCTGCATGTCGACCAAGTATCGTCCGGCAGGTCCGCGCCCGGCCTGTGTGTTGTGCCAGATCCGGTAGTTCTGCGTATCGATCGTCCCCACGTAGCCGCCGGGCTGTTCGGATTTGTACTCGTCACCCTCCCGCACCAGCTCCTGTTCGGAAACCCGGAAGTCGGCCGCGAACGTGGTCGGTTCAACTCTCTGATAGACGGACGACGTATCGTTGAGCTTGATCAGTATCGGTCCGAGCATCAGCGCCGAAGCGAGTGCGCCGATCAGAATCGCGGTCTGCTGTTTCCACGGTGTACCGCCGACCCAGAAACCGGTCTTCAGATCCTGCGATGTCGTTCCGCCATTGGATGCGGCGATGCAGACTATACCGCCAACCGACAAGGCCGTCACGAAATACGGATCGGGTGCCGTCCAGCCGAGAATTAAGAAAGCCAGCGACGTAAACAAAAGCGTTGCCACCGTCATCCCGGAGATCGGGTTTGACGACGATCCGATCTCGCCTGTAAGACGCGACGAAACCGTGACAAACAGGAAGCCGAGGACGATGATAAGGATCGCGCCGAGGATGTTCATCTTCAGCGCCGGCAGGAACGTAATGACGATAATAAGCGCGAGGATGCCGATAACGACCCATTTCAAAGAGATGTCCTGCTCGGTCCGCGGCACCCCGCCGTTCTCGCCGTTAGCATTGTCACGGCGTGACTTGAAGTCCGCAATACCTCCGCGAAGGCCGTGAAGGATCGTCGGCAGCGAACGGAAAAGACTAATGATACCGCCGGCCGTAACCGCACCGGCACCGATGTAAAGGATGTACTCGCTCTGAATGCTGCCCGCGCCCTCGATCGGCATATCGCTAATAAGCTTGGTCGACGGAGCAACGGCCGTGGCCATGGCTTCACCGAAGAACCGGATCATCGGGATGAGTACGAGATAAGAAAGAACACCGCCGGCGAACATGATCCCGGCTATACGCGGGCCGATGATATAGCCGACGCCGAGAAGAGCCGGGTTGTTCTCGAGCGACACGCTCCCACCGCGAAACGGCTCTTCAAACTCTTTAGTCGGGTATTCCTTCCAGCCGCTGAAGACGTTCATCACGACC
The DNA here is from genome assembly GCA_036375155.1 of Pyrinomonadaceae bacterium. GTDB lineage: Bacteria > Acidobacteriota > Blastocatellia > Pyrinomonadales > Pyrinomonadaceae > OLB17. The sequence continues at coordinate 9,826 of DASUSJ010000137.1, forward strand.
TTGTACATAAAGCCGATCGCAAATCCCGCGGTTATGATCAGTCCGCCTTTGGTCTCCTGGCCGTCGCCGGCTTTTGCGATCTCAGAATGTTGTTTCGATTCCTCGGACGCGCTTGCGATCAGGACCTGTGCACAGGCCGTGCCTTCCGGATATTTCAGGATGCCGTGCTGATCGCGGATAAGAGCACGGCGCAGAGGGATCATCATCAGGATGCCCAGCAATCCGCCTAGTACCGCGACCATCGTCACACGCCAGACCTCGAGATCGAATCCCAGGATCAGGATCGCCGGCATCGTCACGCCGATACCGAACGCGATCGACTCGCCCGCGGACCCGGTCGTCTGCACGATGTTGTGCTCGAGTATCGTCGCGTCACGTGCACCGAGCTTCGACAATATCCTGAACAGCGTGATCGAGATGACCGCGACCGGGATAGATGCCGAGACCGTCAAGCCGACCTTTAGAACGAGGTACAGCGACGACGCGCCAAAGACGATGCCGAGAAGCGTGCCGACGATCAACGGCACAACCGTCAACTCGCGCATGGCCGTCACGCGGTCAGAAATGTACGGGCGGAAATTCTCGAGAAATGGATTCTTCATATAATCACGATGCGGAATCTAAACTCTTGAGCAGGCGAAGGTTCTGGAATGCAATTTACATTGGAGCGCTGGAAAAGGCAAAGCACGGCTGGGGCCCGAGGTTACTGGGGAACAATATATCGGGGGCACCGCATAAGAGCGGGGGCAAGCCGTGGGGCAAGCCGCCTTCCAGACCTGCGCATGTGGCTGGCTTGCTTGGTTAGCTTTGCAGAAGAGCGGGGGCAAAGCCGCTCGTACAGAACCTAACGAGTTCAACCAAATCACATTCGCAGTCCGGAAGGCCGGTTTTGCCCCATACGCGCCAAGTTAAGCTCTTTTCGTGGTGCTTGTGTGGTTCTCGTGTTTCGTGGTTACAAGTGGTTAGCGAGTCGAACCACGAAACACACGAATCACACGAAACGCCACGAAAAGAGAGCACGCTCTATAGACCTTTTGTACGACTCCATGCACAAATTAGCTACGCGACAACTGTTGAGCGCGTTAACTGGGCGCCTATGCCGCTTTGCCCCCCGCTCTTACAGAACCCAAATTACATTCATAGGTCCGGAAGGCCGCCTTTGCTCCCGCGCGGAGCCTAAGGCAACTACAGCTAAACAGCGATCTTGCCCCAGCTCTTCCTTCTGCTAGACTTACAAAAACCTTTCCGGGAGTAACTCATACAATGAACTTCTTCTCCGCGTCTCTGCGTTTCTGCGGTTTATTGCTTGCTAGCTCGATCGCGATTACTGCCCAGATCCCGGCACCGAAGGACACGCTTGGATTCACACCTGGTGACGATCGCAAGCTTGCGAGCTGGGCGAGCATCGTCGATTACTTCAAGAAGCTCGACGCCGCGAGCGACCGGATGATCTTCGAGGAGATAGGAAAATCGACAATGGGCGCTCCGTTTGTTTATGCGACCATCTCGAGCCCGGAGAATTTGAAAAACCTCGCGAAATATAAAGACATCAATGACAAGCTAGCCGATCCGCGAAAGATCATAGGGAGAAACGGCAAGGCACTATTCGGAGCGGCGCGCGATTCCGCAGCAAAGACTCTCGCAGCCCAAGGCAAGACGATCGTCCTCATTACCCACGGCATACACTCGACCGAGGTCGGCTCGACCCTCTCGTCAATGCTCATCGCGCACGGCCTCGTGAGCAGCAGCGAACCCGAGATCAAGAAGATCCTCAACAATACGATCATCCTGCTCGTCCCAAGCCTGAACCCGGACGGCGTCGACATCGTCAAGAACTGGTACGACAAGACGCTCGGAACGCCGTACGAAGGCACCGATCCGCCCGAGCTGTATCACAAGTACGTGGGCCATGATAACAACCGAGACTGGTACGCGTTCACGCAGGTCGAGACGCAACTGGTAGTCGACAAGATCCATAACGTCTGGCACCCGCAGATCGTCCACGACATCCACCAACAAGGCCGCAACGGCTCGAGGATGTTCCTACCGCCTTATATGCAGCCCGTCGAGCCGAATGTACCGAAGCAGATCGTTGAGGGTTTCACCGAGCTCGGCAACTACATGGCGACGACGCTCCGCGCGAAGGGCCTCCAAGGGATTACGACCAACACCACCTACGACGCATGGACTCCCGCCCGCGCGTATTCGCATTACCACGGCGGCGTGCGCATTTTGAGCGAAACCGCGTCCGCGAAGCTGGCAACTCCAATCACGGTAAAGTTCGAAGATTTGCGCACAGACGGCGTTGGCGGATTGAACGCGAAGGTCGAGTCCCCGAACTTCGGTCCCGTGTGGAAGGGCGGCGAATGGAAGTTGCGTGACATAACGAACTATATGACAACCGCGGCGTTCACTCTGCTCGATCACGCGGCTGACAATCGGGAGCGATGGCTGTCGAGGTTCTATGAGATTGGGAAGGAGGCGGTGAGTCCGAGGAAGGACGGAGAAATCGGAGCTTACTTACTTGACTACGTGAATGGTTCATACCCTTGGACACTAGAGAAGATACTTAGAAAAGGGGGTGTTGAACTCATTGAAACCAGGCAAGAAATCGAGCTTCAAGGAAAACGATTTCGAAATGGCGGAACGGTTGTACGCATGGACCAACCCTATGGCAGCTTCGCAAAAGCACTGCTTGAATCACAGACGTACCCCCATCTTCTCGACAATAGTGGGCAACCGGTTCAGCCTTATGACGTAACGGCCCACACGCTTCCGCTCCTTCTTCACACAGACGCGCGCCCCATTCTTACTCCGTTGAAGTTCGAGACGCGCGCGATCGAGCGGATTACGGGCGACGGCCCGCCACGCCCGCCTTGCGAAAACGTTCTCAAATATCGGACCTACAAGTCGGCGATGCCATCAATGGATGAGGGATGGACGAGATGGGCCGCCGAAAGAAATGGGAAGTGGATGATACCGGACGACCGATTCTGCGACCAAGATCACGGCTCTATTTCAAACGGAGAAATTCGCAGTGATGCTATGGCGGGCATTCGTACTGTTATCTTCCCCGACCAGTCACCCAGCCAAATCCTCAACGGCTACGCGAAAGGCTCGATGCCGGACGAATATGTCGGCGGTGTCGGCGAGGAGGGCGTCGAGAACCTGAAGAAGTTTGTCGAGAACGGCGGCACGCTGGTCTTTCTAAATCGTTCATCACAATTCGCGATTGAACATTTCAAACTGCCTGTAAGAGATGTAACCGGCGGGTTGAATCGCAAAGACTTCTTCATCCCAGGTTCGATCCTCCGCACCGAACTCGACACGACCCATCCGATCGCGAAAGGAATGCCGCAGCAGTCGATAGCGTGGTTTGAGAACAGTCCGGCTTTTGAAATACAGACCGATCCGCTTGCGTTGACGAATAACTTCCGCATCATCGCCCGTTACCCATCAGACCCGAAACAGATCCTTCTCTCCGGTTGGGCACTCGGTACGGAGAAGATCGCGGGCAAAGCAGCGCTCCTCGAGTTCACGATCGGCAAAGGCAAGATCATTCTATTTGGGTTCCGCCCACAGTATCGCGGGCAGTCGCTGGCGACGTTTCCGTTGTTGTTCAACGCGATCAGTCAGTAGAGTGTTCAGCACTGACCGCTGGTTCCCGAATCCGCTGTTACCACGAGACTTTAGTGTGTGGAAGACTTGCCGCTTCGCCAACCCGGCCGTTGCCACCGCCGGTTCTGACTTTTGCCGTACAAAGCAACTCTCCTATTCCGCGTTTATCCCGCTTTCGGTGTATCCTGTCTCCACCTTTACCAATACCCGAACGTATATGAATTTCGATCTGCTCACTATTTTTATCGTTATTGGCGGCATCGGATTTCTTCTGCTGCTCGTTTCGCTTGTCGTCGGCGATATTTTCGAAGCGCTCGGTTTCGATTTCGATTTTGGTGCGGACGGCGGGCATGACTTCGGTCTGTTCGACACCAGGGTGCTGAGTGTGTTCGTGACCGCTTTCGGCGGGTTCGGCTCCATCGGCGTGCAATCGGGGTTCGGAGCGTTCGCAAGCTCGATGATCGGTGTGCTGGGTGGCGTGATATTCGGCGCCGTCGTGTCGCTGTTTGGACGATTTCTCGTTGGACAGCAAGCGTCGAGCAGCGTCTCCGATCAAGATCTTATAGGCCGCGCAGTTCAAGTCACGGTTTCGATCAAGCCGGGCCAGGTCGGCCAGATCACCGCGAAGATCGGTGACGAACGGGTCGAGAAGCTCGCGCGATCGAAGGATGGCACTGAGATCTCTGCCGGGTCCATCGTCAAGGTCGAATCGATAGCCGGCGATTCCGTTATCGTTTCGCCCGAGGGCTTAGCGATCTATGACCAGTAGAAATTCTGGCTGACAGCCGACCGCTGTCAGCTGTTAGCTTTTTTTGAGGTAAATCATGTTCGACTTGTCCACACTCCTTATCCCAGTAATTGTTCTCGTCGTCGTCGTCGCGGCCCTGATCGCGTTGATGCTTATCAGCAGGAACTACATAAAGGTTTCGCCGAACCAGGCCGCAGTCATCTCCGGCCGAAAACGAAAACTTTCTGACGGGTCCGTTGCCGGCTACCGTCTGGTTCGCGGCGGTGCGACACTCGTATTTCCGTTTCTCGAAAAGGTCGAGTATCTCGATCTGAACGTCATCACCGTACCGCTTGCGACAACGCGTGCGTACACCGTGCAAGGCGTTCCTGTTTCAGTAAAGGCGGTCGCGAACGTAAAGATCAAGGGTGATGACACTTCACTGCGGTCAGCTTCGGAACGCTTCCTCGGGATGCCGCAGGAACAGTTTCACCGTCTCGTTTTCCAGACGCTCGAAGGTCACCTCCGTGCGATCCTGGGAACCCTGACTGTTGAAGAGATCAACAACGACCGCCAAAGCTTTGCGCAGAAACTGACGACGGAGGCGGCTGGCGATCTTGAGAAAATGGGTATTGGCCTGGACGCTCTCACGATTCAGGAGATATCCGACGAAGAAGGTTATCTCGACGCACTCGGCAAACGCCGAACGGCCGAGGTCAAACGCGATGCGGAGATCGGTCAAGCAGAAGCGAACCGCGATTCGAAGATCAAAGCATCGCTTGCGTTGCAGGAAGGCGAAAAGGTCAGGCTCGAGACTGAAGCACAGATCGCGCAATCGCAACGCGAAACGGAAATACAGAAGGCCCAGGTTCAAGCCGAGATCGAAGCCGAGCGTGCGAAGGCAAGCCAGGCCGGTCCGCTTGCGGATGCAAAGGCACAGCAGCAAGTTACGGCCGAAGAAGTTCGCGTTGAGAAGGTTCGCACGCAGGAAATGATCTCGGTGCAGGAGCAAGAGGTCCTGCGAAAGGAAAAGGAGCTCGAAGCAACCGTCGTCAAGCAAGCCGAAGCCGACCGCAAAGCCGCCGTGCTTCGTGCACAGGGTCTGCAGGAAGCCGCGATCCTGGAAGCGGAAGGACGCAAGCAGGCGCAGATCGCGACAGCCGAAGCCGAAGCGCAGAAGCTGCAGCGCGAAGGACAAGGACGCGCGTCGGCCGTGGAGGCCGAAGGTAAAGCCGAGGCTGAAAAGATCCGCGCCGTAGGTCTCGCTGAAGCGGAACGTCTTCAGGCAACGGGTCTCGCGCAGGCAAAGGCAATCGAGGCACAAGGTCTAGCCGAAGCTGCGGCGATCAAAGAGAAAGCTGCCGCGTGGCGCGAATTCAACGATGCGGCCCGCCTGCAGACGATACTCGAGAAACTTCCGGCGATCATCGAATCGTCGGCTCCGGTCTTCCAGGCCGTCGCCGAACCGCTGGGCAAGATCGACAAGGTTGTGATGATCGACCAGGGCGGGAACGGCAATGGCGACACCAGCGGACTTAACCGCTTTGCACAGACGACGCCGACTCTCATCTTCTCGCTGCTTCAGCAGCTTCAGTCACTCGGGCTATCGCTGCCGGAGGTGTTGGCACAGCTCGGTATCGATCAGGACGGAGCTCCTGCGAAAGAAAACGGTCAGGAAACGAAAATCGTCACGCCGGTGAAGTCCCCAGTGAAAGAAGGATAGTCAGCTGCACGAGTCAGAACCGGCCGTGGTAACAGCCGGGGTTGGCGTAGCATGTGGTCATCTGTCCCGCGCTGCGCGTTCGCGAGCCCGGCTGTTACAGCAGCGGGTTCTCACTCCTGGCTCAAATAGCGATTGCTCACCTGACTCTGCTATCCTCTCTCTTTCCGCATGAAAGAAGACATTCGTGAAACCCGTTTCGATAACGGCCTCGTCGTTCTAACCGATCACATGCCGAGCGTTCGCTCTGTGACGCTCGGGTTCTTTTTTCGCGCCGGTTCCCGTAACGAACCGGACGAGCTGAACGGCATCACACATTTCATCGAACACGCAGTTTTCAAAGGCACAAAACGCCGATCGGCGCTCGATATCGCGATCGAGCAGGACCGTCTCGGTGGGACACTCGAGGCATTCACGACGCATGAGGAAACCGGCTTCGCGATAAAGGTTATAGACGATCAACTCGAAGCAGCTTTCGATCTAATGGCCGACATGCTGGGGGACCCGAACTTCGACGAAAAGGAGATGAAGAGCGAGCAGCAGGTGATCATCGAAGAGTTGAAGATGAACGACGATTCCCCGGAAGATAAACTCAGTGATATTTTCAGTCGCGCCTACTTTCCCGATCATCCACTGGGTCTCTCGATTGCAGGAACACCGAGATCCGTTCGCACATTCGATCATCATGCGGCGCGCAAGTATCACCGAAAGATGTTTCGCGTTTCGAATCTCGTCGTCGTAGCGGCCGGAAATGTCAATCACAAAAAGTTCGTAAAGCTAGTAGAGAGTTATTTTACGGAGGGCTCGCGAAGCACGCAGAGTAGATCTTCCTCTGCGACCTCTGCGTTAAAAACCAAACCTCCGAAGCCCGCCGCACCGATAGTTATCAAACAGAACGCGGGGCTCGAGCAGGCGCATGTGATACTCGCCACGCCCTTTGTTTCGGGGCGCGACAGACGCCGTTACCCGGCCGACCTACTTGCACACATTCTTGGCGGCGGGATGTCGAGCCGGCTCTGGCAAAAGATACGCGAAGAGCGTGGTCTGGCCTACAGCGTCGGAGCAAGCTCGATCATGTTCAACGACTGCGGTATGTTCATGGTCTCGGCGGGAACGTCGCCGGGGCAGACGCTCGACGTCGTTGACATCACCATCAGTGAGATGCGCGAGATCGTGACCAAGGGTGTGACGGCGGACGAACTGGAACTGGCCAAAGACCAGACGCGCGCGGGCATTCTGCTAAGCCTTGAAGATTCTGCATCGCGTGCCGCCGGACTTGCGCAGAGTGAAATGCTGCACGGCCGGCAGATCACAACCGAGGAATCGCTGGCGAATTTTGCAGCTGTCACGTTGGATGATATTCACGATATCGCTCGAGAGTTCTTCCGGACCGAGGTTGTTGCATTTGCAGCCCTCGGCAATCTGAAGGGCGTTCGCGTGAACCGGAAGCGCCTGGCTATCTAGTCCGGAGGAGCCGCCTGTCTCAAGCCTTCAGACACATTGGCTAGAACATTCGATCATCGGGAGCTCGATTTGATGTTCTTTCATACTGAACCTTTTTATTCCACGCCAGCCGCTCGCTAGCGACCCGACAGTTTTCCCTTAGATCATGTGCGATTTGACTTGAATTTCGCGAGTAAGTGCGCAGAATCTCAATGCTATGAACGTGCGTCGCTTATTTCTGATCGCGCTCATCGCGTCCGTTGTCGCAGGGGCTGTCATTGGGATCGGTGTGCTGATCTTCGGGAACTTCGGAACGATCGAGGTTCGCGTGCTGATGACTACGCTCACCATAACGATCACAAGCATCTTCGGTTTAGCGTGCGGCGCCTACATCGAGAACGGGAGCGGTAAGTATCTACCGCTGGCCGGTATCGTCGTCTCGATCATCGCCGCATTGATGGCGTTCCTCATCATCTGGGATGTGCTGGACAACAGCGAGACGTTCATCAAGTCGTTCCTGACGGCTACATTGATCGCGGCCGCATGTTCACATTTGTCGCTATTGTCGCTTGCGCGGCTCGACCGCCGTTTTTCCTGGACAAGGATAGCGGCCGTTGTATGTGTCGTGTTGCTTTCCGCTGTGTTGCTGTACATCCTCTGGTTCGAACCCGAGGGTGACAGCGATCTTGTTTACCGGATTTTGGGCGTGCTTGGAATTTTAGTCGCCTCGATCACGGTCGTGACGCCGGTGCTGCACAAGCTGAGTTCGGCAGGTGCAAGTGTCGAAGCGTTGGAGAAAGAGATCGAGAAATTGAAAGAGCGATTGAAGGAGCTGGAAGCCGAGCGATCAAGGGTGCTCGAACGTTAGACCGGTTCGAAATCCACGTTAAGCGGTCCGTCTTCAACGACCATATGGGATCGGATCTTTGATGCCGGCTCGCTCAAAACCGCGAAGCCTAAGCGCGCATGAATCGCATGTCCCACATGCCACGTCCTCACTTCGATAACACGACCATGTCAGATGCAGCGGAGCGTTAAGCTCGATCCCCTTCTTCACGATCTCCGCTTTAGAAAGATGAATTATTGGCGTCCGGAGCTGGACGCGAGTGTCGGGCTTCGTTCCGGCGTCGACCGTTTTTTGAAAAGCGTCGAAAAACTCCGGGCGGCAATCGGGATACCCGCTCGAATCTTCAGCAACCGCGCCGATATAGATGGCATTTCCTCCGAGCACTTCGGCCCAACTCGTTGCGATCGCGAGCATGTTGGCATTGCGGAACGGGACGTAGCTCGTCGGAATCTCTTTCGATCCCAGGTCCGCTTCTGAAACTTCTATTGTCTCGTCGGTCAGCGACGACCCGCCGATCTTTGCCAGATGTTCGATCGAGACGTCGAGCCGGTGCGCAGCACGGTAGAAATCAGCAATGTCGTTGAAAGCCTTCCTCTCACGCGCCTCGGTAACCTGGCCGTAAGAGACGTGGAGAAAAGCAAGTTCCGGCGCTTCCTCGCTCGCAATCGCAGCCGTAACGCACGAGTCCATGCCACCGGAGACGAGGACGATCGCTGGAGTGCTTGTGCTTTGCATCTACAAATTGTTTACCACACGACGGATACCATCCTTGATGAGATCCACGTTGAAGTTTATCAGCAAGCCTAAACGCACGTCCGCAAGCCGAAGATACGTTCGCAGCTGCTTCGCATGTACCGGTGCTACGGCCTCAATCGATTTCACTTCGACAATAACTTTACGATCTACGATGATGTCCGCTCGAAAACCGAGGTTAAGTTTCACGTCTTCGTAAAGAACCGGAATGCCCTTCTGGCGAATGACGCCGCGGCCGCGCCGTTGAAGCTCATGGGCCAGCGTTGCTTCGTAAACCGATTCGTATAATCCGGGACCGAGAGTTGTGTGGATCTTGAAAGCCGAGTCGACAATGATGCGGGAGAGTTCGTTTTCAGTCATGGGAGTAGTTTTTTGGATTCATTTTGCGGCAGGCTGGTTGGGAAAATCAACTTTCGTGAGCTTTTTTGATTCCCGCCATCTTGGAAATAAGCATTCGAGAATGTTGTCATTTTGATTCCCGCAAAGCCGCAAAGTCGCAAAGGAAGAAGCAAAGTTACGGTGACTGTAAAACGCGGCACCCTTTTCATCCGTCAGTTGTTTCCTTACTTTGCTCTTCCTTTGCGACTTTGCGGCTTTGCGGGAAGCTACTCGCTAAAAATCCAAGCGCTAACGCGACCTGCGGCTGAAATTCTTCGGTCGGTTAAAATGTACTTGCCGTATAGATCCAAGCTAAACACCCCGAGCCTCGGCCCCCCAAATATATTTATGCAACTGAAGATTGAAACGAACTTTCAGCCCACTGCGTGAGACGGCGTCGGCAAGCTCCGCTAGATTCTGAAGGCCGTGCACCGGCGAGATCAAGATTTCTTTTGCGCGATTCACAAGATCGTATTCGCTGATAACATGCCGCGCGAATTCCCAGTCGTTCATGTCAGCGACTACGAATTTCACTTCATCTTTGTCCTTGCGCAGGCGCGAAAGATTCGCCCAATGGTTGCGCTCCGCTTCGCCGGACGCAGGGCATTTAACATCCAGGATTATCGACGCACGCGGGTCGACGGGCTCCGTTGACACGTACCCGCCGGTCTCGACGAGCACCTCATACCCGCGATCGCAAAGTTCGGTGATGAATGGAAAAACGTTCTTCTGCACCAGCGGCTCGCCGCCGGTGACCTCGACCAGCTTGCAGCCAAATTCGTGCAGCTTCGCGAAGATGTCTTCGAACGCGATCTTCTCGCCGCCGTAGAATGTATACTCGCTGTCGCACCAGACACATCGCATCGGGCAGCCCGTCAGCCGCACGAACGAGCACGGTCGTCCTGCGTGCGAGGACTCGCCCTGTATCGAGAGGAAAATTTCTGTGATCCGGAGATCCATACCGCTGAAGGCGACAGATTAGCATACGGAACTAAACGCCGGTCGCTTGCTCGTCCGAATTATTTTTTTTGAGAGTCTGTTAACATTTCTCCGCTAGAATCGTCTATATCACCGGTACACCACCAGCAAACTCTCTCCGGGTCCTTATTTAGGTTTATCAGAAATGTCCGACATCGAGATCGCCCGAAAGATGTTTATATTTGGTCCCGCAGCTCCAGCCGCGGCCGAGAGCGCCGGGGCTGAAGCGCGTCTCGTCGGCCGGATCCGTTCCGGCGATCGCGAAGCGTTTGGCGAGATCTACCGAATGTTCGCTCCGCTTGTTCACGGTATTGTCCTGGCCCGTGTTCCGCACGACGATGTTCAGGACGTCGTTCAGGATGTTTTCCTCGCGGCTTACAACAATCTTCACACGCTTCGCGACGAAAATGCGGTCGGCTCCTGGCTGGTGGCGATCGCGCGGAACCGGGCTGCCGAATTCTACCGCCGCGCAAGGCCGACGGAGGAACTCACTGACGAACTGACCGGCAAACAGCCCCCCAGGGATGAGGCGACAGAGATCCTTGCGGCGATACGCTCGCTACCCGAGACGTATCGCGAAACTTTGATTCTGCGTCTCGTGGAAGGAATGACCGGAAACGAGATCGCCGAACGAACGGGATTAAAACCGGAGTCGGTGCGTGTCAATCTTCATCGCGGGATGGAGCTTCTCAGGCAAAAGCTCGGCATCGGAGGACGTAAATGAACGACGAATATCTTTGGCAAATAACAGGGCAAGATCCCGAGATCGCAAAATTGGAGGAAACCCTCGCAGTGTTTCGCTATCGGGAAAGTTCTCCGCCCGCTTTGAGAGGTGAAGAAGCAAAGCAACCAGTTCAGCGCGGATTCTCTCTTGCATTCGGATTCGCGTTCGCAAGCGTTGCGATCATCGTGATGATCACGGCTGTCCTCTGGTTTCGGATGCCCGGTGCGAGCGGCGCTGATGAAGTGACATTCGTATACGTTCCTGCCGAAGAGGTACAGCCGCCCGCTAACCTTGAGCACGAGATCGCTCCCCCGTCTCAACCCATGCCGCGACCACCTGTTCGACCCCGCAGCGCTAAGAATTACACGGTGGCCGCTTTGAAAGTGCGTCGCAAGAAAATTGATCGGTCCAGTACCGCAGCATTGACTAAGGAAGAGCGATACGCGTACCAGCAGCTCATGCTCGCCCTGTCAATTTCCAGTTCCAAACTGAAGATCGTCCAGAACGCGATCAATGGCGTTGAGGATGCCGATAACTCCCCGCTACAGAACAACCGTTAGGAGAAAGTTATGACATCACTAAGATATTGTTTACTCGCACTTTTCATACTCTTACCCGTCACTACCGCACAGGCCCAGGACGCCCGCCTCAGGTTCGACCATCTAGATGCGTTCGAAGCACGCGCCCGCGACGTTGTTGAGGTCAACATCGACGGCAAGCTTCTCGAATTGGCCAAGCGAGTTACAGTGAAGGTCAACGATGAGAAAGCGAAAAAAGTCGGGCAGGCGATCAACGGGCTGAAAGGGATCTACGTCCGTGTCTATCGTTTCGAGCACGACAACGAATACAACATGGCTGACGTGGATGCGATCCGTTCGCAGCTCAATGCTCCGGGTTGGGAGCGGTTGGCCGACATTCGAAGTAAGAGGAACAATCAGAAGGTCGATGTGTACACGATGTTCACGGGTGATCTGATGAGCGGCGTCGCGATAGTCATCTCAGATTCCAAGAGCATAGCTGTCGTCAATATGATAGGACCGATCGACATTGAATTGCTGGCTGAGCTGAGTGGCAAGCTCAATATTCCCGATATCGACATCGAGCGATCCAAGGATCCGCAAAAGGAGTAACACAATGAGGAAATATCTAGTCACTCTCATTTTTCTACTCTCCGTTAGTTTTGCGGCCCTACCCGCCGCGGCGAAAACTCCGGCCGTCTCAAAACCGAGCGAATACGAACGGATCGTCAAACACCTAAAGACGAAGTACAGGGCAAAAAAGGTAAAGATACCTTTCATGTGGTTCGCTCGCTTCGCCGTCAGTGTGGTCCGGCCGGCCGGTGTGAAGAGCTTCAGCGTGACTCTTTTTGAGGACTTGAAATTTTCCGGCGAGACGATCGACAAGGAAATGCGATCCGCGATGAAGAACTCATTCGGCGGTCCGGAATGGAACTCGATCCTGCGCACCCGCACGGCCGAGGGTCAACAGGTGTACATGTACATGAGCGAGTCAGGGAGGAATGTGAAGCTTGCGATGGTGACGATCGACAAAGCAAACGCGGCCGTCATCCGCGCCACCTTCAGTCCGGAGCGTCTCGCTGATTTCATAAACGACCCGAAGATCTTCGGTATCTCACTGAATGATAAACCCGTTGCCGATAAGGCAAATACTGACGTCAGCCTGGACGCCCGGAAAGAATAGCGGGACTGTGAAGTCGTAGTTCATTGACGCCGCGAGGGCAAGGACCAAATGAGCGGCGCGACTGGAACGCGGGCCTTCGCCTGCAATGTCGCGCTTCCGCGGCGTCAAACCACCACGAAGTCCAACCGCCAACGAATTTTCGTGCTTCACACTCACGCAGACGGTAGACCTGTGTTCCAGTTCGTTGACGATTCTGAAATTTGTTCTCGTTTGCGATAGAATCCACGAAAAGGAACTATGCGAGAACAACTTAAGCGTTTTATCGAACAGATGGAGCCAAACTCCGTCGCTGTCATCCCCGCCGCGCACGAAGCGACAAGAAGCTACGACACCGAATACAAGTTTCGCCAGGATTCGGATTTCTGGTATCTGACCGGCTTTCCCGAACCGGATGCGATCGCCGTCATCGATCCCGAATCGAAAACGCCGTACACGCTCTACGTTCGTCCGCGCGATCCCGAGATGGAAACATGGTTCGGCCGTCGTGAAGGAACCGAGGGCGCCGTAAAGAATTACGGGGTTGATCGTGCGTTCCCGATCGAGCGGTTCGATGCCGAGATCGGGAAACTCCTCGACGGCCACGAAAAGCTGTACTACCGTTTCGCGGTCGATAAAGCCCTCGACCAGAGGATACTCAAGTACCTTACCGAACAGCGTGTCCGTCGACTGAAGACCGCGTACCCGCCCCACACGATCATCGATCCTACGGTGATCCTCGGCGAGATGCGCCTTCACAAGACCGAGGAAGAAGCCGCAATGATGCAGCGTGCGGCAGACATCGCCGCCGAGGCCCATGTGCTCGCGATGAAAAAAGTGAAGCCGGGAATGAACGAGTTCGAGGTCGAGTCTCTGATCGAGGCGTACATGCGCCAAAAAGGTGCGACCGGTGTGGCATACAACTCGATCGTCGGCGGCGGCGAAAAC
>DASUSJ010000138.1:0-11656 GCA_036375155.1 Pyrinomonadaceae bacterium
GGACTTGCGAATGTTGTTAGCGCTGCAGATTCAATCAAGAGGTGTCATTGTGGTTAGCTCCGCAGGTGAGCGTTGAAGGTCGCGGCCACAAGTGGCCCTTCCGGACCTGTCATTGTTGTCGGCGCTGCAAGCAGGGCTGCGGGAGCGCTCATTGTTGTTGAAGCCCGGGAGCCTCGCGGAGGGTGTTGACATCGAAACAAACGAAAAATTTCTCTCGAGTTTGGATGGGAGATGTCCCCGAAAGAGATAAACGGTGAAGGCACGCACCTTCACCGTTTTCAGTTCAAACATCAATTTTCAATCAAGCCTCAAAAGGTATTTCGGCGTTCTGCAGGACACCGAGTTCGTTGCGGGTAACTTTCTCGAGCAGTTTCGGGTCGTCGAACATTTTCACAAGGCCGTTGACCGTTGCGTAGCGCGGTTCTTCGGCGACGCCGACGGCGAGGTTGATGAAGGAGCGCATGTACTGGTCGATGCCGTCGAGCAGTGCGCCGCCGCCGGTCAGGATCACACCGCGGTCGTAGATGTCGGCGGCGACTTCGGGGCGAAGCTCGGTCAGCGTGTCTTTCGCTTTCTCGGCGATGCGCCGGACGATCGATTCGACGATCGGGTAGACCTCGCCGGTCGTGATCTCGACCGCGGCGGGACTTCCGGTTTGCACATCGCGTCCGCGGACCTCGGTCGATTTTCCGATGTCGTCGGGAAGATAGGCGGTGGCGAATGTTGTTTTTAATAGCTCAGTCGTTTCCTCACCGACCTGGAGACCGCGATGACGTCGCAAGTGAGTCGCCAGTACGGCGTTGATCTCGTTCGAACCGAAACGCTCCGAGGTCGAATGCACGATCGAGCCTTTCGCGACGATCGCGATGTTCGTCGTGCCGGCGCCGATATCGATGACCGCCGATGCACGCTTGTCGTTGGGAAGAACGCCGGCGCCGAATGCCGCGGCGAGCCCCTCTTCCATCATGAAAACCTTTCCGATCCCGGCTTCGTCAGCGGCGTGAAACAAAGCACGCTGCTCAACGTGCGTCACGTCCGAGACCATGCTCATCACACCTTGTATCGCGATGTTCGATCCGCCGGTCTTCGCCTTCTTGACGAAGTGGGCGAGCATCTTCTTCGTGCGTTCGAAGTCGCCGACGACGCCGCCGATCAGCGGAGCCTTGACGGTGATGTCGCGGCCTTCGCGTCCCGACATGTCCGCCGCCTCCTGACCGAACGCAACGATCTCTTCGGTGATCTCATTTACTGCGACGAGTGAGGGTTCGTCCAAAACGATTCCGCGGCCTTTGACCGCGATAATGGTGTTAGCCGTGCCGAGATCGATAGCCATCGAATCGGTCACCAGTTTCTTTAATGAGGAAATCTTTAACATACAGCTGGGATGGAACAATTATATTCGTTCCGCATGAAACGTCCAACGAATATTTTCTACCAGGAAATGCAAGCTTATCCTTCAGTTTCCGTGTATTTCGTGCCTTCAGTGGTTCATTCTTTTCGTGTGATCTCGTGCGGATCGGTGGTTTCAGTTCACTACCGTCAGCCTGAACCACGAAATCATACTAAATAGGGAGTTAGCCACTGAACAACAAAACTTAATTCCAGGTGACCTCAAAGATGCTCACTGGCTGAACGCGATTCTTCACGATTAGCGGCTCGCGGGGAGTGACTGGTATTAGATTCCGGCAGGCGGCTGCAGTTGCCTCGCTGATCAGAATTTGTCCGCCGCCTGCGTTCGATTCGAGACGTGACGCGAGGTTTACGGTATCACCGATCGCGGTATATTCCGAGCGTCTGTCGGAACCAATATAACCGATCGTCGCCTCACCCGTGTGCAGGCCGATCCCGACTGAGATCTGACCGAAGCCGTCGGCAAGCAATTCCTGGTTGAGCGTGATCAGCCGCTTCTGCATCGTCACCGCTGCCTTGACGGCATTGAGCGCGTCATCGGGCGTCGCAGTCGGCGCACCAAAGATGGCCATCAGACCATCACCGATATATTTGTCGAGTGTTCCCCCGCGATCGAAGATTATCTCGCTTATCGCGGAGAAATAGCGATTAAGTAAGCCGACCACCTTCTCGGGTTTCGCCTTCTCCGAGATCGCCGTAAAGCCGCGAATGTCGGCGAACAAGACCGTTATGGTCTGGTTTACTCCGCCAAGCCGAAACGAATTCGGGTTGTCGAGAAGCTGTTTGACGACATACTCCGGCATGAAGCGACTGTAATTCGCCCGCGCGACCTCTTCGCGTGCGAGTCGGCGGTGAGCTTTCACGGTCTCGACCGTCACCGCGGTCTGTGCAGCCACGGCACTGATCAGCTCCAGATGGTCCGGGGAGAATGCGGAGAAAGGATCGAGCCGGTCAGCGTAGAGGACACCGTGGACGTTCGATTCCGTTATCAGCGGCGCACAGATCGTCGATCGAACGCCTTGTGAAACGATCGAGTCGGCGCCGAGAAACTGCGCGTCGGTCTTCGCGTCCTGGGAAAGAAGCGCGACTTTTTCGCGCATCACCTTTTGGGTGATCGTTCGGCTGATTGTCAGTTTTTCGGTAAGCTTATCGAGCTTTTCATCGCGGGTCTTGACGCCGATCGGCACGAGCGTGTTTGTAAGGATCTTTCCGTCATGCGTTTCGTCGGCCAAAAGTGCAACGACGCGGTCAGCCGGCGTACCGCGAAATATTAGGTCGGTCGCGCGTTCGAAGATCTCCTTGAGGTCGAAAACCGTGCCGAGCGACTTGCTCATCTCGTAAAGCAGCTCGAGGATCTTTGCTTTTCGACGCAGGTCCTTAATCTCTTCCGAAGTCACCGCGACGGGCGTTTCCATCGAGAGGTGCGACTGCCGGCCGATGATCTCGTTTGCCGAGATCTCAACCTGCGTGTGACCAAGCGGCTTGTCGTCGTAATCGACTACCTTTTGCTGCTCGTCAGCTCGTCGCTCGCCCGTCGGGATCGTGTCCGGAAGGTGGGGTAAAGCGGCGAGGGAAACGTCGGTGTCGACTTCCTCGAGATATTCCAGGCGACTCTCGCCGATGACAATGATGTCACCCGAAACTAGATCCTTCTCAAGCGTCGGCGCCCCGTTCACAAAAACATGATTGACGCTTCGCGTTAGCACTCCATTCTCAAAACTGCCGTCGATAATGCGGAAACGCTTTTCATCGCCGCCGAGCTGAGCGTGCTTCCGGGAAGCCCGGCGGTCGTTCAGGACGATGTCGTTTTCTTTCGCGCGGCCGATCGAATAAACGCGTCCGGGTTCGAGTTCGAAATCCCAGATACGGCCACTTGGTTCGGTAATTTTGATACTGCGGCTCACAGGTGTGGTAATTGTAGTTTGTCTACTGGTAAGTTTCTAGTTTCCGGTTTCTTGTTTCTTGTATTCTTTGCGCCCTTTGGCGACTTTGCGAGAACATCTCTCCGAGGCGGCCCGGCATGGGGGTGTTCACGCAAACCCGCAGAGTCGCAAAGAACTAGAAACTAGAAACAAGAAACCAGAAACTTAAAAAGGGTGATCTATTTCGATAACAACGCGACAACGCAGCTTGCGCCCGAGGTGGTTGAGGCGATGCGGCCGTTTCTTGAGGGTTCGTTTGGGAATCCATCGTCGGCTCATGCCGCTGGGCGTATAGCTCGTGAGGCAGTTGAAAATTCGCGCCGGTCGGTAGCCGCATTGGTCGGTGTAACGCCTGGCGAGATCGTCTTCACGTCCGGCGGTACCGAAAGCGATAACTGGGCGATCCGCGGCGGTCTTGCTGCGGCGCCGGAAAAGAAACACATCGTGACCACGCGCGTCGAACACGAGGCCGTACGCAAACTTTGCGAGTTGCTGGAGCGCGAAGCTTACGAAATTACCTGGCTCGATGTCGACCCGGAGGGCACCCTTGATCTCCAGCAATTACGCGATTCTTTGCGCGATGAAACAGCGCTGGTCTCGGTGATGCTGGCAAACAACGAAACAGGGATTTTGTTTCCTGTCGAAGAGATCGCTGGGATCGTGAAGGACCGATCGAACGCGTTGATGCATGTCGACGGCGTTAATGCCGCTGGAAAAGTCGCGATCGACCTTGCTAAAACTCAGATCGATCTGTTTTCGATCTCGGCACATAAGTTTCACGGTCCCAAAGGCATCGGTGCCCTTTACATCCGCGAGGGTGTCTCGCTGCCGTCATTTGCGATCGGGGGCGGACAGGAGATGAACCGACGCGCCGGCACCGAGGCTGTCCATCAGATCGCCGGACTCGGTGCCGCGGCCGATTTGGTAAAGGATCTGTCCGGGCTTGCGAGAGTTGGTTCGTTGCGTGACCGGCTTGAAACTGAAATTCTCCGGCGTGTTCCAGGCTCATCCGTCAACGGAACAACGGACGCGAAGCGCCGCCTGCCGAACACGTCAAACATCTCGTTCGAGAATCTGAACGGCGAAGCCATACTCTCCCGGCTCGACGAAGCGGGGATCTGCGTTTCCACCGGTTCGGCCTGCAACTCGGCGGATCATCGCGTATCACCAGTACTCGAAGCTATGAACATTCCTTTCTCAAAGACGATGGGTTCTATCAGATTCTCACTCGGGCGATATAACGCTGAGAAAGAGGTAGAGCAGGTTGTAGATGAGGTGGAGAGAATAGTTCAATCGCTGCTGACGCTCAGCATGTCACTGCCTAGCTAAAATTGCCACCAGCTTTAGAGTCCGTATTAAAACTAGAAGTCCCGGCAGGGAAGCTGCCAAAGGATTACAGCCAGATGCGGAGCTCCTCGGTCTGTGATGAACCGGCTCCGCCCTGAAGGCCGGAGAGCCTGATATCTGCCGCACCTTCAGTGCGGGACTGACATTCGGATAGTTCCAGTTACCCGTCTGGCTATGATGGGCCACCCGCTACCTAAACCTAATCGCACTTTAAATTTGTATAGAAGCGCGCGCTAGGCTGCCTTTTCGATCCCGTACCGGGCGATCTTCAGATACAACCCGCGGCGTGTCAGGCCGAGTTCGTTTGCGACGCGCGAGATGTTCCAGTTTTGGCGTGCCAGCGCCGCTTTTATCATCTGCATCTCGAGTTCAGTCACTGCCTTTTCGAGCGTGCCACCTTCCGGAATATTCTTGAACGGAGTGATCGGCATGTCGTATGTCGCGATCGGCTTCGCACCAGCCTCGGCCAGCGCCGTCAGTGGCTTGGCTGCCCGGCGCAATTCGGGCGAAAGGTGGTCGGGAGTGATAACCTCGTTATCGACCGCCCGTGCGATGATACGCTGCACCTCGTTACAGAGCTGTCTGACATTTCCTTCCCAGTTACACACCATCAACAGGTCGACGGTCTGCGGCGTGAACGTAATATCATGCTTTCCAAAACGCGACGAGTAGTGGTTGATGTAGTAATTAACGATCGGCGGAATCTCGGATCGACGTTCACGGAGCGGAGGCACGCGCAGTCGAATTACATTCAGCCGGTAATAAAGGTCTTCGCGAAAACTGCCTTCCGCGACCTTTTCTTCAAGCGGCATGTTCGTTGCGGCGATGATCCTGACATCGACCTTTATGGGATTCTTTTCACCGATCGGCTGGATCTCGCCTTCCTGCAGGAATCGCAAAAGTTTCGGCTGAACATCTATCGGCAGATCCCCGATCTCATCGAGAAACAGCGTCCCGCCGTGGGCAGCGCGGATCATGCCCGGCGAATCGGTGACCGCACCAGTGAACGCACCTCTCCGATATCCGAATAGATGGCCTTCCGCTAGCTCTTTCGGAACGGCGGTGCAGTTGAACGGTACAAATACCTTGTCCTTGCGATTCGAAAGGGTGTGGATCGCCCGCGAAACCAGCTCTTTTCCGGTCCCCGATTCTCCAGTCACGAGAACCGTCACGTCGGACGAGCGGATCTTGTAAACTTCCTCGACAAGCGAGGTCATCGCCGGCGACGAATGTATAAAGCCGGGCATCAAGCTGCTCGAGGTATACGGGCTGGCCTCTTGTTCAACGGGCGTACGCTTGTCTTTTTCACGTAACGCGATCACATCCAGCCCCAGCTCAACGACGCGAAGCAACGGTACCAAGGGACCGCCATCATTAAGGCAAGCGCCCGCTTGCGGCTGAATGAGTAGGAACGCCGGTTTGGCGTTCGCTGTCTTCAGGGGAAACACCGCAAGGTTTCGGTTTCGCGCGAAGACCTTTTCACCGTTCTTAAGAACCGCATCGTCGAGCTTACTTACCAGCTCACTACTTTCCTCGAGTGAATAGCCATGAGTTATGAACGGAAGCAGCTTCTTGTTGTCGTTCGCCTCAGCGATGATGATCCTCTTCGCCTGACTCTCCTGCTGAAGCACGGCGACAAGTTCGCGAAACAGAAGTTCGCGCGACGCCGTGGCTTCGGCAAGGCGTACCATGAGCAGCTGCGACGCGGCCGAATTCGGATGGGCACGCATCGTCTCTGTGCTGCTAAAATTCTTGAGTTCACCTAGTTTTCTATCAGCGCGGTCAGCAAGATCGGGGACTTCGAGCTTGTGAAAGATATCGCTGGCCTTCGTCAAATGCTTCCTCGCCCGGCCCGCGTGCTCAGCACCGAGATTCTCGCCGATAAGAAGATGAGACAGACCGGTGTGATAAATATCTTCCGCTGCCTCAAAGATCGTAAGGCTTCTGTTGAAATGATGAACGGCCAGCTCGTCGTTACCGTTATCGAGCGCCGCGAGGCCGCGTATGCGCTGAATATTACCGAGTACGAAAAAGTCCGAGGTCGGATCGCTCTCTTCGATCCCCACGAGCGTGTTCTCGCATTCGGTCACACTTCCTTGCTCGAGATAGCTTTCAGCCAGGACCAGGCCGGCCATGTTCGCGTAGTGCTTATCGCCGATCTCGCTGCAAAGCTCGATCGTTTGCTTCGCTTTCTGTATAGCTTTCTCGATCGCACCCTGGGCGAGATAACATCTGGCAAGATTCCGCATCGCCTGAGCTTCGTACCACTCGCGATTCCGCTCGCGTGCGACCGAAACCGCCTGCTCAAGAAAATCTTCCGCATCCTCAAACTGCCCACGCAGGATCTTCAGTTCGCCCAGCGAGTCGAGGATGCCTGCAATATGTACGTGATTTTTGTCGATCGCCAGATCGAGCGCGCGTTTTATGATCTCTTCGGCCCGAGCCCATTCGCCGACGAGGACGAGGTTAATTCCGAGATTGTTATAGGCGATTATCGAGTTGAGGACATGCTCGGTTTTCGCAAAGAATCCGATCGATTTCTCAAGACACGCGATGCCGTCCTGCGGCCTTCTCAAAAACCAATACGCCCCGGACATATCGGTATAGAGCTTACCCAGCATGAACGGCGCCGAGCGATCGCCTATGATCTGGATACCGAGCTCGAAATACTCTAGCGACTTCTCGCTGTTACCCTCCTGGTGATAGCTCAGTGCGATCTCTCGGTACGCTTCGGCCATTCCCAGCCAATCGCCCTTTTCACGAAAGTAATCCAGGGCCTTCTCGGCATAGCCACGACAGATGTGACACTCGTTAAGCTTGCGATAGACGCGGGAAAGGCCAATGTCGATCGGGCCCAAGAGTTGACTGAGGTCGTTTTCCTTCGCCACCTCGAGCGTCTGTTTTAGAAGTGTCGCCGCCTTGGGATGATCCCCGACGTTGTTGTACGAGATAGCAAGCTGCGTCGTAACACGTACCTGCGTTTCTTTTGAGAGCCTCTCCAGCATCTCGGGATCTTCATAGGGCCGGACAGCCTCAAGCGACTCGTTATACCGCCCCACGGTCTCGAGCGTGAAGGCCAGCAGACGTTTCAGATGTGCCAGATCGTCATTTGTGTGAGTGTAGTTCTGGGTCGCGTCGACCAGGATCTTCTCGGCCTTGCTTGAAAGCCCTTCCCGCAGATATTGCCCGACGTTCGAGAAGACCTCGTCGAGTGCTTCAGGTTGGATCTGTTTGCTGCGTCGGGCGCGAGGGTCCGCTTCGAAACCGAATAACGCTTCGTTTCCGGACCGACGGTCGGCCGAACGGGAATAGTTGCTCATTTGTCGAATAGGCTAACGATATGCCCAATTGACCCGGCTTTTCAGCAATAACTTGAAGAGATGGTTATTTAGTAAACAGCGCTAAGAAATCTAACAGAAAAACCTGAGGGTGTCTATATTTTTTGTCCGGAGCCTATGGCAGAATCTACTGGATGGCTGATTTTCCCGAATTCGAAACGGATGTACTGACGGAATCCGAAACGAAGCTCGAAAAACCCAAACTCTTCAAGGTACTGCTTCACAACGACGACTTCACTACGATGGAGTTTGTCGTTTTTGTCCTTGAATACGTATTCAACCGCACGACGGCAGAGGCGTTTTCGGTAATGCTCAAAGTCCATCAGGAGGGGCTTGGGGTAGCCGGCGTTTATCCTTACGAGATCGCGAGCATGAAGGCCGAAAAGACTATGAACCTTGCCCGCGCACGGGAGTATCCATTGCTCTGCACCGTCGAGGAGGACTGAATTTGATGAGTTGTGGTAATCTAAAAACCGAAATTATGCGGAGGCCATCGCCCATTATCATAGAGTTCCACGGGACACCGCTCTATAAGCTTTGAGCGGAAGCATCGTTTTGCTTAGGAGTCCCAAGCCGCGCAAAGGCTTGGGACTTTTTGATTTGTAATCTAGATTTTGGATTTTGATTTGCCGACAATCGGCTTACCGGCTACTTAAAATGACCGAACCTTTAGATCTGAAAAAGACTGTTAACCTGCCGAAGACCAATTTTTCGCAGAAGGCCAACCTTGGTCAGAGTGAGCCCGCCCGGCTCAAGAAATGGAAAGAGATGCGCTTGTACGAGCAGGTGATGAATGCTCGAAAAGGCCGCGAGAAGTTCATTCTCCATGACGGCCCGCCCTACGCGAACGCCGACATCCATATCGGCACGGCGCTCAACAAGATCCTGAAAGACTTTGTAGTCAAGACCCGATCGATGATGGGCTTCGACGCGCCGTACGTTCCCGGATATGACTGCCACGGTCTGCCCATCGAGACGCTTGTCGAGAAGAAGCTCGCTGAAAAAGGTAAGAACAAGAACGATCTCCCGGTCGCTACGTTCCGTCGCATTTGCCGCGATCATGCTTCAACCGCAATGGCGGGGCAGACGCGGGATTTTCAGCGGCTCGGGATTCTGGGTGAATGGGAGACGCCGTACCTGACGATGTCTCCGGAATATGAGTCGTCGACCGCCCGTCTGTTTGGAAGGTTTCTCGAGCGGGGTTATGTCTACAAGGGCCTGCGGCCCGTCTACTGGTGCATCCACGATCAGACCGCGCTTGCCGAGGCCGAGGTCGAATATAAAGAGCACACCTCGCCTTCGGTTTATGTAAAGTTTCCGCTGAAGTCTGACCCTGCTCAGATCGACCCGGCTCTGGCCGGTAAGAATGTATTTCTCGTTATCTGGACGACGACCCCGTGGACGCTACCGGCCAACATGGGTATCGCGGTGCACCCCGACTTTGATTATTCGGCTATTCAGAGTGCTGTTCAGAGTGCGGTTCAGAGTGCGGGCTTAAGCCCGTCGGAACACGATGAATCGCGCACTCTGAACGAACGCGATGAATCGCGCACGCTGAACGAACGCGATGAATCGCGCACTCTGAGCGGGGACGACGTTTACATCGTGGCTTCTGAGCTCGCTAAATCATTCGCGGAAACGTGCGGTTTGGCGGAATACGAAGAGATCGCCCGTTTCAAAGGCGCGAAACTCGATCGGATGGAAGCGAGGCATGCCTGGCTCGATCGCACATCACTGATAATGAACGGCGAGCATGTAACACTCGGTGAGGCCGATGCCGAGACCGAACTAGATGTGCGTTTCGAGAATAAGGCGGCCGGCAAATCCGGAACGGGGTGCGTTCATACCGCGCCGGGCCACGGTGCCGACGACTTTCATATCGGAAAGAAGTACGGCCTCGAGATCTATAACCCGGTCGATGCCGCGGGAAACTTCATCGCGGAGGTTGAGCACTTCGGCGGAATGAACATCTTCGACGCGAACGCGAAGATCGTCGAGTTCCTGCGTGCGAACGAGATGCTGTTGTACTCGGAAAGATACCAGCATCGATATCCGCATTGCTGGCGTTGCAAGAACCCGGTCGTTTTCCGTGCAACACCGCAATGGTTCATTTCCATGGACGAAGTCCATTCGATTTCGGATGCCGGATTTGGGGTTTTGGATTTCGCGGACGAACGAGTCAACGCCGATGGCGATGAAGTCCAAAATGCAAAATCCAAAATCCAAAATGCGAAACCGCTTCGCGAGCAAGCACTCGCCGAGATCGGTCGAGTCCGGTGGCATCCGGCCTGGGGCGAGGGTCGCATGGCGAACATGTTCAAGGGACGGCCTGACTGGTGCGTTTCGCGACAGCGTTCCTGGGGCGTGCCGATCCCGGTGTTTTATTGCCAGGCGTGCGATGAACCGATCGCTGATCCTAAGATCATCGATCACGTAGCGGACATCTTTGCAAAGGAAACCGCGGACGCGTGGTACGCTCGACCGGAAAGCGACTTGCTGCCCGAAGGTTTCAGATGTCCAGGCTGCAACGGCGCGGAATTTAGAAAAGAGACTGACATTCTTGACGTTTGGTTCGACTCCGGCTCGAGCTGCGTCGCGGTCCTCGAAACACGGGGCGATACGCTCCGGTTTCCGGCGGATGTTTATCTGGAAGGCGGCGATCAATACCGAGGGTGGTTCAACTCAAGTTTGAGTTGCGGCATCGCTGCACACGGTTCGGCGCCGTATAGGCAGATCATCACGCACGGCTGGGTTGTGGACGGCGAGGGAAAGAAGCAGAGCAAGTCACTCGGCAACGTTACCGCGCCGCAAGAGATCATCGACAAATCGGGTGCTGAGATCCTTCGTCTCTGGGCGGCCGCCGTCGATTACACCGAGGACATACGATGCTCGGATGAGATCCTGTCGCGGGTCGTCGACGCCTATCGTAAATTCAGAAACACGCTTCGTTATGCTCTCGGCAATCTCGAAGGCTTCGACCCGGCGCGAGACGCCGTCTCGGAAAATGAAATGCTCGAGATCGATCGCTGGGCTCTCGCGAGCCTGAACGAGGTCGTAGCTAAGGTCCTGAATGGTTATGACGAGTACGATTTTCAAGCAGCCTACAACGCACTTTATAACTTGAACACCGTCGCGTTGTCGGCACGGTACTTCGACATCATCAAAGACCGTCTCTACATCTTTGCCCCGAGATCACTTGAGCGACGCTCGGCTCAGACGGCTTTGTATAAGATCACGGACACACTGTGTCGATTGCTATCACCGATTCTCGTATTCACCTCGGATGAGGCATGGGAAAGCCTACCCGCCCGGGACGTGCCGTCAGTTCATATTGCTGAATTTGCGAAAGCCGAGGTCGTCGATACGGGATTGCTAGCACGCTGGGAGCGCATCTTCGCTATTCGGGACGAGGTACTGAAAGCGTTGGAGGAGGCCCGGAATGCAAAGCAGATCGGATCATCGCTCGAAGCAAAAGTGATATTGACGACCGACGCCGAGACGACCCGCTTCCTGCTCGATTACTTCGAACAGTTACGCTATATTTTCATCGTTTCGCAGGTCGAGGTTCATGAGGGTGACGCGACGAGCGTCGAGATACGAAAAGCGGACGGAACAAAGTGCGAACGCTGCTGGAACTAC
>DASUSJ010000139.1:0-3975 GCA_036375155.1 Pyrinomonadaceae bacterium
ACGGCGGATGAGGTGTACCAGGCTTGTGCGAGAATACTGGATAACCGTCAGGCAGCAATTTCCGGAGTAGCTTAGCCAAGACTTTTATAGGTCTCGATCCATCTACCGATATTCTGGCTGATATCGTAATTTCGTTTCACGAACTCGCGCCCCCGTCTCCGGTAATTCTCATATTCGGAGCTGTCCATCTCCAGTATGCATTTCAGGATCTGAGAAAGTTCCTCCGGCGAGTTTCCCCTCCAGAAACCAAGCTTCTCAGTCTCCAGAACTTCCCACGGCGATCCTGTCGACGCGACGACCGGCGTATTCTGCGCTAGCGATTCAAGAACAACCATTCCGAAATTTTCGGTGTGCGACGGCATAAGCGTCCAGTATGCGCCGGCGAGCAACTTCTGTTTTTCCTCCCCTTCTACCTGACCCACGAATTGGACCCGCTTCTCCAGATCGAGCTCGGCCACAAGTTCCCGCAGCTTCTTCTCGTACGCAGAGGGTCCGCGACCGGCGATCTTGAGGATGTAATCCGACCGAAGGAATTCATCCGTCATAGATAACGCGCTTATCAGGTTCTCGATTCCTTTCTTGCGATGGAACCGGCCGAGATAGAGCAGATACTTCTCGCCTGCACGATCGGCGAGAGGCGGCATTTCGACAAAGTTCGGGATCTCGACAATCTTCGCTTCCGGGCCAAACACGCTACGAATGAAACCCGTCTCTTCCTCGCACGTGGAATGGTACACGGGATACGTGCCTACAAATTTTTGGATAGACCAAAGGATCGGAGCCTTTCTAAGCCGGGAGTGATTGAGCGCGTATGGTGCTAGCTCACCTCGGGACGACCAGATAGTTTTTTTTTAAGAGCCCTCGCGGCAAACGCAACGATGAAGCCGGTCGGATAAAAGATCGAAGAGATGTGCACTACGTCCGCACGAAAAAAGTTGCGAAGCGCGTAGACCGTTTGACGAAATGGAAAGTGCAAAAATCGGGTTTTGACATGAATGACTTTACCCGCCTCGTTGTCACGCCACACATTGCGCGGGAAATCGCTGTCGAGACCCTTGTCCGACGCCACGACAATAGGCTCGAAACCCTCATTGAGAAGGGTTTTCGCAAGCCAGTAAACCGAGTTCGCGGGACCGCCGGCCTGTGAGGGATAAAATACCTCCAGCGGAAAGAAGATCTTCATACGTTTCAGAATTTATTCTTTTGGATCCAGTCTGACAAGACGACGAGGTGCCAAAATTCCGACCATAATATTCCTTTTGACCCGGCAAGAAACATATTCCATTTCGCAAGCAGGTTATCGGCATTCAGGATACCGCGTTCACCGAGCGTCCGCAGACGTGCGCCACATAACTCGCGAAGATCGTTTCGCATCCACTGTTCCCACGGCAGCACGAAGCCCCTTTTTCGGCGGTGAACCACTTCGTCCGGAAGCAGCGGAGCGATAGACTCGACCAGGAGGCTCTTTGGGTACTTCGGGAACTTGATCTCATCCGGAATCTGCAGCACATACTCCACCAGTTTGTAATCGAAGAACGGCTCTCGCACTTCCAGCGCGCTTGCCATCGCGAATTGGTCCGTATCTTTCAGAAGCACGTTTTGCGTATAGCCAAGCAACTCCGCGATCGTGACCTGACTTAGCAGTGGAAAAGCGTTCAGCTGTTCGCGCTTTTCATCGAGCATCCGGCGGATCGTGTGCGTGACATTTCCGTTCGCGTGATACTCGTGAGCCGTCTGGCGCGACATCACCTGCCGAAACATGGGGTACACACTCGCCAGGTCGAATTTCTCGGCGCCGAGAATATCGGCCATGCGCTGATGTTTCGATTGGCGTGACGTCGACAGGGCAAGGGCGATCTGCTTGCGAAAGACCTTCGGTACTTTCGACAGCAAACCCTTTTGAGTGCGGAGCCAATTGAAAAAGTAAGAATAGCCCGCAAAAAGCTCGTCGCCGCCGAGGCCTGAAAGAGCGACAGTGATACCCGCATTTTTCGTCGCTTTGGAAACAACATAGGTGTTAAAGCCGTCACCTGTCGGGGAATCAACGGCCGCCAGCGCATTCGGAAGTTCTTCCAGGAAATCCTTTGGCGAAAGCTGGACGGACGTGTGACGCGTGTTGAACTTTTCCGCAATGAGTCTCGAATACCGCGATTCGTCGAATTCCTTCTCATTAAATGTTACAGAAAATGTATCGACCGGCTGGTGCGACACCTCGGACATCAATGCGACAACCGCACTCGAATCGATGCCGCCCGAGAGAAACGCTCCCAGACGGACGTCGCTGATCATGCGACGTTCGATCGACGCCAGAAGAAGTTCCTTCACTCGCCGTTTTACCGCGACGCCATCGCTGAAATCATACTCTTCCGGTCTATTCTCGATCTGCCAATAGGAGTTGATCCTTAATCCCTGGCCTGAGTAGATGCCAAATGCTCCAGCCGGAAGTTGGTGAATATTCTCGACGATCGTTTGCGGCGCGTAGACGGATTGATAAAGAAGATATTCGGACAGAGCACGATCGTTCAGCTTTCGCTCGACGAAACCGCTTTCAAGAATCGCTCGTATCTCCGATGCGAAGATAAACGCCCCGTCCGCGGTCACCGAGTAATAAAGTGGTTTCACGCCAAGCCGGTCGCGGGCTACGAACAATTCGCGACGCCGGTTGTCCCAGATCGCGACCGCGAACATTCCGTTGAGCTGCGAGAGGCATTCAGGCCCGTACTTCGCGTATGCCGCGAGTATCACCTCGGTGTCGGACTCCGTACGAAACGGGTAGTCGTGTAGATTCGCCTTGACCTCGCGGAAATTATAGATCTCGCCATTGAGTATAATGGCGTACCGATCGGTGGAGTCGAATTGAGGCTGGTTCGCGGCGACTGAAAGATCGATTATCGAGAGCCGCCTATGCCCGAGCGCGATCCCATCGTGAACAAAGAATCCATCGGCGTCCGGGCCCCGATGAGCTACCCGTGCCGTCATTTTCTCGACGCTTATCCTTGCCGCTTCGTTGTCCTTGAATCCGGCGATACCGGCGATACCACACATTGCTAGAAATATAACAGAAGAAAGTGATGAGGTATGAGTTATGACAAGCGAAGTAAGAAAAAGGCTCTACGCGCCCGGTCATCGCGGTTTGTGTGGGTTGATTTATCGACCCTAAAGTAGGTGTCTTTGACCAACCGATACCTCTACGCTTAGATTTTTAGATGCGATTTTCTGAGAATGATATGAAAGTTTTGGTGCTGGGCGGCGGAGGCATGCTCGGTCACAAACTGGTGCACCGTTGGCAAGACATGTTCGAAACCTGGACCACGGTGCGCGGCAGGTTCGCCGATTATGAGCGTTTTGGCATTTTCGACCGAGAGCGCACGATCGATTCGCTGTCGGTGACGGACACCGCCTCGCTGGAGGAGGTTGTGGGTCAGGTTCGACCCGACGTCATCTTCAACGCGGTCGGCATCGTGAAGCAGGTGCCGAACGCGAAGAACACGGTGACGACGCTTCTGATCAATTCTGTGCTTCCTCATCAATTGGCCGACATCGCGCAAAAGTTCGACGCGCGACTGATTCAGATCAGCACGGATTGTGTGTTCGAGGGAACTCGCGGAAACTACACCGAGGATGACCGCCCCGATGCGACGGACCTATACGGAAGGAGCAAGAATCTCGGCGAGGTCACGGGAAAGAATTGCCTCACGCTCCGAACCTCGATCATTGGAAGGGAACTGACAACAAGTCACGGGTTAGTCGAATGGTTCCTGAGCAATCGCGGAAAAACTGTAAAAGGTTATGCAAACGCGATTTTCTCCGGCTTTCCAACCGTCGTTCTGGCAGATATAATTTCGAACTTGATAACCAACTACCGCGAATTAAGCGGTCTGTATCACGTCTCGAGTGACCCTATAAACAAGTTCGATCTTCTGAGCCTGCTCAAGACAAGCTACAAGGTGAATATCGAGGTCGAACGGTACGACG
>DASUSJ010000140.1:0-28563 GCA_036375155.1 Pyrinomonadaceae bacterium
GGGTTTCTCGCAGGCAGGAACTTATGTCTTGAGATTGACAGCTAACGACGGCGCCTTGACGGCCACCGATGATATTTCCATCATCGTTAATTCCGCGCCAACGCCAACACCAACGCCGACTCCAACGCCGACTCCAACGCCGACACCGTCGAATCAAGCGCCGAGCGTGAGTGCTGGAAATGATCAAACAATAACCTTGCCAAATAGTGGATCACTGAGCGGCACGGCAACCGATGACGGCTTGCCGAATCCTCCAGCCGCACTGACGATCACCTGGAGTAAAGTGAGTGGCCCCGGAACTGTTACGTTCAGCGATGCCAACGCTTTGCTTACCACGGCAAGTTTCTCTCAGGCAGGAACGTATGTTCTGAGGTTAACGGCAAATGATGGAGCTCTTTCAACGACCGATGACGTTTCCGTGACCGTCAACGACAGCGGAAGTAGCAGTGGTTTATTAACGGGCAGCCAGGCGAATACGCCTTCGAGCGTAAATCTAGCGACGGAAGGCACTGCGGATTGGGCTCACTGGGGCTTGAACAACGAAACGAGTTTCAATCATAAGAGCGGCGTCACACAGCAGATCAGCAACTTTACGCCGCTCGGCAGCGGGACGATCCAGCATTTCGGCGGACTTATTACATATAACTGGACTTCCGGCACGCCGACGGGAAGTGCATCTACCAACGGCGGGCTTTGGGCGAAAGGCTCGGGCACCGGTTATCAGATCGCCGTCCCGGCGGACACGAACCTGCGGACTCTGAAACTATACGTCGGCGTCTGGTCGGCGGGCGGAAAGCTGGAGGCGAGTTTGAGCGATGCGAGTGCGCCGACTTTTATTGATACTTCTTTGGTCAATAATTCAGCGACCAGCAACGCAGTTTACACATTGAACTACAAAGCCGCCTCAGCCGGGCAGACCCTGACCGTTCGGTGGACGGTCAACACGACGGTGAACACCTGGAGCAATGCGACTTTGCAGGCGGCGACTTTAGCGGTTTCGGGCGGTTCGCCGACGAATCAAGCTCCGGCGGTCAATGCCGGAAGTGACCAGGCGATCACGTTGCCGAATAATGTTTCGCTTTCGGGTACGGCGACCGATGACGGGTTGCCGAATCCGCCTGCGACGTTGACCATCGCCTGGAGTAAATTAAGTGGACCCGGAACGGTAAATTTTGGTGATCCGAACTCCTTAAATACGACGGCGGGTTTCTCGCAGGCAGGAACTTATATCTTGAGATTGACAGCAAACGACGGCGAGTTTTCAACGACAGATGACGTTTTAATTACGGTCAATGGCGGCTCAGGTTCGTCCGGTGAATTTCAAATATCGCCGTCCGCGGCGTATGCCCAGTTCGTTTCAGAAATCGCTACCGACCCGAACGGTAATTTTATAGTCGTTTGGCAAAGCAATGTGCAAAGCGGCAACGGGTGGGATATTTTTGCGCGGCGTTACAATTCGGCTGGAATCGCGCAGGGCAATGCGTTTCAGGTAAACACGTTTACCGTGAATAACCAGTTTGTGCCGCGAGTCGCGACCGATTCGAGTGGCAATTTCGCCATAGTTTGGGAAAGTCAGGGACAGGACGGAAACAGTTACGGCATCTACTGCAAGCGCTACGATTCTTCCGGCGCCGTGCTTGGAGCAGAATTTCGAGTTAACACGACCACGCTCGACAGCCAGCACGATCCGACAATCGCGATGGCGCCTAGCGGCGATTTTGTCGTCGCGTGGGTAAGCGATAATCAGGACGGAAATCTGCAGGGAATCTATGCTCAGCGATTTAACGCGGCGGGCGTCGCGCAGGGCGGCGAGTTCCAGGTAAATACATACACGGCCGACACGCAGAGACGACCGAACGTGGCAATTGATTCGGACGGTGACTTCGTCATTGTCTGGGACAGTATCGGGCAGGACGGCAGCGGCAAGGGAATCTACGCGCAACGTTATAACGCGGCCGGCGTGGCGCAGGGCATCGAATTCAGAGTCAATACATTTACCGCCAATGACCAGTCGGAAAACTGGGTGGCGATGACTTCGACAGGCGATTTCGTCGTCGTCTGGGGAAGCCAGGGTCAAGACGGAGATGGTTA
Source organism: Pyrinomonadaceae bacterium (assembly GCA_036375155.1). Lineage (GTDB taxonomy): Bacteria > Acidobacteriota > Blastocatellia > Pyrinomonadales > Pyrinomonadaceae > OLB17. Next base: position 2,092 of record DASUSJ010000140.1, read on the forward strand.
CGGCGTTTACGGGCAGCGGTACAACGCGGCGGGCGTCCCCCAGGGCGGCGAGTTTCGTATCAATACTTACACGGTTTCCGAACAGCGCAATCCGCGTGTTTCGGCCGATGCGAGCGGAAATTTTGTCGTCGTTTGGGACAGCGTCGGTCAGGATGGCAGCAACAAAGGCTCATTCGGGCAACGGTATTCTACGGCGGGTGTCACCCTGGGCGCCGAGTTTCAAACGAACACTCATACCCTCAACGACCAGTCTTTTCCGGTCGTCTCAGTCGCTCCGAATGGCAATTTTGTTGTGGCATGGATCAGCGTTGCGCAGGACGGACCTTTTGAAGGAATTTTCGGCAAGCGTTACGATTCGTCGGGAAATCCGCTCAATACGCCGTAAGAAGAACGTGGATCCCGCCGGAGCCAAGTCGCCCGCTTCGCGAATCCCAACAGTCGTACAGGAGGTAGCTAGGCATTAGTCCGATCTGCTAACCGCCACTGACGGCGTTGAAGATGTGTATCTCATCGGAGGTCAGTCGTGTCTTGAGGCCTTCCCCCCGTTTCACATCCTCGGTTCCGAGAAACACATTCACATGCTGCCGGATCTCGTCTTGCTCATTGAGAATTCGATCGCGAAGTGCGGGATACCGTTTCCAGAGCGCGTCGAGCGCGTCTTGCACAGAATCAAAGTCGGATTCGAGCGCGACTTCTGTCTGGCCGTCGGTCAAGGCCTTCAGATGACCGCTGAGATACACAACAACTGGCATTCTGTCTTTCTCTTGTTTCGTGTGATCTCGTGGCTACGATCGTCTGAACAACCTGGAACCACACGAAAATCACACGAAAGGTTTACGCCCAAGCCGCGTCAATCGAACGGCCGGGGCCTAAAGTAAGCAAAGACCTCAAAGCGTGTACGCTTTCACGCAATAGATCTCCGGCAGCGAACCTTCGATCATCTTCCACGAATCACCGTCATCGCCCGAACCGAACAGCTTGCCGTTCTTCGTTCCGAAAAAGATGTTGTCACCGGACGATGCGACCGCGTCTCGAAGGATGACCTCATATGCGTTCTTCTGCGGTAATCCTTTCGTCAGTGCCTGCCACGACTTTCCATCGTCACGGCTGCGATAGACGCGGAGCTTGCCGTCGACCGTGTAGCGCTTGCCGTCGGAATCGAGCGGGACGATAAATACCGATCCCGCGTCACTGACCGTCAGACCGAAACCGAAATTCGATGGCAGACCGTCTTCGATCTCCTGCCAAGTCGATGCGCCGTCCCGGCTCCGGTAGACGCCATGATGATTTTGCAGAAAGTATGTGTTCTTCTTCCTGGGATGCCGCGCGATCTTGTGGACGCATTGTCCAAACTCCGGATACTGGTTAGGCAAAAAGTAAGCTTTGACGCCGGTGTTGGTCACCTGCCAATTCTGCCCGCCATCCGATGTTTGATAGACGCCCCCCGTCGAGATGGCGATCTTGATTTCCTTTGGGTCTTTCTTGTCAGTGACGATCGTGTGCAGACACAGTCCGCCAAAACCGGGAGTCCACTTCTTTCGATGAGGGTGGTTCCAGAGCCCCTTGTTGAGCGACCATGTTTCACCGCGATCATGCGATTCGAAAAGAGAAGCAGGTGCGACACCTACATACAACGAATCGTTATCGCCCCCGGTCGCGATCTGCCAGATGTTCTCGAGTGACTTCTTCGTCGTCTTCGGCATCTTGATGCGGCGGTTCTCAGGCTGGTCCCAGCTCTTGCCCATGTCTGTGCTTTTGCAAAGTTCCGCGCCGAAGTGCCAACTCGCGGGCCCGGCCCACATCTCATTACGACCCTTTCGCTGATCGAGTAACGCCGAGTAAACTGCGAGACCCGCGAAGTGCGGACCGTCTAGCGACCATTTGCCATCGTTGGAACCGCGGAGGATGAAGAGACCCTTTGCGGTACCGATCATCAAGAGAAGATCTTTTATCATGCCTAATAAAATCTCTGCGGCCTCCGCGAGCGCTGTGTGAAGGGCTTTTCACGTCACGCAGAGCTCGCGGAGACCGCAGAGAATCTAGAACCAGGAGCTCTTCGATTTCGATTTCCCACCAAAAATACTTCCCAGAACTCCACGGACGATCTGTGTTCCGATCGAGCGGCCGATCGAGCTGCTTGCCGAACGGACGACGCTTTTTGTGATCGATTCTGCGAGCGTGTCCGGTGCGCGGGCCGCGGCACGCTCGGCCTTAGCCTGCTTCTCAGCTTCCTTTTCGGCATCCGCCGCTGCTTTTGCTTCGGCTGCGGCCGCGGCACGCTCCTCGGCACGCTTGGTCAATATCTCAAACGCCGACTCACGATCCACCGTCTCCTCGTATTGTCCCGCGACGATGGACGAGGTTATCAAGGCCGCTCGCTGCTCGGCAGTCACCGGACCGATCTGGCTCACCGGCGGGACGACAAAGGCACGGTCGACCACGGTCGGAACGCCTTTTGTGTCAAGCGTTGAGATCAGTACCTCACCGACACCGAGCTCAGTAATGGTCTTAACGGTGTCGAGATCCGGGTTCTCACGAAAGCTCTTCGCCGCGACCTTGACCGCTTCCTGTTCCTTCGGCGTGTAAGCGCGAAGTGCATGCTGAACGCGATTACCGAGTTGAGCGAGCACCTTGTCCGGAATGTCGGCCGGGCTTTGCGTGACAAAATAAACTCCGACCCCTTTCGAGCGAATCAGCCGCACGACCTGTTCGATCTTCTCGACTAGAGACGGCGGTGCGTCGTCGAAGAGGAGATGCGCCTCGTCGAAGAAGAAAACAAGTTTCGGTTTATCGAGATCGCCGGCCTCGGGCAGCATCTCGAACAGCTCGGACAGAAGCCAAAGCAGAAATGTCGAGTAAAGTTTTGGCGAATTGATCAGATCATCAGCCGCGAGAATATTTAGTACTCCCTTGCCACTAAGCGTCTGGATGAAGTCCTCGAGCTTCACGGCCGGCTCGCCAAAAAACCGATCAGCGCCTTGCTGTTCCAATTGTAGAAGCCCGCGTTGTATCGCTCCGATCGTCGCCTTCGAAACGTTGCCGTACTTCATCGTGAACTCGTCGGCGTTCTCGCCGACGAACTGCAGCAGTGATTGCAGGTCTTTCAGATCGAGCAGCAACCAGCCGCTTTCATCCGCGACCTTGAAGGCGATCGTTAGAACGCCTTCCTGAGTGTCGTTGAGCTGCAAGATCCGCGAGATGAGCAGCGGGCCCATCTCGGAAACCGTCGCCCGCAGAGGATGACCCTCTTTACCAAAAACATCCCACAACGTGACGGGTGAGCCTTCGAATTTTACGTCGGCGAAGCCGAGGGCTGTTAGTCGTTCACCGATCTTTCCAGTCATCGATCCGGGCTGGCTGACGCCCGTCAGATCACCCTTGATATCGGCCATGAAAACCGGCACTCCGCGCTGGCTGAAACTCTCCGCGAGACGCTGAAGCGTAACCGTCTTTCCGGTTCCGGTCGCGCCCGTGATAACGCCGTGTCGATTCGCCATCTGAGGCAACAGAAAGAATTCGGTCGTATCTTTTTTTGCTACGAGTATTGGTTCAGACATAGTTGTCGGTGGTCGGTCGTGTGTGAGGAGTGTCATTAGTCATTTGTCACTTGCGGATTACAGGGCAACGGCGACAAAGGACTAATGACTATTGACAAAGGATCCGATCAGGCTGACGCCTGTGCTTGATCGCTCTGCGGCTTTTCGCAATTGAACATCCAGTTGATTCCGAACTTGTCGGTCAGCATTCCGAAGCGCTCTGCCCAAAACGTCTCCTGCATCGGCATCGTTACGTTACCGCCGTCCGACAATTTCTCGAACATCTTTTCTGCCCCAGCCGGATCGTTCATGCCGATCGCGAGCGAGATATTGCTGCCGGTCGAAGCCGGCTGGTCCTGCGGATTGTCACTCGCCATGATGTGCGTGTCCCCGATCTTCAGCGTGCAATGCATAACCTTGGTGTCGTCGGCCATGCCTGCCATTGGTGATTCGCCGTAGCGCTGCATGAACAGCAATTCGCCGCCAAGAACATCCTTGTAGAAGTTGATGGCCTCTTCACAGTTACCGTTGAAATTCAAGTATGGTTGTACTCCGATCATTTTAGTTCTCCTTTTTTATCCATATAGCCGAGAGCTGACAGTCTGTTAACACTTCTCGTACTTCCAATTTCTGCTCTTGCCCTCGGATAGCCATTCTACGGTCGTAGCGAGGCGCTTGTTTCGTGTAGGTTCGGTCTTGGCTTCTTCGATCCACATCACGTATTCCTTCTTGTGGCTGTAGCTGAAGTTGTCGAAAGCCGCCTTCGCCGCTTTGTTCTTCGCGAGAGCTGAAGTCAGGTCTTTCGGGACCACAAGTTCCTTTTTCTCAACCGGCTTCTTCGCGACCTTGATACCTTTCTCGTTCAATTCGACCGCCTGGTGAATAAGGTTGATCATCACTTTGTCCGGCGGCAGATCCTTGATCGACATGATGCGGCCAAAGCTGCCCATCGCGGTCTTTTCGGCAGGGAACGCGTCTTTCTGAAGCAGCGACTGTTTCCAGAAACCAAAAGCGCAATGCTGCTTGAACGAAGCCATGCTGCAGACGGTCCCCTTGTGATCGAAATGCGGCATACTCCACTTCATCGTTTCCGTTATGTCGGGGCACGCCTTATGAATTAACTTTCGGATGTGTGTCAGGATGGGTTTCGCGAAATCGGCAGACTTCTCTATATAGGCGTCAATTCGAGGATCAACGGTCGGCATAGATTTGAAACTCCCGTCGGGTTTTGAGTGCCGAGATTATACTCGATTTCGAAGAGTCTATCGAGTCTGGCGAGCCTGGCGAGTCGTCGATTTTTTTAGTGTCTTTCGTGTGTGTTTTGTCTGCTTCGTGGTTATCTAATGCCGAAACACGAAACACACGGAACAAACACGAAAACAAATCGATGCCACACTGGCCGACCGGCCAGACTCACCAGACTACGCCCGATTTTCTTTTCGGATCACCAACTTCAACCCCGACCACTTTTCATCCACCGCGCAGACTTTCACGTCGACGAGTCCCAGCGGCAATGCGGCGTCACGCACTGTGTCTTCAGTGATCTCGGTCGGGAGCTTTGCGGCCCTCTTGTACCAGGAAACCCAGATCGTGCCGCTCGAATGAATCGACCGCATCCATTTCGGAAGTTCGCGGAACAATTCATCGCGCGTGTTCGTGAAAAGGTGGACGAGATCGATCTCTTTCATCCCGGTATCAGCACTATCTCTGAGTTCGACGCCCCGGGGAAGAGCCCCAAGCAGCGCTCGATACTCGGAAGGCTCGTTTACCGTAACGATCAAGAAGTCTTCCTTGATACCGAGTTTTTTAGCTAGCGGCGTTCCCGAATATCCTGCGTTCATTTTCGGTTCGTTGTGCGTATAATCGGCGTATTCTGACATTTCCAGAGCAAGCGGGTCAAAACTTTAGGAGGTTCTTATATGACGTCTCACCACCCGGCTCGCAAATTCTTCTTTGCGGTTCTCATAGTGTCTTTGTTTATCTCGGCCACTATTGCTCAGAGCGTACCGCCCGGCATAACACGCGTTAGGTCGGTCGAAGGCATTACCGAATATCGCCTGGCAAACGGGCTCCAGATCTTACTGTTCCCCGACCTTACAAAGCAGAACATTACCGTTAACATCGTCTATCACGTCGGGTCGCGGCACGAGAGCTACGGTGAAACGGGCATGGCTCACCTGCTGGAGCATCTCGTTTTCAAGGGCACGCCGAAACACCCGAATATTCCTCAGGAATTGACGGCCCATGGCGCGAGTCCCAACGGCACTACGTGGTATGACCGCACTAACTACTTCGAGACGTTCGCGGCGACGGACGAGAATCTGGACTGGGCTCTCGATCTGGAGGCCGACCGGATGATCAATTCCTATATCGCCAAGAAGGATCTCGAAAGTGAATTCTCAGTCGTGCGCAATGAGATGGAGTCAGGTGAGAATAGCCCGATACGCGTTCTCTTCGACAAGATAACCGCGACGGCTTACCAGTGGCATAACTACGGCAAGACGACGATCGGAGCCCGTTCTGACGTCGAGAATGTCAAGATCGAAAATCTACAAGCCTTTTATCGAAATTATTACCAACCCGACAATGCTACGCTGATCGTGGCGGGCAAAATCGACGAGTCAAAGACCCTCGACCTGATCAGTAAGAAGTTCGGCGGCATCCCAAAGCCGTCGCGTGTTATCGAGCCGTTATGGACGACGGAGCCGACTCAGGATGGAGAGCGGCAGGTGACGGTCCGACGCGTCGGTGACGCGCAATATGTCATGGCCGGCTATCACGTTCCCCCTGCTTCGCACCCTGATTTCCCGGCTGTTCTCGTGATGATGCAGATCCTCTCGGACACGCCGTCGGGCCGGCTCTATAAGTCGCTCGTCGAGTCGAAGAAGGCAACGAGGGTCTTTTTCACAACATTCCAGAACAAGGAACCGAGCTACTCGATCTTTGCAACGGAGTTGCCCAAGACCGGCGCGCTGGACACGGCGCGCGAAACCATGCTGACGACGGTCGAAGGCTTTGCTGCCTCGCCTCCTACCGCTGAAGAGGTCGAGCGATTTAAAACTGCCGCTCTCAAGAATCTCGACCTCGCTTTCAACGAACCGAACACGGTAGCCCTGATGCTAACCGACTGGGTCGCTCGCGGCGACTGGCGATTGGTATTTCTGTATCGCGACCGCCTCAAGAAGGTAACTCCGGAGGACGTCCAACGGGTGGCGCGGACATATTTACTCCAGTCGAACCGCACCGTCGGAATGTTTATCCCCACGGACAAGCCTCTCCGCGCGGAAGTTCCGAAGCTGAGTGACAAAGATATCTCGGCGATGGCGGACGAGGTGAAGGGCGGGGACGCGATCGCCGCTGGTGAGGCGTTCGATCCCACCCCGGCAAATATCGAATCGCGGACCCGACGTGCATCTATCGGCTCGTTAAAGACCGCTTTTATGCCCAAAGAGAATCGGGGTGATGCCGTCACACTTGGGCTTAGTCTCCATATGGGCGATGAAAAGAGCCTGATGAACCGAACGTTAGCCGGGAGTTTTGCGGGGCAAATGCTGATGCGCGGGACTACCAAACGGACCCGTCAGCAGATCAGGGATGACTTTGACCGAATCAAAACCCAGGCCAACGTATTTGGTGGTGCAACCGCTGCCGGCGCAATGATTACTACGACACGTCAAAATCTGGCCGCCGCCATGCGGCTTGTGGCCGAGATCCTCAGGGAACCGTCATTTCCGCAGGAGGAGTTCGACCGGCTCAAGCAAGAAACTCTTACCTCTCTTGAAAATCAGCGAAGCGAGCCTACAAGCATAGCGATCCGCGCAATGGGCGTCGCGTTTAATCGCTACCCGAAGGGCCATGTGTTCTACTCGAGGTCTCTTGACGAGGAGATCGCTGAGGTCAAAGCACTCACGCTCGAAGACGTCAAACGTTTCCATAAGGATTTTTACGGAGCGTCCGTGGGTGAACTGGCCGTCGTCGGCGACTTCGACCCAGCGGAGATCGGAAAGGTCGCGGCGGAGTTGTTTGCCGACTGGAAGTCACCGACCGCATTCAAACGTGTGCCTGCGCAGTATTTCGACGTGACGCCGGTCAACCAAACGTTCGAAACACCGGACAAAGCCAACGCTTTCTTTTTCGCTCGGCTAAATATCAAGATGCGAAATGACAATCCCGACTTTCCGGCATTCAGCCTCGGGAACTTTATGCTTGGGGGCGGCTTCCTAAATTCCCGTCTTGCGACCAGGATCCGTCAAAAGGAAGGTATCAGCTATGGAGTGGGCTCCGGATTCGGGGCCAGCCCACTTGATGAAAGCGGGACGTTCACCGGCAATGCGATCTACGCGCCGCAGAATGCCGAGAAACTCGAGGCAGCTTTCAAGGAAGAGATACACAAGGTGATCACTGAGGGTTACACGGCGGAGGAGATCGAGCAGGCAAAGAAAGGATGGCTTCTCTCTCGACAACGCGCCCGCGGAACGGACGGGAGTATCGCCAATACACTTCTGAACTTTCTTTTTATCGACAGGACCTTCGCGTGGGAGGACGAGCTTGAGCGAAAAGTGTCAGCGCTTACACCGGCCGAGATAAATGCCGCGATGAAGAAATACCTTACGCCAGACAAGATCTCGATATTCAAAGCCGGCGATTTTGCCAAAGCGAAGGCTAAGGCTGCGTCGCCGACGCCGTAGCGGGGATGCGGAGGGGCGAACCTAAGGCTAAAGCCTTGCGGAGCGAGTGTGACGGCATTTGCCCTCGGCTAAGTGTCAAAACTGCGGCGCCGGCAGCTTGAATTGCCACGACCTTCAGGTCGTGGGAGTGTAATACCTGCAGCGCGGCTTTAGCCAAAATACGGAAGCCAAAAGGAAGCTTTTTTTTGATATTTGGGCTTGAAGCCCGAAGCCGAAAAATGAGCCCTGTCCACGACCTGAAGGTCGTGGCAATTTAAACAGCCGGCACCGCAGTTTTGACGCAGACTCCCTGAAAACGATCCGGAACGGCGAGAGAACCCGCGTATGCGGCTGAGCTCTCGCCGGAGCTGATAACTCGATTTGTAGTTGATTTGTTTCCAGAGCGATTTGTTCTGATAAAGGTTTTGCGATGTGACCGCCAACCACCGCAAGGACCGCGGGTCACCGACGATTATTCATGTGTCGATCTGGCTAAAGTAACAATAACCTTCCGCTCCCGCGGTCCATCGAACTCGCACAGATAGATCCCCTGCCAGCGACCGAGGAGCAGTTTTCCATCTTCGAACGGGACTGTAACACTCGAGCCGACAAGTGAAGACTTTATATGCGCATCGGAGTTGTGTTCGAAGTGTTTGAAGTTCGGCTCGTACTGCGGGATCAGTCGCTTCAGAAACCCGAGCATGTCAGATTGCACGTCCGGGTCGGCGTTCTCGTTGATCGTCATCCCGCATGTCGTATGCTGCGTGAAGCACACGCACAGGCCGTCGCCTTCTTTCGGTATGAGCTTCTCTACGTCCGGTGTGATGTCGATCATTTCTTCACGTTCGTCGGAACGGACGGTGATGGTCAGCATGTCGGTAGTGTACCGCAATGTCAGGCGCGCCGATTGCGGAATGCGGACTGCGAATTTCGTGCGACAACCTGTTGACGGTCCCCGGTGCCGGTTCTCTTATTTTGGTGTTGTTTAGTGTGGTTCGTGTTTCGTGGTTATTTGCCGGGCAAAAGCCTGTAACTACGAATCACACTAACCACACTAAACAACACGAATCAGCACGAAATTCAGCGAACGGTGACATGCTTACCCCACGAAATCCGCACTCCGCCCTTCGCACTCCGCAATCAAAGAGAATCTATCCCCGTCCGATTGATTAAATAAGGCGAGTATTTGATAATCACTAGTTTTGATAACATTCGATTTTCTTTAAGTACGTCATCAGTCAGCTAAGTAGTCTTCCCACTAAGTACACTTATGCGGATCGGCGGAAACTGAGATCAAGAACAATATGAATAATTACGTGCTCTATTTAGTGCCTGCCTTCGGGATTTTTGGTTTGCTCGTGATGGCGTTTAAGTCGGCTTGGGTCGGTAAACAGGATGCCGGCGAAAAGAACATGCAGGACCTGGCTCGTCACATAGCCGACGGCGCGATGGCATTTCTCAAAGCGGAATGGAAGGTCCTGAGCATCTTCGTTGTGATCACCGCTGCGTTGCTTGCCTATTCCGGAACCATACACGAAGTAGGCGGCCGCGCGATCCACTCTCATTGGCTGATCGCTGTCGCATTCATCATCGGCGCTGTCTTCTCGGCTACGGCCGGATACATCGGGATGAAGGTCGCGACGAAAGCAAACGTACGTACGACGCAGGCCGCTCGCACGAGCCTGAAGCAGGCATTGAAGGTTTCCTTCACCGGCGGGTCCGTTATGGGAATCGGTGTGGCGAGCCTTGCGGTACTCGGTCTTGGTGGATTGTTCATCGTGTTCCTCGCGACGTTTTCGGACCTTGGTGCGAATCAGGTGCGAACGGCGATCGAAGTGTTGACCGGGTTCTCGCTCGGGGCCGAGTCGATCGCCCTATTCTCCCGTGTCGGCGGCGGCATTTACACAAAAGCTGCAGACGTCGGTGCAGACCTTGTCGGTAAAGTTGAAGCCGGAATTCCGGAAGACGATGTGCGTAACCCGGCGACGATCGCGGACAACGTCGGTGATAACGTCGGCGACGTGGCCGGAATGGGTGCGGACCTTTTCGGCTCGTACGTTGCGACGATCCTCGCAACGATGGTTCTCGGGCAGGAGATCGTCGTGCGGGACGCTTTGGGTGGTTTGTCGCCTATCCTTCTGCCGATGGTCATCTGCGGATTGGGACTCGTCTTCTCGATCGTCGGGACGCTGTTCGTGCGGATCAAAGACGACAAATCCAGCGTGCAGAATGCGCTGAATCTGGGCAACTGGTCCTCGATAGTCTTCACGGTCATCGCGGCGTATTTCGCAGTGATGTGGCTGCTGCCCGAGGGGCAGATCACGCTACGAACCGCGACGTTCGATCGGATGAACGTATTCTATGCGATCGTCGTCGGAACGATCGTTGGTGCGATCATGAGTTACGTCACGGAGTACTTCACCGCGATGGGCAAGAAACCGGTTCTCTCGATCGTTCAGCAGTCGTCGACCGGACACGCTACCAACATCATCGGCGGACTTGCCGTCGGAATGAAATCAACGGTCATCCCGATCCTGACTCTCGCTGCCGGAATTATGATCTCTTACTATTTTGCCGGTCTATACGGCGTCGCGATCGCTGCAGCCGGAATGATGTCGACGACCGCGATGCAGCTTGCGATCGATGCGTTCGGACCGATCGCCGATAACGCCGGCGGAATTGCCGAAATGAGCCGACTTCCCGCTGACGTCCGTGAACGCACGGATATTTTGGACGCGGTCGGTAACACAACGGCAGCGACCGGAAAGGGGTTCGCCATCGCCTCGGCGGCCTTAACGGCCCTGGCGTTGTTCGCGGCGTTCGTAGGGATCGCGGGCATTGACCGCATCGATATATATAAAGCGAATGTTCTCGGCGGTCTTTTCGTCGGTGGGATGATCCCATTCATTTTCTCTGCACTGTGTATCCAGGCAGTCGGTCGGGCTGCGATGGACATGGTGCAGGAAGTTCGGCGCCAGTTTCGTGAGATCCCGGGAATCATGGAGCACAAAGCGGAACCTGAGTATGAGAAGTGCGTCGCCATCTCGACGAAGGCTTCCATCCGCGAAATGCTTATGCCCGGAGCGATCGCTCTGATCACACCGGTGCTGGTCGGCTTCACATTCGGTCCGGAAGTCCTGGGTGGCCTGCTCGCCGGCGTGACGGTTTCAGGCGTGTTGATGGGTATCTTCCAGAACAATGCCGGTGGTGCGTGGGACAACGCGAAGAAGTCATTTGAGAAAGGCGTCCTGATCAACGGCGAGATGTACTACAAGGGATCGGAGCCCCACAAGGCATCGGTCACGGGTGATACGGTGGGCGATCCGTTCAAAGATACATCCGGCCCGTCGATGAACATTCTCATCAAGCTGATGTCGATCGTGAGCTTGATCATCGCGCCGTATATTTACGGGATCGGACAGTAAGCAAGGCAGCGAAGGTGCGATGTACCGTAAGCCAGGGCAAAACGCCCTGGCTTCGGAACGTTCCTATATCTCTTCCTTGCCGATTCCCCCGGGACCTTCGCCCTGTCTTAACGAATCCTCACCTTGCTAGCTCACCGTTACTTCATTTCGATTGACGGCGGACCTCGCGCATTAATTTGACTCCATGCCTTTCTAGGTCTACCTTTATCCCCTACCACTTTTCGCCCTATGCAAGCCAAACTAAAGGCCTCCTTTGGCCATTATGAAATACGTTCGCTGATCGGCTCCGGCGGTATGGGCGATGTTTATCTCGCCGACGATACTAAGCTTGGCCGGAAGGTTGCGATCAAGTTTCTCAACGAGAAGTACGGCAAGGATGAGGATCTGCTGAGTCGTTTTATCCAGGAGGCAAAGGCCGCGTCCGCCCTCAATCATCCCAATCTGATAACCGTATATGAGATCGGAGAGCACGACGGTGCTCATTACATGGCGACCGAATTCATAGATGGCAAGACGCTACGTGAGCGAATGAAGGAACGCCTCACTTTTGACGACGCCCTGTCGATCGCGATCCAGACGGCGGAAGCTCTTTCGGCCGCACACCAGGTGGGAATAGTCCATCGCGACATCAAGCCGGAGAACATAATGGTTCGTCCAGACGGGTACGCGAAGGTCCTGGATTTCGGTCTCGCAAAGCTAACCGAGCTTGCTGAGATGGGCGGCGAGGACGAGACGAGAAAACTGGTTAAGACCAACCCGGGCGTCGTTATGGGGACGGTGTCGTATATGTCACCAGAGCAGGCTCGCGGTAAGGCGACTGATGCTCGCTCGGACGTGTTCAGCTTCGGTATCGTCTTATACGAAATGCTCACCGGGAAGGTGCCGTTCGGCGGTGAAACGGTGACCGACACCCTTTCGTCGATAATCAGCACTGAACCGCCACCGATCATTTCGCTTGCACCGCATCTTCCGCGAGAGCTCCAGCGGATCGTTCAAAAGACTCTTAAGAAAAAACGGGACCAGCGATATCAGTCGACACGCGACCTGTTAGGCGATCTGAAAGAGCTTCGGGATGAGCTTCGGATGGAAGCGATGCTCGAGCAAACGGCGGTTCCGAACCCGCCGGCCGACTCGGGACCGACAACGACCGGGCCACGGTACTCGACGAGCTCTGGTCGTGGAACTCGGGATTCGATCTTGCTAACCGAGTTTGAGAACACGACGGGGGAAGCGGTCTTCGACCAAACACTGAAGATGGCGCTCGCATATTCGTTGGCGCAGTCACCTTTCCTCGATATCGTTCCGGATTCAAAAGTTACACAAACGCTTCGTCTAATGGGCCGCAGGGCAGACGAAAAGGTGACCAAAGAGCTCGGCGAAGAGATCTGCATGCGTCAGAATCTGAAGGCCTTCATAACGGGTTCGATTACAAAGTTCGGCGAGATCTACGTGTTGACGCTCGAAGCGATCAATGCCCGGAATAACGAGAGCCTCGGACGAGAGTTCGAACAGGTTAACTCGCGTGAAGAAGTCCTGAATGCGCTCACACGCGCCGCGACCGGGCTTCGGGAACGGCTCGGCGAAAGCCTCAGCTCGATCGAGAAGTTCAACGTGCCGAGCGAATCGATAACCACGTCGTCGCTGGAGGCGTTGAAGATCTTCGTTCTTGGCCGCGAGCAGATCGTGAACGGGAGGCAGTTCGAGGCAATACCGTTTTACAAAAAGGCGCTTGAGTTGGATCCCGAGTTCGCTTTGGCCTACACCGAGCTTGCGGTTGTTTACAGAAACACCGACCAATGGAAGCTCGCGGGCGAAATGACCAAAAAGGCGTACGAGCTGCGCGATGCGGTCAGCGAAAGCGAAAAGCTTCGGATCACCTATTACTATCACAATTTCGTGAACGGCGAGCTGGACAAGGCGATCGATACGCTGGAGCTTTGGCGGAACACATATCCAAATTTCGTTGTATCGTATGTCAGCCTTTCCGATTCGATGGAGCGGATAGGGCAGTCAGAAAAAGCTGTAGCGTTCGCGCGCGAAGGCATCCGTATCGATCCGAATTACGCGACGATCTATATGAACCTTGTGGAGTCACTGGTATCGCTGGGCCGCTACGATGAGGCCAAGGAAACCTGCAAGATCGCGTTCGAGCGCAAATTGGACGGCACTTATTTCCATCTCTTCCCGCTGATGATCGCGTTCATTGAGAACGATCAGGCGGCAATACAAACGGATCTTCGCTGGTTTGCCGGGCGCGACGACGAACATCTTGCCTTCGATGTGCAAGCACGCGCGGCGGCGGTGAAGGGTCAGTGGCGAACCGCTCAGGATTTCTCGCGCCGTTCGGTGGACCTTGCGACCCATACGAACGCACAGGAAGTTGCTGGAAAGTATGCAGCCGAACAGGCGGTCCGGATCGTCTTTTGGAGTTCGGGAACCGGCCTCCCGGACAAAAATGACGCGACTCTTCGGTCGGTCCTGAAGGCACAGACCAACAAAGCTCTTAGCCTCGAAAAAGGGCAAATGGTGATCGTTACAAATGCGCTCGCTTTGGCGGTCGCGGGGCAATCGGACGAGGCGGTAGCTCTGCTCGATGCAATGATCGCTGACCGGCCAAAAGACACGTTGCTCAAACATCTTTGGGCGCCCACGATCAAAGCCGCGCTTTGGCTGCAAGCCGGAAAATTAAAAGAGGCCGTCGAAGAGCTTGAGATCACCGAACGCCTCGAAAAGGCGGGCGAGTTTATCCCGCAATACCTTCGCGGACTCGCGTTGCTGAGACTGAACCGGAACTTCGACGCTGCCCGTGAGTTCGACAAGATCCTCAACTACCGTGGCGAGGCTCCTCTCTCATCGCTCTATCCTCTGGCACAACTCGGCAAGGCACGCGCAACAAAGGACAAGGCCGAATACGAAAAGTTTTTCGAGCTTTGGAAGGACGCCGACAAGGACATGCCCGCGCTGGTCGCCGCGAAAAAGGAATACGAGTCACTCTAGCGGTGAAGCAACGAGCAGACGACGCCCATAAGGCGCCAGCTTGGATCATCGATCACTCTTCATCAACTCAACAAACCGCTCAAACAGATACTCCGAATCATGCGGCCCGGGAGCTGACTCCGGGTGATATTGGACGGAGAAGACGGGAAGTGTTCTATGGCGAAGCCCCGCCACGGTATTGTCGTTAAGGTTGACGTGCGTGATCTCGACATCCGCCGGCAAACTGTCCCGGCTAACGGCGAAGCCGTGGTTATGTGACGCGATCTCGATCTTCCCGGTCGTCAGGTCCTTCACCGGCTGGTTGCCGCCGCGGTGGCCGAATTTGAGTTTGTAGGTCTCACCTCCGAATGCGGAGCCGATGAGCTGGTGACCGAGACATATCCCGAACATCGGTGTTTGGGTCTCAGCGAGCTTCTTGATCTCCTCGATAACACTCTTCATCGATGCTGGATCGCCGGGACCGTTGGAAAGGAATATGCCGTCCGGTTTCAAAGCCATCACCTCACCTGCCGGAGTGTCCGCGGGAACAACAGTTACGCGGCAGCCGAATTTTGAAAATTCGCGAAGCGAGTTTGTCTTTACACCGAAGTCGTAAGCGACAATGTGAAACCTTTCCTTTTGGGACTTGGGATTTGGAACTTTGGATTCCCCTTCGTAATCGTATCTCCGGGTCACGGTAACCGCGCTGGCGAGCTCGCGGTTTTCCATCTCCGGCGAGGCCAGGACCTTGTCGAGCAGCGCGCTTCCGTCGGTTTCGACGGTCGAAATACCGGCACGCATCGCGCCTTTGTCGCGGATGTGACGGACGAGTGCCCGGGTATCGATGTGCTCGATGCCGACAATGTTATGGCGTTTCAGATAATCGTCGAGACTTTCGGTCGAGCGCCAGTTCGACCTGACACGACTCGACTCCCGCACGACAAATCCTTCAACCCACGGGCGTCGTGATTCGACATCGGATTCGTTAACGCCGTAGTTTCCGATCAGCGGATAGGTCATGCAGACGATCTGTCCGGCGTAGCTGGGGTCAGTAAGGATCTCCTGGTATCCAGTCATCGATGTATTGAAGACCATCTCGCCGAAGGCCTCGCCATCAGCGCCAAAAGACGCACCGTTGAAGGTGCGTCCGTCTTCGAGAACCAATATCGCTTTTGTCATAGAAGCTAACCGCCGAGCCGAGAAAAGAAAACTACTTCTAACTGAATTTGCCGTGTGCGAGTCGTGATCCCGGCGTCAGCGCATCTTGGCGTTTTCTATCAATCCTGCTCCGCCCGGATGTCATTTATCTTGCCGGACTCATCGACCTCATACTCGCCATGCTCAAGGAACCCCATCTTCGACGGTTTCCAATACCGGAAGAACGCTTTCCCGTAGATGTACTTTTCCGGCACGAGGCCCCAGTAACGCGAATCTGACGAATTGTCACGGTTGTCGCCCATAACAAAGTAGTGATGATCGTCGACCCGTTTGGCGGGAAAACTCGGTAGAGACTGGTTATGTTCGATGTCGAGATAATCTTCGTTCAATTCCAGACCGTCGATGATGACTTTTCCGTTCCGGACCTCCACCACTTCACCGGGCAGTCCGATTATCCGTTTGACGTAGCTCTTGTCCGGTTCTTTCGGGAACCAGAATACGACGATGTCCCCACGTTCAAGATGTCCCCAGCTAACGCTCTGGATCTTGTAATAAACGAGTTTGTTGACGAGTAACCGCTCGCCATCGTTCAGCTGCGGAAGCATCGAGGTGCCTTCTACCACAACCGGCTGCACAGCAAATACGCCGAAGAGGATAAAGACGACGATAATCAGGAAGATGTCGCGCACCAATCGGAGGCTCTCTGTCCAAATGCCCTGCCGCGACTCACGACGCAGCTGAACGACCTCAATATCACGGTCGTCGTCCGGCGAGACGAACCCAAATTCGAATTGGTTTTTGCGACGGAAATCGAACATAATCGGCCTATTCGATGAATGCGCCTCACAGGCCGGTTGGCCGCACAACGCCAAGTTAGAAATTAGCTGTGAACCCAGGGTTTGTCAAAGATTATTTCCGATGAACGAACAGGTACGTTCGCTGTTCGCAGCGACACAAAAATACGCATATCTAAATAGTGCCGCCGTTTCCCCAATACCCGTGACCGCGGTCGACGCCGTCAGGTCGCAGTTGGATGACGTGGCCCTGAACGGCTCTGCCAACTACCTCGAGTGGGTCGCGACGAAGAACCGCGCGAGAGCATTGATCGC
This sequence comes from Pyrinomonadaceae bacterium, assembly GCA_036375155.1. GTDB lineage: Bacteria > Acidobacteriota > Blastocatellia > Pyrinomonadales > Pyrinomonadaceae > OLB17. The sequence continues at coordinate 18,963 of DASUSJ010000140.1, forward strand.
CAGGATGCTGAACGTTACGCCGGAAAATGTCGCATTCATGCGAAACACCTCGGACGGGATAGCGGCGGTCGGATCGGGCGTCGACTGGACGCCAGGCGATAACATCGTCAGCTTTTCCGGCGAGTTCCCCGCAAACTTTTATGCCTGGCGACGGGCGCGAGACAGATTCGGCGTAGAGCTAAGGCTGGCGCCGGAGCGCGACGGACGAATAGATATTGATGAACTCTTATCGATGATCGATTCAAACACGCGCGTAGTCGCGATCAGTGCTGTGCAGTATGCGTCGGGCTTCCAAGCCGATCTCGAACGCATTGGTAAAGCGGCCCATGCGGTCGATGCACTATTCGTCGTGGACATCATTCAGGCTCTCGGCGCACGTGGATTCGACCTGCCTGGTCTGGGTGTAGATGTGGCGGCCGGCGCGAGCCATAAATGGCTCTGTGCTCCCGAAGGCTGCGGGATCTTGTACGTATCCGACGAGGCCCGTGGACGTGTGGATCCCACGTTTGTTGGGTGGATAAGTGTCGAAACGCCCTGGGATTTCGAAGACCGCGAGCAGCCGTTTAAGCCGAACGCCCTTGCGTGGGAAAGCGGAACCGGATGCTCCGCCCTGTTCTATGGGCTCGAACAGAGCGCTCAGCTCCTCAACGACACGGGCTTGGATCGAATTCAAGTCTATCTCGAAGAGCTGACCGACTACCTGTGCGAGCTTTTAGCAGGAAAGGAATACGAGATCATTAGCTCGCGAACGCCCGGTGAGAAATCGTCGATCGTGTGCCTCCGTCACCGGAACGGTCTCACATCCAGTGACATCGCAAAGGAGCTTGAAAACGAAGGTGTTATCGTTAGTCCGAGAGGCGACCGGCTTCGCATCGCTCCGCACTTTTACAACAACCGTGAAGATATCGAAAGGCTGATCTCCAGTTTACCGTGAGGATCATTCCGAGAGGCCGTCAAGATTCAGCCTCGTAAGACCGCCGGCGTCCGAAAAAGCCGTGCGGGTCGCCCGTTTGTGGTCCCGAACGCGAAAAAAGATGAAACCCGCTGCAATTCCCGCAAGTAATGCGGTCCCCAAACCCAGCAGAATCACAAACACCGTCGAGATAGCGATGTCCCGTGACGTTATGGCCATATAACGTTCGAGCTTTTGCAGAAGAAAAGGATCCTCCCCTAGCCACTGAACCGTCTTTTCGTATTTGATCTGATCGAGTAGCGAGTTTGCGGCGGCAGGATCTGCCGAACCAAAAACGAACGCGTTGTAGTTGCCTATGCGTCGATAGATGAATCCCGGCTGAGAGGTCGCGGCGACGTACTGCTGGATCCTGGCATCGACCTCTGACGACACCTGGGGGTTAGTATATTCGACGATCAAGAGCCGTCCCTGCGGGTAATTAGCAATTGCGGCTTCACTACCTGACGGGAATTCAATGGAGTCCAGAACAGGCTGACCGGCGCCGATAAGGCCAGCAAGTTCGCCCTTCTGCGTTATCAAAACCGCCTCGCCGCGAACTTTTTCATATTCCGGAAGATGTTTCAGCAATACCGGCTCTCCGTCGACCTCAGAGACCTCCTGGCTTTGAACCTGCTGAGCAGCGCTCGAACCAGTGCCAGAGAGCAGGATCAAGAGAAGTGTGATCAGAAGTGTGAATCTACGGTTAACCATGGAATAATGCCGGATTGAATCGGAATAAAATACTAACATTCCCCGCAGATCGCTGCTACTTTGTAACACATCCGTACACCGGTTCCGAATGTAGCAATTGAAACATTTTCTATACGCTTTCGCGTGCGAATCCTTGCTTGGATGTTCGACGAATACCAAGGTATGCCATGGAAAATGGAACAAATGCCGACGGATTTCGTGAGTTAAATGACGAATTTTGCGTTTGGCACGCATATTGATTCGCTTAAGGCGAGGGGGAACAAGGAAATGACCACAGAAACGTTAGATTATCCGGTGCTGCATAAAGGAAGCTCGGCAGGTGACGCTAAGAGCGAAAAAGTGGCCCGGACCGTTTCAAACGTTGGAGCGGTTAGTGACTACGAATTGACTCAGGCGGCCGCGGGCGGGGACATGGTAGCCTTCGAGGAGATTTACCAGCGGCATCATCGTAGGGTTTATTCGATTTGCCTGCGTATGCTCCAAAATGCTTACGAGGCCGAAGACTTAACTCAAGACGTCTTTATCCAGCTTTACCGGAAGATCGGAAGCTTCCGAGGCGACTCTGCCTTTACGACCTGGCTGCACCGCCTAACCGTGAATCAGGTGCTGATGCACTTTCGAAAGCGGAACGTGAAATTCGAAAAGACCACTGAAGAAGGTGAAACACCCGAGCAGACCGTGAGGGGAACGGAGAACCCGTTCAAGATGCCGATCGTTGATAAGATCGCGTTGGAGAACGCCATTGATCAATTGCCCGCGGGTTATAAGAATGTCTTCGTGCTGCACGATGTCGAGGGTTTTGAGCACGAGGAGGTGGCGAGAATTCTGGGATGCTCGGTCGGCACGTCCAAGTCGCAGCTTCACAAAGCGAGATTGAAATTAAGGAAGTTACTTAAGAAAAAAGCTAATCCGCGTCTGGTGGGTGTATAAAAGACAGAATAGAGATTTAGGAATTATTTAGGCTTCTCGGGACGGGAAGCCTTTTTTCTTAATCAGAGTACGCGGTTTTTCGAGGGCTCCTTGCATCACGTTACAAGTTCAGAGTGCGCGATTCATCACGTTACTAGTTCAGAGTGCACGAGTCATCGCGTTTTGTGTTTAGGAGAAGTCCTTGTTTAGAAGGAATCCACGCGATGAATCGCGCACTCTGAACAGCGCGCACGCCTAGATGGATTCGACGATGTTGATATTTCGGCGGGCTAGTTCGCTTACGAACCGTTCCGGTTCGATCGCTTTTTCCTGTGGCGTTGCACCGCGGATCAGTACGTCACCCCGCGTCATCATCTGCGCGATGATCGAGGCAGGGAACGCGGTTGTTCGCATCATTGCAGAAAGACCCGTTGTCTCGTCCTGCTTGTCGACGATGTCGTAACGCAAGCGTTTGGTTTCGCCACCTAGCTTCCCTACAAAATCGAGTCTGACAAGAACGTAATCCGGTCCGTCGGCCGGTAGGTGGTCCTGCAGCAATTGCCCGAACACCTTTCGGGGTGTAACCCTTTGATAGTCGACGACTATCTCTTCGCTCGAACACAGTCCGAGCTCGATCATCGTTTTAAATTTCTCGCAGTGGCCGGCGTACCGGATGGTTTTGTAATCCAGCTCGCGGATCTTTCCAAGAAATGTGTCCGGAAGCGTGGATGTACCGCCGGATGTCTGAAACGCCTCGAGCCGCGAAAATCCTTCGAAAGAAAGACTTTCGATCTCGGTCATCGATTCGATCTCGGCGATCTTTCCATCGCGGATCACACGCGCGAGTTCGATGTACTCGTTGATCAATCCTTCAACCGAGAAAACAAGTTGGTAGTCTAGCGGCGGTTGCGGGTCCTGCGGCAAACCGCCGACGCGAACATGAATTTCTTCGACCTCGTCGAACCGTGCGGCGCCGTGCATTGCGAGGATCGATACCATTCCGGGTGCTAACCCGCAGTCCGGAATGATGTTGATACCGGCGGCCTTCGCCTCAGCGTCCAGCGCAAGCTGCGAATCGACGACGTAATTGTTACCTCCGAGGTCGCAGAAGTTCACCTTGGTGTCGATCGCCGCACGAGCGAGCGACTCGTTATACCAATAGTTCACGCACGAGATCGCCGCGTCATGGCCCCGCATCAGGGCGAGGACGTCATCATAATTTCCGGCATCGATCGGCCGTGGCTCGATCCGAGAAGTCCCCACCTTTGCCGCCACGTCTTCGGCCTTTTCCAGGTCGAAATCCGCTATCGTTACCGAAGTGAGATCGGGCGAGTTGTGAACCAAATCAAAGGCCGCACCAAATCCCATGCGGCCCGCTCCCAGAACTAGAATTTTCATCGGTTAGAGTTTACCAGTCATCAACCTCATCTGGCTTCTGACCGGCCACCGATTCGGCGGCGAGATCCCAAACTTTTTTCTTCCAGTTCCGCACGCCGTCCGTCAATGCTAATGCAACCTGCGGATGGGCAGCGTTTCGCTCAAGCCGAATTACCTGAGCTCCAACCGTGACCTCGTCCTTGGTGTTCTCGGTTACCGTCAGATCAACCTTCGAGCCCACGGTCGGGAGCATTCGCGGCAGATAGACGAGGGCGCCATTCAGCCCTACGTTCTCGGTCAGTCCTTCCTCGACGACGACTTTACCGTCTTCGTTCTTCCACTTTACGCGAATCGGAAAAGACACTACGTGTCGTGCTCCTTGGCGTCGGTCCTGCATATATGATTTTTCCTCTTTTTTAATCCGGTCGGATTATTGGTTTGAAGCTGGGGCGCCCTCCGTAAAGGGCAGAAGAGAGTCTAGCAAAGAACTGCCGTTTCGCCCAGCAAAAATCGATGCCAAAACACCAATCGCCTATAACATAAGGACTTGCAGTTTTGAGAAGGTAGACAGTAAAGCCCTAAAATGTTAGCATCATAGTCATGTTTCAGCCGCGACCGGTTGAAAACAGGTGGAATCCACCACCGTTTGAGTTTCTTTAAGAATTACAAAAACTAAATAGCTAGCAAGGGACGAGGGGTTTCTAAGCAGCTATTTTTGTGTTTTTAGGGAAACGAAAATTGACAGGAGAATATTGAATGAAAAATCTCGTCAGAGGAGGCGTCATTCTGTCGCTCATCGGCCTGTTCGTAGTTTTCATGTACGCACAAGTCAAGACAGAACCCGCTCTCAGTTCAGCGAAGGATTCGCAGTTAAATTTAGATACAAGTATTGAAAGTTCAGAAGTAGTTGCAGAAGAAGATAAGAAGTTAGTTAAGAAGACAGTTTCAGCAGGAAAGGTAGTTAAGGCAGGTGCAGCAGGGGCTGCCGGCACAAGTAGGGGATCTTTTACAGCAACTGCATATTGTTTGAAAGGCAGGACAGCCATGGGGCACGGGGTACGCCGAGGAATTATTGCGGCAGATCCGAGAGTCCTCCGCCTGGGTTCCAGAGTGAACCTGAATGCGGGAGCCTACAGCGGCCAGTATCTGGTGTCCGACACGGGCGGCCGGATCAAAGGCAAGAAGATCGACATATGGGTCGCCAGCTGTGCGGAAGCACGACGATTTGGAAGGCGGACGGTTTCGATCAGTAGTTTATAGACGCTACTTTTACAATTGAATAAGAGAAGGGTCGACTCCATTGGGAATCGACCCTTTTTGCTTGGGGTGGGTGAATTACAACGCGGGCAGGATCAGCTTCACATCCTCTATTTCCGCTAGCGCCTTGAGCTTCTCGACCGCGATGTTACCCGTCAATTGGACGCCTTTTTGCGATGAGATCTCGAAGCCCACCTCCCGCAGCTTCTCGAGTAGGCCCGGCGAGAGTGTTGAGACGGTGAGCCTGAGACTCGCTTTCCCGTTGCGAACGAAACTTGATTGTTCGGCACTCGACGGTGCTTTCTTCTCCAGCCGTTCTATCACTCTCCAGATCTGCGTGTGAACCTTGTCCTTCAATTTTTGGAGTCGAGCCTCCGCTGGCGAGAGCGGCTTTGGCGGAGATTCCGATTCTTCCTTTACGGTTCTTGAGTTCATGACGCCGGCAGAGATCCGGGCCCCGGATAGCATCACAGGACCCGACCCGTTCCCTGAGCCGCTGCCGGTTCCGTAGCCAACCCCGCTTCCACCTCCCGAACCGCCACTTGCACGTTTAGATTTCTTTCCCGTCTTGCGCGAGACAGCAGATGAATTGCCAACTGACGAGGACGTGACAGTAACCATTGGAGAGAGGCCGACCGTGATAGCCACATCGCTGGCGGTTAATGCTCCACTCATCAGCGCATCGACACCTTCAGGCACGGCGACCGGCACCTGGATCGTGACGGGTTTGCCGTTTCGGTTGACCACGCGGTCCTCAACGGCAACGAACGATGTACTGTCGGTTAGCAACCGGAACTCGAGCCCGAGCTGAGTGATCTCGTCGTTGATCTTTTGAAGATTCGGTTCGTCGGTGCCGCGTCTCATCATCAGACCGTCAACACGTTTCCGCGCCCAGAGCGTCGCAAGGACGTCGTTCGCTAATTCGGTCTCAGGCAGGTTAACGGGTATCTCTCGTGTGTACTCTTGTCCAGCGACTTTGCCCTTCAGACGGATCGTTCCGTTCATGGCTTTTGTGTAACGTCCGTGGACGATGACCGGTTTTGCAGAGAAAAGATCCGAAAGCTTGCCGGGATACACGTCCGACACCGGTATGCCGTTCCAGTCTATCGACAGATCGGTAAGTAATGGGGTGCGGACTCGTTCATGAAATCGCTTCGCAGCTTTCGAGCCGTCGTCGGTGAGCGAAACATACTCGACCTCACCGTTTCCTGCCTCAGCCATTTTGTCGAGCAAGAAACGGTTCACCGAGCCTCCGATCCCGAAGGAAAAAACGCGTGCATTCGGGTGCTTCTGGATTTCGGCGATGATCTCTGCATCATTCCCGACATAGCCATCCGTCATGAAACACACGACGCGAAGATGAGTTTGGGAATCCGACGGGTCGAGCGACGCTTTGATCGCCTTCATCATTTCGGTTCCACCTCCTCCGGCACGCGTGTCCAAAAATCCGAGGGCGCGCTCTAGGTTCCCCTGCGTCGCCGGCACCGGCTCGGGAAACAAAACGTGCGTGTCGCCGGCGAATGTTATCAGGTTGAAAGTGTCGTCTGGATGGAGTCCCTGAAGCGAAAGCTTCATCGCTTCCTTCGCTTTCTCGATCGGAAAGCCGGACATTGAGCCGCTCGTATCGAGTACGAAGACGATCTCTTTCGGGGTCGCGTCTTCTGAGGTGAATCGATCGGGTGGCTGAAGCACCAGCGAGAAAAACCCGCCCCGCGCCCCGCGGTGCGCGAGAACGGCGTCCTGGATCTTTCCACCCGTCACGTCGTAGCGAAGAATGAAGTCCTTGTTCGGGATTGTTTTCTCGTTCTTCAACGTGATCTTCGCTGAGTTCGGCGCAAAATTGAGTTGCTGAATATCGTGCGAAGCCGATCTGATCTCTTCTACAGGCACGCCTGCGTTGAGATTTACCTCGAGCGAGATGTCGTGACCGGTGCGCTCTGCGGCGTAGGTTGGTTTGATCTTCGCCGCATCCTTGACCGATCCGGGAACGTACCTTGGCCCAACTGTCATGGGGAACACGAATTCGTAGGCCCCGTCTTCGTACTTCAGCGTTTCGACATAACTGATCTCGACGACTATCTTTTCGCCGGGCATGATGTTCGCGACCGCCTGCGTAAAGATGTTCGGGCGTTCCTGATCGAGCAAGCTCGCCGTCTTACCTTCGTCCTTGGCCGCTTCGTATACTTTCCGCGCTTCATCCCGTTTCATGATCGTGCCGCGGATCGTACGCGAGCCGATGATCATGGTCATGTCATCGACGGCCCCGTTCTGTGAAAGCGGAAATGTGTAGACCGCCTCGATCGGTTCCGAAAATGAATTCTCGAATTCCTGCCGGACGCGGACGCGCGCGAGAAACCCCGAGATGTCCGTTTTCACGCTTGTGCTTTTCAGGGGACAATCTCCCCGTTCCTTTCCGCCCTTCCCGTAAGCGAAGAGCGATCCCTGCGTCACATCTTGCGCGCTTGCTTCTTGTGCCACCATCGCAAACGCGCACACCAACACACACAGCAAAAGTAAAAGCTTGCTCATACAAAAACTCCTAAATGTAGATTGATCATCGCCGCCTGAAGGGCAGCCAGTCTAAATTAACCGCGGGTAGTTAATGCGTTAGACACCACAAGTGCAAAAAAGGTTTCTTGAAGCATGTAATTTTCTGACAGATTGCGGCGTACCGAATTCAAACTCTCGCTCACATCTTGCACGTTCTACATCAAACGGTACTTCGCCGCATCCAGATTTCCTTTTCGAGGAAAGTGAAGCAGGATGCCGAGAGCACCGAGCGCGATCCAGATGTAAAAGTACGGGTGTTCGAAAACGAGGGCGATTACTACGCCGAGGATCGAAGAAATTTCGCTCAGCGCGCAGCCGAGAACCAGACCGGTCTGGACGCACTCTGCATCCTTGTCCCGGACGGCGCGACGCATGTACTGGCGGCTGAGGACGAACGAAAGGATAAAAAAGACGCCGGCGGATATGGCGAAAGCGAGAGGGATGAGCGGCTCCTCGCCCAGGAACGGGCGTGAAGTATCGGGCGTGAAGAGTTCCGGCTTGACCAGATAGACAACTAGCAGAAAAAGCACTTGCGATGTGAGCAGGCCGAACCAGATGACCACCAGGGTCCGGTATTCAACTTTGATCGGCTTTCCTTTTGGCATATCAGTCGGTGGCCTCCAACTCTTCTTCCAACAACTGCCTCTCGTATAGTTCGGCGTATTCGCCGTCGAGCGCGAGCAACTCATCGTGCGTGCCGCGTTCAGTGATGCGTCCGTCATCAAGCACGCAGATCAGATCTGCGTCGCGGATCGTTGAGACGCGATGCGATACGATCAACGTCGTCCTCTCGGTACGAATATCGCGAAGGTTGTGAAGTATCTGTTCCTCAGTGTACGTGTCGACCGCCGACAGCGAATCGTCGAGGATGAGAATGCGCGGATCACGCATGATCGCACGGGCGATGGCGGTTCGCTGTTTCTGGCCGCCCGAAAGGGTGATCCCACGCTCGCCGACGAGCTGGTCGTATCTATTCGGGAAATCTTTTATGTCGTTTGCGAGACCAGCGACCTCAGCCGCTTTCTCTACGGATAATCCTCCGATGCGGGGAGACGGGGCCACTGGGAGAAGGGGAGAAGGGGAGAGCCGGGGACGCGGGGATTCAGATGCCGTACCTGGAGCCGGTTGCCCCTTCTCCGCTTCTCCTACTAGCCCCGTCTCCCCGTCCTCTCGCCCGACACCCATGGCGATATTCTCCGCAAGGGTGTCACTGAAAAGAAACGTCTCCTGGGGTACGAAGCCGATCGCACCGCGGAGTTGTTCAAGGGGAAATTTGCGAACCGGGATCCCGTCGATGAAGACTGAACCATCCGGCGCATCAAGCAGTCGCGGCACAAGGCTCACAAGCGTGGATTTTCCGCTTCCGGTTTTTCCGACAAACGCAACGGTTTTCCCTTGCTCGATCCTGAGGTTGATGCTTCTTAGTACCAGCTTGTCGTCACTACCGGGTGCGGGGCCGATCGCACCACCGAGCTGACTATCGCTTGGTCCGCCTTCGGGTTCAACCGAGACGACGCGGTCAGGAGGCGGCGTGGGCGTGGCCCCTTCCTTGTCCGAGGATGCGCGGGGCTTTATCCGCAGGGTAGCGCCGTTCACCCTGGCGGGGGCGTTATACGCGAAGTTCAAATCCCGAAACTCGATCGAGCCTTTTATCGGCGGCTGTTCGCGTACATCGGGCGTATCCTTTATTGCCGGTTCGGCCTCCAGAACCGCGTTGAAACGCTTCAGCGACGCCGTCCCACGCTGGTAAAGATTTACGACGTAGCCGAGTGCGATGAGATACCAGATCATCCGCTGAAGGTACAGAATGAACGATGTAAAATTGCCCGCCGTTATCTCGCCAGC
>DASUSJ010000141.1:0-15910 GCA_036375155.1 Pyrinomonadaceae bacterium
AATGAGCCCCGGAAGAAACTGTTTCTGCTTGCTGATAAATGAGTCGAAGGCCCCAGGCTCGAAATTGACGTCGGAAAATTGCAGATGCGCAAGCTGTAGCATCGTCTCGAGATCATTCGGCGTGGAATTGCCGTTCACATACTCATACTGCTCCGAAAGGCTTATCGACGCACTGGCTCTCTTACCAGCGAGCAGTTTCGTAAGTTGCACACGCGAGAGCTTTTTCAGTCCACTCTCTCCGGCGACCTGAGAAACATACCGGCCGGAAAACGCCTTGTCGTCAGCCACAAGGGAAAGACCTCCCGGGCTAAAGCCTCGCATCAGTATTTGGTCCTCTTTATAGTCAGTCGGCTTTAAGACGATCTTCACGCCGTTCGAAAGAGTCCAGTAAGTGATCCCGAACTTCCCGTCCGCCTTTTCCTCTATTATCTTGGTCGTCGCAGGCAGGTCGCCGACGAGAGCTTCTTTGACCGCATTATCGACATAGGGCGTAAGCTTAGCGTTCTCAGATTCTTTCAACACTGCCAGGATCTCGTCGTAAGTCGGATATGTCACACCCGGTTTTTCCGGGCCGGTAACGATGATGACCCTGTTTTCGTCGGTGATGGCGTTTCTTGCCAGTTCATTCACCTCCTTCAACGTGATCGTCGGAACCACCGATTTGGAAAAATTGTAGCGAAACTCGATCCCGGGAGCCGGGTTGCCGGAAAGAAAGTGAGAAACGTAGCTGTTCGCGAACAAGAACGATTCTGTTTTGCCGCGTTCCCTGTAACTGTTCTCAAGGCCCGCAAAGTATCGCTCCTTTTGCCGATCAAATTCGGCCTGTGTAAATCCGAACTGCTTGACACGGTTGTTTTCATCCAAAAAGACGGAAAGAGCCGCCTTCACGTTTTTCGGGTCGGTGATGCTGAATACGGAGTACGCATCTTTGTTCCTTACAAAACCGCCGAACCCCGCACCTCCGAACACGAACGGCGGATTCGCAGATTGGCGTATTTCGTCCAGCCTTGCGTTGAACATCCCGTTGAAAAAGTTCTTAACAAGCTGGCTGCGGAGATCGCCCAAATTTATTGCACGCTCAGCCTTTTTCTTGAAAAGCAACTGTGCAGACGTTGTCGAGGCTTCCTTGTCGGTCTCTACCGCGATCAGCGTTTCCTTGTGGTCCGGGACCGCGGCTACCGGCACCGGCTTTATCTTCCGCTTCGCCTTTATGGACCCGAAATTCGACCGGATCTTTTTCTCCATCTCGTCGATATCGAGAGCTCCAACAGCTACAACCGCCATGGTGTCCGGCCGGTACCAATCTTCATAAAAGTCGATCAAAACTTTAGGGTCGAATTTTTCGAGTAATTCCTTTTGCCCGATCGGGAGCCGTTCTGCATACACAGAACCCTTAAAGATCTTAGAAAAATAGCGATCGCGCATTCGCTGATCGGCTCCCTTGCCAAGCCGCAATTCTTCCAGAACTACGCCCCGTTCCTTTTGAATCTCTTCGGGATCGAGCGTGATGGCCGATGCCCATTCCGATAGAATGAGCAGCCCTTTATCAAGGAGCTCCTTTTTCTCTGTTGGGATCGACAGCATATAAACCGTCTCGTCAAAGCTCGTGTAAGCGTTCAAGTCTGCACCGAATCGCACACCGATCGACTGCAGGTAGGAGACAAGCTCGTTTTTCTTAAAGCTCTTCGTGCCGTTAAAAGCCATGTGCTCCAGGAAATGGGCGAGACCTTGTTGATCGTCGCGCTCGGCCGTCGAGCCGATGTTCACGGCCAGTCTTAATTCGACCTTGTTCTCCGGCTTCGCATTTTTATGTATGTAGTAGGTCAGACCATTACTAAGCTTTCCGATCCTCACGTTCGGATCTGTCGGAATAGGCGACGAAAGATCGACCTGCGCGGATACGACCGTTGCCAGCAAAACGAACAACAGTAGAAAACGTGACAACTTTGTAATCATTTCAACTATCTCCCTGGAGCGAGAACACGAACAATTGATTTCATATTGCTCTCGCGGCTTCCATTTGCGAGGTGGAAAACTAACTATTGCGATCTCCACCGTTGCCGGGTCGTTTCGCGGTTTACGCCGCGACCATCTGGCTCGATCTAATTTACAGCAGCAGCAATATAACACGCGCATTGAGAATTTTTCAGCGAGTATTGCAAAGAAGCGAACGTCAGGGAAAACTCGCAGATGGATATAACCTAAGGGCTAGATGCGTCGGATCGGATCTTCAGATGGAAGTTTTTGTTCAAAATGACTCGAACGGTGCGCGGCGACATCGTGATAGCGTTACCAGAAATGTGGGAAAGTGAAATTTTTCAGGAGCGGTTCTGCAGAGCCTCCGCTTATCTCGGAGCCTAACCCAGAAAGGATGGGATCGAAGGCGCCGGATTCCGGGTCCCTTAGATTTGTCGATCCCGGACCTCAGCAGCAGAGCAGCCTGCCATTTGAGCGTTCGGTGCGGCGTGACGCTTTCAAATTCGCTTCAAACAGGCTATAGTCTCACTTTCGATTTTCTCCCAAAACAGAAATGACAGACGGCGACAGTAAACCTAATGTTCTTGACGCGCTTTTCACCGAAAAATCTTGCGCGAAGTGTCGGCCTGCTTCCCTCGCGGCTCCGTCGAACTCTTTCTGAATACCGCTTCTATACATACCTCGCCATCCTCGGCCCCGGCATAATCGCGGCTAACGCAGGTAACGACGCCAGTGGCATCGCAACCTACTCGACCGTCGGAGCGGGCTTCGGTTACACGATGCTCTGGGCGTTTATCCCGATGGTCATCTCGCTGATCATCGTTCAGGAGATGTGCGTTCGGATGGGCGTTGTCACAGGGCAGGGACTGGCCGATCTCATACGCGAACAGTTCGGAGTACGCTGGACGGCGTTCATAATGCTCGCCCTGCTCATTGCCAACACCGGTGTGATCATCTCGGAATTCGTCGGCATAGCTCAGGCGTCCGAGCTGCTCGGCATCCCACGATTTTTCGCGGTCCCGCTCACAGCCGGCCTGATCTGGTGGCTGGTCGTAAAAGGCACGCAGAAGCGCGTCGAGCGCGTCTTCCTACTGATGTCTCTCGTTTTCTTCTCCTACGTTATCTCGGCCTTCGTCGCAGAGCCCGATTGGCCGGTCGTCGCCGAGAGTTTCGTCCGGCCGACCTTCTCGCTGGATGTCGTCTACCTATTCATGATAATGGCGCTGATCGGTACGACGATTACGCCGTTCATGCAGGTGTATGTGCAGTCGTCGGTCGTCGAGAAACAGATGGACAAGGACGACCTGCCGCTTGCACGTGCCGATGTCATCGTGGGAACAACGTTCGCATGTTTGATCGCCGTTTTTATCGTCATATCTACAGCCGCGACTCTCCACACGACCGGTGTTACTGAGATCGATTCGGCCGCCACGGCCGCCGAATCTCTGGTTCCCGTGGCCGGCGTCTACGCAAAGTATCTTTTCGCCATCGGACTTTTTGGCGCGGCGATGCTCGCGATGGGCGTTCTGCCCTTGGCGACCGCGTATTCGATCAGCGAGGCTCTCGGTTTTGAAAAGGGACTCTCGCGTTCGTTTCGCGAAGCCCCTATCTTTCTCGGTATCTTTACGGTCCTGATCCTGATCGGGGCGATCGTCGCGCTGATACCCGGCATCCCGCAGATCCGCCTGCTGATCTTCACACAGACCGTTAACGGTGTCCTGCTGCCCGTGATCCTCCTTGCGATCCTCTCGCTCGCGAACAACCGCGAGATCATGGGCGAATACCGCAATTCGCTGTGGTTCAACATCGCCGCTTGGACAGCAACCGCCGTCGTCTCCGTCCTGTCGCTTTTGTTGATTGGGAATACGATTGCTGATATGTTTTAGCTGCTCGTTACCCCCTTATGTCTCTATCGGAATTCAGGAAAAGGGCGATCGTTTTTGTTGCGTTCGCGGCAATAGTCATATTGATCCTGATCCTGATGGCTTTCGGTGAAGATCTTCTTCAGGCATATATCTTCAATCAATTCGGCATCACGATAGCCCCGGACGGACACACCGTCCCCACCTCTGGTGAACAGCGCCCGGACATGATGGTCGAGACGTTGATCTCACTCGGCTTCAACTTCTTCCGTATCATCAAGATCCTGCTCTGGATGGCAATCGTTATTGCCGTCATCCGATTCGTTGGCTACATGGTCGTTTCGACCATTCGCGGGGCGCAGTCCGAGGTCGGATCGCTGGTCAAGACGGTCCTTTCGGTCATCATCTACATTGTCGCGTTCTTCATCATCTTTCAGACGCAGTATCCGGAGGTTCCTCTCGCTCCGCTATTCACCGGTTCCACGATTCTTGGTATCGTGGTCGGTCTTGCGTTGCAGGATACGCTCGGGAACCTGTTTGCCGGGATTGCGATCCAAGCGGATCAGCCCTTTCAAGCTGGTGATGTTGTAACTATGATCGCGAATCAGCAGAGCGGAGTTGTGGAGAGCGTTTCGTGGCGCGGGATAAAGATTCGTACGTTCCAGAATAAACTGCTGGTGATGAGTAACAGCGTTCTGGGCAAGGAACTCATCGAGGTCGCACCTCGCGATAACCTGAATGCCAGGCTGGTCTTTTTCAACACTGAATACTCCTATTCACCCGCAAGAACGATCCAGATCGTGCGCGACTCAGTACGTCAGGTCGAAAATGTTTCACAAAAGATACGGCCGGTAGTACGGATAAGGAATCTCGGCGACAACGGGATCGACTGGGAAGTGAAATACTGGACTGAGGATTACTCAAAATACAACGATACGGATGCGCTAATACGACAGCGGATCTGGTACGCCCTCAATCGCGAGAAGATCGACTTCGCATACCCGACGCGTACAATCCACATGGCGCCGCCGCCTGAAGAAGCGACGCTTGTCGAACACGTAAATACGGTCTCCGAAAGATTGCAGGAAGTCCCCCTGTTTGCTCCGCTCGCCGAGGAAGAGATCGAAAAGCTTGCCAAGGGATCGACCATAAGAGTCTACGCGCCGGGCGAAGCGATCGTGCGACGCGGTCAGGAAGGAAACTCGATGTTCGTCATTGCACGGGGTTCCGTAAAGGTCCAGATCCCGGAGCAGGATTACCAAAAAACGATCAACAAGCTCAAGTCGAATGACTTCTTCGGGGAAATGAGCCTGCTTACCGGCCAACCTCGTACGGCTACGGTCATCGCCGAGGAGGAGACCGAGGTCGTCCAGATCAAGAAGACGGCCCTGAAACCTCTTTTTGAAGTAAATCCCGACCTGATGAAGGCGATTTGCGACATCATAGAAAACCGTCGAGCGTTGCTGGTTCAGAAGGAAGCGGAAGAAGAAGACTTTAAACAAGCGGAGCCCGGAATTCTTAAGTCTCTCCGGAAGTTCTTCGGATTCAAATGACCGGGGGTGTCAGCGAGTAGGCAAGCGGCCAGATCAATCAGCATCAATTAGTTCTATTGAACGTTCTTATCGTAGATGTCATGGAGCACCTCCGAAATAGGCTTGCGATCGGCGAAGGGCTCCTCATTCTGCCGAGCGGACTTCTTTGATCGGCCGTTACGTCCGTTTCCGGACTGACCCTGCTGTTTCTCTTGCGCTGGTTCCGCAGCCTCTCCATTTGAATCGACAACAGACTTCAAACCCGCTGGGGGCGTTTGCTTCTTCTGCTCCGGCTGCGGAAGCGCCTTCTGCGGTTCGGCGGGGGCGGGCATTTCGGCGAATTTCTTCCGACTTTCCTCCAGAAGAATGTTACCGCGAATCTTCCGCGCACGCTCCAGCGCACGAACCGCCGCGGACGTCAGGGGCGCGTCGGCCGGTTCGCGCTCGATCTTCCGCAAGACCTTCACATAACTGCGGAGTTCGGGGGTCGGGTAGACATATGCCAACTCGTTTGAGCTGGGGTTCTCGACCACATGGGCGAGATTGGAGACGGCGGCTTTGTGATTGCCGTTCTTGTTATGCAAAGCCCCAAGGGCAAAGTAGACCAAGGGCGGAGCGGCGCTCATGCGATGGACGATCTCCTCACCACGCTTAATGGCCTCATTTAGCTCGAAACCATACCATCGACGTTCATCGTCTCGAAGGATCTCGTTGGCAGTCAGATAGAATTCGAAGATCTCGCGTGTTTCGCTCCTCGATCCGGACGAAAACATCCTCAGAAGAAAATAAGCAAAGATCCCGAAGAAAAAGATCACGAAGATGGGAAAGTTGGCGACCCACAGCATCGAGGCGACAACGCCGAAGGCGATCAGGTATTGACCTCTCTCCTTTACCGACGACGGAACTCTCTTCTGAAGCTGGTTATCGTTCACGATGTCTTCGATCCACCCCGGGCGAACTGCGTCCCGACGTTTTTACGACGGGGTATCTTTACGTTTCGAAGCCTTGCGCTTCCCGTTCGAACTGCCGTCCGACTTCTCCGCCTTGTGCTCTTCCGGTCGCACAGCGCTTTTTTGCTGTTCTTCTTTCCTGAACCCGAATTCCGCCATCACATCCATGATTTTGTCGGCGATAGTAAACGGAGAATTGATGATGTAAGAAACAGTTTCGCCGAGCGCAATGGTCTCGAGCTGAACAAGGTTCTTGATCTTTGTCTCGAGCGGCATTTCCGCAAATTCTTTTCTGTATTGTTCGCTTCTGTCCTCCGACGCTGCGTCGTTAGCCTTCGGATCCTGCGCTTTCTCTTTCGTCATAATTACTATTTCCCCCGCTCTTTCGATCTTTGCCTGGCATGCCAGCCTTTCATTCGCCTTTCGGCCATTGACAGCAAAGTAATCGGACTCAGCCTTCGTATCCGCCGAGAGAAGATCGGCGCCTGAGGTAATTATCACCGAACAGTGATGAAGATTCGCCTGTACGTCACACGGCTCTCCGAAACGAACACCGAAGCGCTTCGCGACATCAATCAAGTACGAGCCCTCGGCGACTATGCCTTCCAGATCTTCTCTTTCGAACTTTACTTCTACTTCCGCCATTACCTACTGGTTTCCCATTACAGATCTGACTCGAACCTTTGGCTGAGCCCCCGACGGTGCACTGGACGCCTCAAATACTTTATTTTGGCATTCGGCGCAGACGCCCCACATACGCAAGCTATGATGCGTAGGACGGAACCCAAATTTGGCCGCCATTTGATCCTGAAGGTCTTCGATGTCCGCTGAAAAGAATTCGATCACTTGCCCGCACTCTGTGCAGATCATGTGATCGTGGTGCTGGTGATTGTAATGATGCTCGTAATACGTCTTGTTGTCGCCGAACCTGACCTCGCGAGCAAGACCGGCTTCGGTGAGCAATTTCAGCGTGCGATACACCGTGGTGTGTCCGACCGATGGATCTTCTTTCTGTACCAGCCAGTAGAGGTCTTCGCTGGTTAGGTGGTCTTCGGTCCGCAGGAATATTTCCAATATCAGATCTCGCTGAGTCGTGCGGCGGAGACCGGCTTTTTGAATGTGTTCGAGAAAGATCTCCTTCTCTTTTACGAACTCTTCCTTTTTCTTAGCCATTCCGCTTTGCCCTCATACCCGAATTTTATCACTCGGATTTTCTTTTCGCTATTGAAATACTTTCACGTAACTTCGCGAGGTCATCCGGGCTTACTCCGGCGGCGGCTGCGAGGTCGATCGAGCGTTCGCCCAGCAACAAGTAAACTTCTCGGATTAGAGGGTTGCTGTCGTCGATGGCTGCAAGATGCCGAGTAATCGCGTCCGAGTCGGCTCGGGCGAAACTTCCGGTCAGGGAGCCAGCGGTATTTTTTGATTCGAGGTTACCTAGCGTTGTTCTGATGAGCGGAAGCAGGATGCTCTTAGCGGATTCCGGTCGCACACCGCATTTGTTGAGCAATTCGATCGAAATATCGATCAGCGAGACAAAATGCCCCGAAGCCATCACGGCCGCCGCATGATACAGGGGCTTGCAGTCCGGCGGTATCGTGAAAGGTATTCCGCCGAGCGACTGGACCATTGAGGTTGCGATCCGCTCTCCTGTTTCGTCGCCCTCCACGCAAAAGTAACCTTTTTCAAAACTCAGTGCACCCGTGATGGCGTCACTGATGGAAACGAGAGGATGCATACTGCCGGTGCCAAAGCCGAACTCCGCCACCCGAGACAAAATGTTTGATGACAATGAACCGCTCGTATGAAGGACTGTCGGTTTATGCCGGAGCTCCGCGCTGAGCCGTTCTGCTATCGGGCCGATAAGAGGGTCCGGGGTGGTGATGAGAACAATATCTGACGTCAGGAATGAGAACGATGCCTGCTGCTCGCGAAACTCAACCCCAGGCAGCTTCGGAGCAATAAGTTTGGCCGTCGTTGCGTCTCGGTGCACTAGATGTTCGATCTCATAACCCGCTTTTTGCAGTGCCAGAGCCAGGGCGCCCCCGACACGTCCGACGCCGATAATGGATACGCTGGGCATATCCCTAAAATATAGGTTGAAATGGGAAAAAACTCTAAGACAAGGCGATTTGGCTAAACCGTGATGGTTTGTTCGGCTTCGGTGGCCGTCGCGTCGACAACCGATGAGCCAGTCGTTTCCCGGTCTCCTTCGTTGCGCCAGGTGGAGACGCGTGGCCCAACATCAGTCATGCCTAATGCTTTCTGCAAAACCTGCAACTGGCTCAAGGATAGACGAGGCATATCGACGCCTTTGGGAATAAGTCGAAGCACTTCCGTTGCAGCAGACGATGCCTGAGGATCGACACTTTCTTTCTGGAACTCGCTAAGAAGCGAAGTGACCTTCTCCTTCTCCTCCAGAAGTGTCTGCCGATAGGTACGCAACGCAGTCTTAACCTCAAGCCATAGCTGGTTTGGAAGATCTTCCCACTCTTTCTCTTTTGCGAGTCCGAACGAGCATTTACAGAACGGCCGCGTCTGCAGCGCCTCGCGGACTGCAAAGTCGCAATCCAGCTCACCGAATAATCTCCGCAGACGTTCCACGCTCGACGCAATCTCGGGGCGGAACATCGCGATGCGAGCCAGATTCTCGAACTCCCACCAATCGTCCCCCTGCGTGATATCGTTGAAAGCCGCCTGCAACGAGTGCGAGCGCATCACGGTGTCGTGCCTCGCCGCAAAGTGCTCGCTGAAATCTCGCTGGAACTTGATCCAGAGATAACCAAGCTCGCGGTTGCTCGCGTCGCTCGGGTTTGAGTAGCTGACATCTATCAGGTGATACAGCTGCTCGCGCATCTCCTCGATCTCTTCGACGTTTGTGATCTCACACCCGGAGAGATAAGAAAGGACCTCGTTTCGGGCTGCGGTCCCCTTGATGAAGCTGTCCACAACGATGAGCTCGCTCAGAGCCCGCTGATACTGTTCCTCTGAATCGGAGAACGTGTCGGCGATTCGGTTCAAACATTCTTCGAGGGAGATGGATTCGTCGAGCGCGGCTTTGATATTCTCAGCGGTCCTGGCCAGCGTCTTCGAGCAACGCGAAGCCAGCGTCCAGATCCGTGCATTCAAGATATCGTCGGAGAGGTCGTCAAAGCGTTTTAGCACGCGCCCCTTCGTCCACTCGGCATGCCAGGTTTGCAGAGCAGTCTTCAAAGCCTCTCGCGCCGTCTCGTCATCAAGCGATCTGATATTCGCGTCGCCCGATACCAACGCTGCCCAGCGGGCCAGCTTTTTCGCCGAGAACGCCAGTCCGACGGGCCGGGCAATTCCGACGATATCGTCCCAGATGATCTTCAGATCCAGCGAACGCTGGTTGATGCGGTCGCCTTTCGAAGTGACAAAATCAATCTGTCGCTGTGCGACGAGGGCCGTCAGCAGCAAATGCTGGGCTTCTCGCCCGAGCCCACGCGGTTCCTTGCGGAGGAGATCGTATATTTCCTTCAGCGAGACCGTTTCACCGTCTTTGACGGCGGCGACTTTCGATAACACCTCCGCCGACGAGCTCAAGGAAATGAGTGCTTCATCTGACTTCGGTGTAAGCAGCCCGTCTTCCTCGACAACCAAACCCATCGGCAAGGCGTAGTTTCGAGCGAGCCTTTGGACCTCGGGAACATTACGCTGTGAGCTGTTGTAGAGGTCGGCAATCAGCGCCGCAACCTCGGACATTCCAAGGCGCTGTCGGAAGACGGGATGTTCCGGGTAGCGGGTCTCGAACATCGGATCGAGCATTACCGAAAAAAGCTCCGACAACGTTTGTGCCGTTCGCGCCTCATCCGTGAAGTTGTAATCGAACTTATCGATCTCGAGCTTCCCATCTTCGAGGAATACCCGGTTCGCGATCTTACCGACACGGACCGCGTGCGAATGGAGCAGCGGACGGATCTGTTCGCTGAACTCCTCTCGCAATTCGGCGCGCGTGTTTAGAACGTAGTATCGAAGCAGCGCTTCGGTTTCCTCTTTTCGCAGTTCATCCGGCCGCCAGTAAACCCGCGACACGTCAGCTGCCGGCGAAAATTGGGCATCGCTTCCCTCCACCGCGACGACGACTTCCCAATCCATCTGGAGGTCGGGGGATGCGGCGTGAGCCTGGAGATTCTCGCTATCCGGCTCGATCCAGAAGAGCCGACCCCGACGGTGTCCGCCTCGCCACTCGACATGGCAATCCATCCAATCCTTTCTTACATCGTCTGCGCTGCTCGAAAGAGTGCAGTCGCTAAATCTCTCCTGAATGAGACGACGGAGGATCTTGGGTATGACATTCGGCGGAACGTAAGTTATCGCCTCGGACAACGCCTGATTGAGGTTGTCCTTGCTGCTGACCTTAAACCCGTAGCGCGTTTCGCGGCTCTCTTCCGACAAGATCTGGATATCTTCCGGAAGCTCCTCAGCAAATTTTCGAACGAGATCATCGACGATGGACAAGGCTCGCTTCGGGTCTTCTTCGTCGAAAATGAGCATCGACGCGCTTATGTCGCCGGCCGTTGTTCCCTGGCCATCCAAGGACAGTAAAAGCAGGGCCTTTAAAATGAGTTTTGCCTGTAGCCTGCGCAGGATCGGTATCTTTCCGACGACCTCTTCATTGAGGTGATCGTATGCGATGAAGGCCTCGTGCAGGTCGGAGATCTTTCGAAGCGACTTTTCGACATTATCAAAAACTTCGTCGAGTCCTATCAGCGAATTCGCGGGCCGGCCCATGATCCGCTCGGCCGCCGCGGACGCAAAACCGAGCAGCGCAAAGTCATGAACATACAGCCGAACGAAAGGCGCTACCTCTAGAATCGCCGGATGCAGCGGATACAAAGACGCGAAACGCTGCTCGCTCCAGCGAAAACTTGGGACGACTTCGCGGAAGTACCCGTAGATTTCCGATAGCACCGTCTGTGCCTGTTGGTGTTTAGGAAAAACGTAGGTATTAACTACCTTATAAAGGTGCTCCTGATCGAGATAGTCGATCGCGAAACTCCGCGAGATCGCAAGATTCGATCCGTCGGCGCCGGCAATGTCATCGTCGAGCGCGACACCGAGGAATATATTCAGCTTCTTTGCTACTTCCGCGATTTGACTAAGGAAGGGGCCGTCATCGCGAGTCACTCGAGCGCCGCGCTCGTAAGCGGTATCGATCAGCAACACAAGCGGAAGGTCGCCCGCTTTCTGAGCAGCTGCTTTGAGAATGTCCTCAAGAGAATCGCCGAATGGCGTGCAATCGAGATCGAGAGTCTCTTTCAGCCCAACCCGGAATTCTTCGAAGAGCGTTTCGTGCAGGCCTCTTCGCACGAAGGTGACGGGATAGTGCTTTCGCGTCAGCCGATGGGCACCGGCGGCGACATGAGGATCAAGAACCCGCGAACGCAGCTCCGGGAGTGCCACGAGTGCTCCCAGGGTCGCCAGGAAATGACTCTTGCCGACGCCTCGGTAACCGGCAAGCGCAAACGCGGCCCCGTTGTCTGATTTGACCGATGCAACGCGGTCGAGCCATTTTGCCATCAGCTCCGCGGTACCGTCCGTAAAGTAGTAACCTGCTACGGTTTCAGCCGGATCGGCCGAGAAGTCTCGCAAGCTTTTGTGAGCACGGACCTCGACAATATCTTTAACTTTTTCCTGGATAGGGTTCATTTTCGACGGAGGTGATCGAACAAAATGCTCCGAAATGAAGTGTCTGGATGGTTGCTTCAGGATAGCGCGGGGCGCTGCGCGGGTTCTATATTATCAGTTTTGCAACGGAAAAATAAAGGTTTTTGTTAATTGACACTTCCTATCGACCAGTTGATGCCTTGTTATGCCTGAGCACTCCGCTCCGGCGCGACCCGCGGCGGCTTGCCATCAACTATCGACCCTCAACTATCAACTTTTTTACCCCGGATTTCGCAACGTTACGCGGATTTCCCGCATCATAGAGAACGTTGATTTTACAGGTTATAAGGGTTTAAGATTTACCTCATCCGACAAGCAGTATCTCCGGAGGCTAAATGATACAGAGAGAATCGATCCGAAAGTTTGGCGCATTTTTCCTGGCGGCTACCGTCTGGGTGAGCGCCATCGCCTTTTTCCCGGCTGCCGCGGCGGCTCAGGCGAAACAAGATTCGAAAGACGACAAGAAGGCAGCACAGGCAAAGAAGGACGAGAAGGCTAAACCGAAAGCTCAGGCTTCTGCGGCAAAGGCGCTCGGCGTAAAGGAAGATCCTTCGCAGATAGGAAAGCGCAAGATCAACAGCGGCTCCGATAAATTATTTGGCTGGCTGGGCGGCTCGCAGGAAAAGGAAGTGGCACTCGGCCGGCAGCTTGCGATGGAAGTCGAGCAGCAGGCAAAGCTTGTTGAGGATCCGATCGTCACCGAATATATCAACCGCGTCGGCCAGAACGTGGTTTTGCACTCGGACGCGAAGATTCCCTTTACGATCAAGGTTATCGACAGCGATGAAGTAAATGCGTTCGCTCTGCCGGGCGGGTTCTTTTTCGTAAACAAAGGCTTGATTCTCGCCGCAGACAATGAATCTGAGCTTGCAGGCGTTATGGCCCACGAGATCGCCCACGTTGCCGCACGCCATGCCATGGAAAATCAGGGCAAGATGCAGGCGATACAGTACGGTTTGTTGGGAACGATAATCTTCGGCGGCGGCATCGCGAGTGCCATCGCACAGAACGCAGGCGGGTTCGCACAGCTTATGAGCTTCCTGCAGTTCAGCCGCGGCGCCGAATCAGAAGCCGATGTTCTGGGTGTTCAGTACCTGTATGCATCGGGTTACGATCCGACCGGAATGTCGACGATGTTCGAAAAGCTGAATTCGAAGAATAAGAAAAAGCCGGGCACGCTGTCGAAGATCTTCGCAACGCACCCGCAGTCGATCGACCGTCGAGACGCGACGCTCGCTCTGGTCGCACGCTTCCCCGAGAAGGAAGAATATGTGATCAGCACTTCTGAATTCCAGCGTGTTAAAGCTCACTTATTGAAGATCACGAACGCGAAGGCGGGCGTGACGAGCGACATCGACGAAGAAGGCAACCAGAAGCCGACGCTCAAGCGTCGCCAGCCGGAATCGACCGACGATGACGTTAAGGACAGTGGAACGTCAAGCTCGGAGGCCCCACCTCAGCTAAAGAAGAAAGGCGAAGAACCGGCGCCTGTTGCAACACCGAAGCCGTAGCAGGATAATCAGCCGAAAAAAAAGGGCCGTCTTTTCAGACGGCCTCTTTCTTTTAAATTGCCCCTGGCCTTGGTCAGTGGTGAATCAGGCCATTTTCCCGTGCTTTTAGCCGGAGCTACGCTAGTGACATTTGAAAAGCGTATATGGCGGCCGATCACTTGGCCAATGTTAACTTCTTCTTAACCCGCGCAACATCGGCCGCATCACTGAATAAACTCACCGCTCGCGTCCAGGATGACTTCGCCAGATCAAACTTGCCCTGCTTCTGATACACATCGCCAAGATGTTCATGAATCGTGCCGGACGACGAATCGAACCTGAGAGCGTCCTTCAGATACTTCTCCGCTTCAGGCAGCTTTCCTAATTTGAAATATGCCCACCCGAGACTGTCCAGATAAGAAGGATTTGTCGGATCGATTTTCACAGCATGTTCGATAAGAATGAATGCCTCTTCGAACCGCTCGTTCCGTTCGAGTAGAAAGTAACCGAGGTTATTCATAGCGATCGGATTCCCGGGCGTCTCCTTTAACAGCTCACGCAGAGTGGCTTCGGCACCTTTGAAGTCTCCCGAGCCCTGCTGTGCAGTTGCCAGTGTCAAGCGTGCTATCTGCTTGCGCTCCGCTCCGCGGGCGATCGCGTATGCCTGATTAGCCGCGTCCGCCGCTTCTTTGCCCCGGTTCGCCTGGCTGTAGAGCTGCGAGATGAACAGGTAGTTCGAGAATGCATCCGATGCAGGGACCGCGATAGTTACCGAGCCGCTACCGGGGGTCGTCGACGGAGCCGACACATTGTTACTTGTTTCGATGACCTTGCGGATCAGAGCCACTGCCTCGTCCACTTTTCCAGTTTCCGTTAGCAGAGTTGCTTCGAGACGAATGAAGCCATAATCACTGGGAGCCTTCTGTCTGACCGCTCGAACCGCCGCGAGAGCTCCGGCGCGATCTCCGGTTTCACGGTAAAGAGCGATCAGTTGGCGGTCCGGAAAAAGATCCTCCTTCCCCAGCATTTGCCGAGAACGGTCGATGACCTCCTTTACTTCGGACGTCCGATCTGCCGTCTTCAGGGTCTGGATGATCTTCTCAAAGATGTGAATCGCAAACTCGCGCTCGTCGTCACTTAGACCCGTCGGCTGTTCCAGCCCCCGAGCTACGAAAGCCGCTTCGTAAGCAGCGAGAGCCTCAGGTACGCGATCCGAACGTGCCATGATGTCGCCCAAAGTGAGGGCAAGTACGGACGCCGAGGCGCGATCGGTCCGGACAAGGCGGGACGATGAATCCCGAAGAAGTTTAGCGGCATCGTCAATTTTACCCGCCCGCGCCTGGGCGCCGGCCAGCAGATTGATCAGCGATACATTCGAGGGGTTCGCATCCACGGCCTGCCGCAACGAGTCCGTAGCCAGAGCGGCGGCCTCCGGCCCCGCTTCTTCAACTGCCTCCCGAAGAAGCTCAACCGCGGTAAAGTTTGCCGGGTCATCGGCGATCAACAGGCTCAATGTCTGTATAGCCTCGCGTGTGCGGCCTGCCTTCAACAGCATCGAGCCGAGCTTGATCGAAGCGTTCTCGGGAGCCAAATTCTGGCCGCCCATTATCATTTGGTAGAAACGAGTATCTATCGGCGCTGCCGCCGCTACCCACTTTCCAAGTGCTTCGATGCTTTCGTCGGTCTTCCCCGTCTTGTCGTAAAGCTCGCTCAGCAGGGCCCACGCTTCCGCGTTACGCGGGTCCAGCCTGGTCACATGCTTCCACTCGGTTATGGCGCTCTGCCCGGCCCGAGCATCAAACGTTCCTCCACCGACGCGGCTTTTGTATGTATAAAGCCGGGCCAGGATCCGCCGAGCTCCATAATTGTTCGGGTTCACACGTATCGCTAAAGCCGCCAGACGAATTGCTTCGTCTGCATCCTGCGGCTGGGAGTTTATCGCGAGTTCGGCAAGTGCCGTGTAACCCTCGGATAACATCGGGTTAAACTCGACCGACTTCTTGAACGCGTCTCTCGCAAGCTGCACGTTATGCTGCCGGCCAGCTCGCGACCTTACACGCTCGCTGCTCCAGATATACCTCTGTCCTTCGAGCAATTTCGCATACGCCATCTCGCGCTCCTCGCGAGCAGCGACTTTAGTAGGTGCGATGCTGTCCAGAGTCTTCGTGAGCTGTTCGGATATTAGTGGTGTCGGCGACGGCGAGATCGCCGCTGCGGGGGGAACCGTTTGAGATAGTCCAGTGCCCGCGGCAAGGACCAGTGCAAAAGTAACAAGCGATAAAGATCTCATGGCGAGCTGCCGGTACGCGGCTATTTCAGAATAAACTAAAGGCGGCCCTGTTGTCGCGGACCGCCTTCGTCAAGTTGTCGAACAACCTTTGAAAGATCACTTCTTTTCGGGTTGCGTA
>DASUSJ010000142.1:0-4358 GCA_036375155.1 Pyrinomonadaceae bacterium
TTCGTGTCGTATTCCTCGCGACCGCTTAGGAATGTCGGCTGCATCGGTGCGTAACCGAATTCGAGCGATAACTCTTTTGAGCCGCGTTCAAGTTTCCAGTTCTCCTCTCGGCCGATAGTTTCCTCGATTCCGGACTCCGACTCCGACTCCGCTTGACCGTTCTGACCAGAAACCGTGAAGACGTATCCGCCTAGAAAGAACAAAACGAAACCGAAAAGTAGCCACCTCAAATCTCAACCCTCCCCTCGTACGTTGATTGCGTCGCATCGAATCAAAACACACAGCATGCGACGCCCGTGCACATGAATTTACTGTGCCAAGAATGATTGTGCTCAGATTGCGGAGGATTGTCTGTTAGGAAAGGTACCGACGACTTAGTTCAACGTAGTTCAGCCAGGAGCGTGAAAGGTTCTCAAGTTCGTCGTCTCTAAGTTCGCGTTTCACTTTTGCGGGTGCTCCCATCACGAGCGATCGCGGAGGAATTATCGTCCCCGGGGTGAGCAGGCTTGCGGCGGCGACAAGAGAGTTCTGGCCGACCCTAACGCCGTCCAGCAGTATCGCGCCGATCCCGATCAAACATCCGCTCTCCACGTAGCAGCCATGAAGCGTTACGCGATGACCGACCGTGATCTCATGCTCGAGGATCGTCGGATGATCGTTTGAGCTGACATGAATGACGGATGCATCCTGGATATTGGTCCGGTCGCCGATCCGAATGTAGTTAACATCGCCGCGAATTATCGATCCGTACCAGATGCTCGCCTCCTCGCCGATCTCGACGTCGCCGATGACGACTACATTATCGGCAACGAATGCAGAGCCGTGTATGGTGGGCGTTGTACCGCCGAACGCTTTGATCATGGTGCTTTCAAATTAATTCTTGCCCCGTAGCTTTTGCGAGAGGATCCGGAAGACCTTTTCGATCTCGGTGATGCCGATCAG
Source organism: Pyrinomonadaceae bacterium (assembly GCA_036375155.1). Taxonomy (GTDB): domain Bacteria; phylum Acidobacteriota; class Blastocatellia; order Pyrinomonadales; family Pyrinomonadaceae; genus OLB17. The sequence continues at coordinate 943 of DASUSJ010000142.1, forward strand.
TTTCGCGATCCCCAGGAAAGTCAGTCCGCCGAGGCTGATCGGCACGAAGGCTTCGACCAGACGAGCTAGAAGGGTCTTTTCCTCGAACGTGTCCGTAAGGAATTGATAAGTGAAATAACAAACCGCCGACATCGTTGCTGACGCGATCGCGATCTTCATGAAGGCGATGCCGATTTCCCGGCCGTTTATGCGATCGATGCGCTTTCGCATTAGCACCATCAAAGCGAAGAAATTCACTAATGCAACGGTGGACGTGGCTAGAGCGACACCAACGTGTCCGAAACCGCTGGGCCGTTCGGGTGTGACGCCGACGCCCGACAGCAGATACATCAAGCCGAAACTCGTCGGCGCATGGATCGCGACCGAAGCCAGGCTTACGTACATCGGAGTTCTCGCGTCGTCGAGTGCGTAGAAGGAGGGGGAGAGAACCTTGATCGCCGCATAGCCGGCAAGTCCGATCGAATACGCGGCCAGCGCCCACGCAGTCATGTCCGTGTCGAACGGACGAAAACGGCCGCCCTCATAGATCAGCCGGATGATCGGCTCTCCCAAGACGATCAGTCCGCATGCCGAAGGAATCGTTAGAAGAAAGACAAGTTTGAGCGCATCGGAAAGTGTCGAACGAAATTTACCGAGTTCGTTTCCCGAGGCTAGCCGGGCGAGGGCCGGAATCGCCGCAGTTCCGATCGCGACGCCGAACACGCCGATAGGAAACTGCATCAGCCGGAAAGCATAGCTCAGCCATGAGACGCCCCCGTCGATACCCGACGCGACTATCGTATCGACAACGACTTTTACCTGAACTGCGCCGGTGCCGATGATCGCGGGTGCCATTAACCGCCCGATTCTTCGCAGGCCTTCGTGACGAAAATTCAGTCGCGGCGAAAACCGAAATCCTACTTGGAAAAGCGACGGTATCTGGATCAGAAGCTGCGCCGCTCCGCCGACAAGAGTTCCGATAGACATCCCAATGATCGCCCATTGCGCCGCGTCGGACGGTATTGTGAGTTTGTCGGTCGATAGTTCCCAAGTTCCGCCACTGAGCCAGTAGGCGAGACTAAGTCCGGCGATTACCGAGGCTATGTTGAACGCGGTAGATGCCGACGCTGGAATACCGAACCGGCCTTTGGTATTTAGAACGCCCATCGCCAAAGCGGCAAGCGCGACGAGCAGGATGAACGGAAACATAATCTGCATCAGCGTTGTCGCCAAAGCAGCCTTTTCGGCAGGGTAATAATGGTTTGGATCGCCGAGGTAATTGTAGGTGATCGCTTTTACCAGAAGAGGAGAAAGCAGGATTCCGAGCACCGTTACCATGCTCAGCAAAACGGCCAGCGCGTTAAAAACAAGACTTGCCAAACGCCACGCTTCAGGTTCGCTGTTCTTGAGCTGGTAGTCGGTAAAGACTTTGACAAAAGCAGCCGAGAGGGCTCCCTCTGCAAACAAGTCGCGCAGCAGATTCGGGATGCGAAAACCGACCGTGAAGGCATCATACAGAAAGCCGGCACCGAAGAAACGCGCGAAAACCGTCTCGCGAACCAGACCAAGAATGCGCGAGAACATCACCGCTATCGAGACTATTCCGGCCGAGCGTGCGACACTTTGCGGCTTGGCCGGCTGCTCGGCGATCATTTCACCGAGATCGGTCGGATCGGCCAATTCTTCTGGTTCTTCGGATGTGGACGGCTCTCGATTCGTGTCGTTCATTCAGGTGTGCCGAGATTGCGAATAGAAGTTTGCAACATCTGTGTTCGTTGAACAACTCAGGTCATGCGACCCGCAATTTCTGTTTCGGGTCATTTTCGTGTGGTTGGTGTCGTTGGTGGTTAACGTCCGTGGCAGATCGAGAGCGTGGGGCAATGAGGAGTCATAACCACGAACCACACCAACCACACGAAAAAGACACGAATTAGGACAGGATTCGAAACAAAAAAAAAGGCTGCCCTTTCGGACAGCCCTTCTACAATAATCTATTAGAGCTTACTCTTCGTTCGCCGCGACCTGACTGGGATACGAGAAACGGGTTTTCGACATCCGGTAATCCAGTGAGACCGGCTTATAGGCGATCGGTGCCGGCCCGCCAAATTGACCCTGGATTAGCGAAACGTAATTATTCTGGAAGCTGCGGAACCGGGAAACGCTGCCGCGCTGGTTAAATATCACGAAGAGCAACTTTCCGTTACGCGTATTGATTTCGCCGGCAAGAGCGCTGGCCCCGCCATCAGTCTGGCCCAATGTCCCTGTCTTGCCGATCACGCTGCCAGATGAAAAGTCCGTGTCAAAACGCTTTTCCAGCGTTCCGCGGTCGAGACCCGCAACCGGCATGATGTCGGCGAAGGTCATTCTGTAGCGGGCAAGGTCGGTACGTAGTGTGCGAAGGAGCTTCATCATAGCCGCAGGCGTAACGCGATTTATGCCCAGCCCGCTCGCCGTAGAGATCGAAAACTCGGACGGGAGCGCTCCAATGTTCTGCTGCACGATCCTCGCAATTCCGTACGGTCCTCCGACGAGATCACCAAGGCGTTCCGCAACGAAATTATTCGAGTAACACATCATCACCTTCACGATATCGCGCATCGGAGTCGATTCATGCGTGAACAAAAGTTTTGCGTTGCTCGGCATCGGCTGTACGTAAACACTGCCGGTGAACATCACACTCGGAAGACCCGTGCTCGGATTGGTGCGTCCGGAACTGATCAGGTGGTTGGTCCAAACCCGCGAAGCCGCTGCCGACCGCTTCGCCGCGTCGAGCGTCGCAAAGAGCGTCTGGCTCGATCGCTGGGGCGATGTCGAATAGTTCATCGCGAAATTATCCGTGACGACCAGATCGCCCTCTATTTTCTTGATCCCCATCCGGTTAAGCTCGGCGGCGAGCCCCACCCCGTGTTCAAAACCGAAGATCGGGTCGCGTCCCGACACGTAAAGATTTCCGTGAATCGTCTGCGTCGCCTGCTCATAACTTCCGTCTGTCCAAACGCTGGTCGGGAAGCGGTAATCGGGGCCAAACGTTTTCAAAACCGCATAAGAAGTCGCGACTTTTACGTTCGATGCCGGGTTGAATGTGAGATTCGAAAAGCTTTCGACAACGACATTCCCGTCGAGGGTTTCGACAAGTACACCTGAGTGACCCGGAATTGCCGTTTCGGCGAGGATCGGAAATGACGATCTAACAAGGCTTGGTACGGCCGACGCCCCGGAAACGGGGGTAGAATCCCCCGTTTTCTTTACATACTGGCTGCCTGCAGGCTCGCCCTTATGAACCTGAATGTCTTGGAGCAAAGGTTTTTGAGGGGCGGGCGAAGCATTTGGCTGTCCTACTGCCGGAAGGCAATAAAGTACCGCGGCGACGACTAAAGTTATGGGAAATTTAATTCTAAAACTGTTCATTGATCTCGTCGTACGGCCGGGGTTAAGCA
>DASUSJ010000143.1:0-13722 GCA_036375155.1 Pyrinomonadaceae bacterium
TTTTTCGATCTCGATGATGCGACGCCCGGGATAGGTGTACGGCTGAAGCGGATTCCGCGTGATCGTTCTCGCCGTGGATGACGATTGATCCAGCAGGATAGACACTGCAACGTCACGCTGTTTCCGCAGCCGCTTTGTATAAATATTCTCCGACTGTCGACCGTCGGCCTTGCGGTCGATGACAAACTCGACAAGCGCGTTCAGATCGTAATCCTCGCCGTCGATCTCGCGATTCACACGGGTCAGGTTCTCGGGTTTCATCAACTGAAACTGATGACGGATCGACGAGATAACACCGCGGTAGCGCGAGCGTGCAAGTTCAACGAAATTTCGATCGCCCTGTTTTACCTTCTTCTCGATTACGCGGCTCCAGCCGACGCGGTAATCGTTCAGTTCCCGGTCCCACTCGTCGTATGCGAAGGCCACATCATCGGATTCCAGCGACTGCTCCGGCATCTCATGCTGTGACCAAGCCTCGCTTCCCTGCAGGTCATCGGGTTCGCCCTCGTCATCGAGGCTGTTCCACGCATTGAAAAGATCGCGAATATCCTGTGCGTCCTTTGGCCGCTCTTCGCGTTTGATCTGGTCTTCGGTAACAGCCTCGCCCGATTCCTTGTCCTCGTATGCGTATTCGCCTTTCTCTTCCTCGCTGGCGCTGTCGGTTTCCTGCGTCTGCTCGGGCGAGATGTTCTGGAAGAGGTTGTAGACACGGCTCGTGGCCATTATCGAATCGGCGACGCTTGGGAGAGAGGGAGTAGGGGTGACGGTGAGAAGGGGAGAAGTCGCCTTGTCGACTTTCCCTGCCTTACCTTGTCCCTCGCTCGCTTTCTCTTCCAGTCCGGAAGAGAGATAGCTCTCGACGACACCTTCGATCTCCGAAACCACTTGTCCGTAAAACTGGCGAGCGTCGTCCGTCGCGCCGCCACAAAGGGTGATCTGGAAAAGAAGTTCGAACGGCACGACGTGCGCGGGCACGTCGAAGATGTACGGACGCGACCTGCGAAGAAATTCCTTCATCAGATCGAGATCCTTTCTCAGCCCGCGATAAGTGTGACGGAGGTGTGCGTCGATACGGGCGTTTTCCATCGTGCCGAAGATCCTTCGAGCGAGGCGCGGTTCGGGAAATGCTTTCAGTACAGCCCGGTAATCAGAATCCTGCGGAAGCCGTCGTTTGGATAGGATAGGACCGTCCCGGCCTTCCGACTTGTACGAGCTTTTCTCACCCGATTGCACATCCTCGATATACCCGGAAAGTGAGAACGCGTCGCGCTGCTCGGCGGTTGCTTCGTACAGCGCGGAAAGCTCGGCGAAAGCGGCTCTCAGTGGAACCGTGTCCTTTTCAAACGTGCCGAACTCGATCTGACCGGCGCCGTGGGCCGCCAAAACTTTATAGAGCCGAAAGTCCTTGTCTTCGTCATCGAATTCGGCGACGGCCGACGGCAGGTAGATCGTCTTCCCGTCGCCGATACGCGATTCCTGCGGCAAAGCCGAAAGGGGCGCTATCTCAACAGTCTTGCCGGTCAGGCCTTCGATATAGATCCGCAGGATCGTCTGAATATCCTCGAGATGAAGGCCGGCACGTGTGTTCTGGAGGATCGCGTTCGACTGGCGCGTCTCGAGTGCAAAGTAGCTTCGCCGCGCCTTTGGTGACTCGGTAGCTGTTTCACGCAAGCCGGCATCTATCCATTTCTCGAACTGTTCGAGCGAGACACGACGCAACGCCTGGCCGCTCGATCGAAAGGCTGCCAAGGCGCTTTCGGCGTCGGTGTCGGCGATGACGGCTGCGAGCTGAAGAACGCGGCGAAACGCCCCCGCATCATTAACCGGCTGTTTGAAAAACTTCGGCGTCGCTCGGAGAAAAGCGATGAGTACCGCGTTTCCCTGCCGCGCGATCTTTCTAAGTACGATGGTCCAGTCGGCAAATGCCTCGGGCGCGTTTTGAAGAACAGAGCTGCCCGCTGATATGAAATGCAGCGTAACACTACCGCCGAATTCGAGGACCTCCGTCGCCGTTTCGGAAAGCAGAATCGCGTTTTCCGCTCGGAGCGGCTCGAGCGCCGGCGGCAGATTCGACCACAGGTCGGCGGTCATCCCGCCCGTACGTCCTGCAAAGGTTGAGGCCAGCCCAATGACGGCCGTCGCAACTTCGTACTTCTTCGCGTCGAAGATCTTGAGCGTCCTTGCGACCTGGGGAGTCCGCTGCAAAAAATCCGAGCTGTGTTTAGCGGATCGGTTTGCAATGTCGAAAGCAAGCTGCAGGATCTTCGTGAACAGCTCGTCATCGCCGACTTCCTCGGCCACTTGCGGTATCAGTTCGAGCGTTTCGAGCGCGATGGAGCTGGAAAGGATCAGTTGACGTGTGCAGATCTGAAAGACGAGTGCTCGGGCCGGCTCCGGAACTTTAGCGAGTTTCTCGACGCCGCCTGAAAAGTACAAAGCACCCGTTCGCGCGTTACCCATAGCCAGCCGGCGGCCGAGCTCCGCCCAGCTTCGCAAATCGTCAGCCGAAAGGATCTCTGCGGCCCGCGGAACAGCCTCGACGAACTCACGGCTTACCCGCAGACTGATGGCCGCCAGTGCTGCGCTCATTTCGAGAGCGGCACGACGCTTATCGGCCGGCAGTCGACCGAGGCGCGCGGCAAGGCCCGTGAAGGTCTGCTTTTTATCGTCGTCGGATTCCGCCACGCCTTAAGTTTAAAAGCTGCACGGCGGTAATGAAAGTTCAGTGGTGATGTTCTTCGGTGACTTCCTTCAGCTTACTGACGTCCATCATTTTCGAGAAGTCATCGAAGTGAAACATGTTCTCGTCCTTACAGTGCTCGCAGAAGAACGTGACATCCTCGCCGAGGTACATGTCCTTTAGGTGATACGCAATAAAACAGCCGTAACAGCGCTGAATGCGTTTGCCAAATTCTTTGAGGATCTCGTTACTATTTTCCATGATCGAAACGTCTGCCACTTGTCAACGGGCTGGAGCGCAGGCATCCCACCTGCATGAGTGCGAAGCACAGTCCTTTGCACGACTCCGCCCTACTTCACAACTCCGCGGGTCGTTGTCTCGTAGAATTTCACCAGGAGATCGACTTCCTTACAATCCTTGATCTCCTCTTTTATCTTTTCGAGCGCCTGGGTCGTATTCAGCTTCGCCGACAACAGCAGGTGATATGCCCGGTGCAGCTTCTCAATCGTATTTTTCGAATATCCCCGGCGCTTCATCCCAACGCGGTTCAGCCCGTAACACCTCGCGTGATTGCCCTGGATGATCGCGAAAGGCGGGGCGTCTTTTACGACAACCGAATACCCGCCGACAAAAGCTTCGTAACCCACGCGGCAATATTGGTGAACACCCGAATATGCGCCGACGTTGGCCCGGTCGGCGATCTCGACATGGCCGGCGAGCGTCGCGGCATTCGCCATTATCACTTCGTTGCCGATACTACAATCATGCGCGACGTGTGCCTGCGCCATTAGAAGATTGTCGTCACCGATCTTGGTCAAACCGCCGCCGCCGGATGTGCCTCGGTGGACGGTCACGAACTCGCGTATCTGGTTTCGCTTTCCTATCAGGGTGGCGGTCTCCTCGCCGCCATACTTAAGGTCCTGCGGAGCGAGGCCGATCGAAGCGAAGGGAAATATATGCGTTCCGCTTCCAACGGTCGTATGGCCGTCCACAACCACGTGCGAATCCAAACGGACACGGTCTTCCAAGACGACCTCGTCGCCAACGATCGAAAATGGACCGATGTAACAATCTTCGCCGATGTTCGCACGGTCGCCAACGATCGCCGTTTCGTGGATGAAAGTCGACATAATGAGGCGAGGTCAATCTGCCGCGCGGTCGGAGGAGCTGCCCTTGTCCGGGTCCGAGCCGGTTTCTCGGGGCACGGTCTTTTCACGGATGATCAACCATGAAAATATAGCGGTGACGATGAGAGCGAGGAAAGGCGCAATTGCTCCGGCTACGATCGAAGCCAGGAAACCATACACTCCAAGTCGTGCCTTGTTCTTACGCTTTCCGAGAAGCAGCGGAGCAAGACCCAGCAGAGCGCCTACGACCGCTCCGGCCAGAATTACATACAGGTAGAATTCGCGATATGTCAGTGCAATCTCGTTCATGTTTACTCCTTTGACCGGTCCGCGATAACGCTCATGATCTCGGCTTCGGCCGTTACATTTCCATCGACCGTGGCGACACCGCGCATTTTTTGAACACGGCTCCCGATACGCAGCGCTGTAACCTCGAGCATTAATGTGTCTCCAGGAACAACCGGACGGCGAAATCGGGCCGTCTCGATGCCGCTGAAGAAAGGGATCTTGGCGTCACGATCCTCGAATTCGCGGAGCGCCAGTATGGCTCCGACCTGCGCCAGCGCTTCGATTTGCAGTACCCCGGGCATTACTGGGGCCTGGGGAAAGTGGCCCATAAAAAAATGTTCGTTTATTGTGACCTGTTTGACGCCGAGGATCCTGGTCCGCGGTTCAAGCTCGATGATCTTATCGACAAGCAGAAATGGGTAGCGGTGCGGAAGAATTTCTTGAATAGCTTGGGAATCGTAAATCGTCATGGACGCACCTCTATATACCAAAAGTCAGCAGCCAGCAGAAGATAAACTTCAACCGGCTGCTGACTGAAACAAACTGAATAAATTGACCTACCGCGGTGTGGCTGTCGTGGCCGTTGTCGCCGGGCGGGCGTTGTAGAACGTAATGAAATCCTTGGTCACATCGACCTTCGGAAGATCGACGGCGAGGATCAGACCTGCACCTTCGAGCTTAGCCGCGTCCAGGATGAGAGCATAGCCCTTCTGTTTCGCGTACTCGTCCATCGCCTTTCCGATGTCCTGAAGGATCGGGCCCATTACCTGCTGCTGACGCTTTTCGAACTTGTTCTTACCATCTTCCTGCTTTCGCTTGATCTGGATCTCAAGTCCCTGGGCCTCATCGACCTTCGCTTGGATGGTCTCAGGTTTGATGGGTACTGCCGGATTGGCCTTACGTGCGTTCTCGATCTCGGTCAACAGGGTCTGATATCTCGTTGCCAGGGTCTGAATCTCCGTCTGCGTCGGCTTGAACTCCGTCTCCAGCGCGTTCATAGCGTTGGAGTATTTGGTGATGCCGTCTTTCGCATCGAAGGCGGCGGTATTGATGACTACTATCTTGGCCGGCTGCGAAGCGGGTGCCGCTCCCTGCCCGAAAGCCGAGACCGCCGATATTGCCGCAAAGATAAACGCAGCGGCAATGAAACTAAATCTTTTCATTTTATGTAAAGCTCCTTAAAAACTTGTGAACCTGATTGGATCGTGTCCTGACAGTATCTTTGAAACTATTTCTCTTAAAACTGTTGCCTGAGACTACGGGGGTCGCGAAAGAAAACAATAGTAAGTTAATAGCAATTTGATGTCAATTTTAGCCCTAAGCAGCGATTAAAACGTTCGGCCCACCGTAAATCTGAAGCCATTACGCTTTCCGGGGAGGAAAATCCCCGGGAGCTCTTCGGTGAATCCGAGCTTCGCATTCGGGTTGTAATAGTAGATCAGCCGGAACGGAACGTTGACGACCGGCACCTGTACACGCAGCTCGAGACCCACTGACGACTTAAAGTCACCCAGTTTACTGAATGCCGCATCGTCGACCCGCAGAAGCGAATTCTGCTGGACCTCGCCGCGGACGAAGACTGGAAATACGTTTTCCGGCAATCTCAGCAACGGGCATAGACCGCCCATTGCATTACACAGCGTGCGGAAATCATTAGCACTCAGGATGCGGTCCTCTGCCGCGAAGTACATGAGCCCCGGGATAAAAGAACTGAGCCGCGTGTCGATCTCGGGGTTGTTATTCAGGACCAGCTGTGAGAGACGTCCGGCTCCGATAAACGTATCGTCCGGTAGAAATTCGCTGTCTATTCGCTGCGAACCGGTGCTGCGCAGGTTGAAGACACTCCCGACATCGGCGAAGACCGCTAATGTTGCGGGCCCAAGCAGTGGGATACGATACTCGAAATTTCCAAGGATTTGCGTATCGCCGCCGATAAACCTGAAGTTTCTGCTCAGCAGGGCGGCGTTCGGACCGTCAGGACCGGTCAGCGTACCTATTTGCGCTATAGCCTGGCGTGTTCGCTCCAGAACAAGGGGGTGCGGAGTCGCCGTACCGGCAATAGCCGAAGAAGCCGTCACATTCCGGGACGTGATGTATGTATCGAACGGAGCGATCGGGCCTATCGCTCGGGAAGTGTAACCTCGAAGATCGTTCTCACTGCCAAGGAAGTACCTTTCGTAAATCGGGACACCGCCAACAAATGCGATCGAATTTGCATTACGTATGGTTTCGGTCGTCGCAAACGCGCCGATCGTACCGGCCTGCACGCGAAACGCGAACACCTCCGGATTTCTGGACCTCCGGCGCCGGATCGGAGTAAACCGCGAATAGGTAATGTTTGGCTGATAAGTGCGAACGTCGCCGCCGAGTCCTGCAAAAGCAAACGACATCGCGAGCTGCGACCCTCGGACCGTGTCAATACCATTCGCTGCCGGCTGCCTCGTGTCGTAAACAAACGAACCCGTCACACGGCTGGTCAGAATGTTCGGCTGCTCGTAGATAACTGGGATCCGCTCGGTGGGGTCGGTCGATTCGTTTATCGGCGGATCGGCAATCGACGTCGCCGACAACTGGTATGTCAGTCCCACACGCGAGAATTGAGTGAACCGACGCTTCTTGAAAAACAGCTCCGAAAGAGGCGCGGTCGCGAAGATGTTGCCGCCGATGGTGGTCTGTGTGAATAGATTGGCGTCGTCTGTTATGACCTGGCCAAACGGATTGAAAAGATCGCTCAGAACATCCGTGTTTTGAGTCAGGAACGTACCTTCTCCGAAAAACTTATATCGTGATGCAAAGAGTGAGACACCAACCGAGATCGGACGATCGCGGAAGTAAGGCTCCTGGTAAGTAAACTGAAGGCTCTGCTGCCTGTTACCGGCGCCGAGCGAGAACGAGAGCACCTCACCGCGTCCCGCGAGGTTGTTCGTCGAGTACTCCAGCCCGAAAAACGATCCGCCGATGCCGGAGATTCCGCCATTGAACGAGATCTGCTGACGGCCTTTCTCTTTGATCTTAACGATGAGATCGACGTCTCCCTGCTCTTCGTCAGTTCTTATCTCGACGTCCTGGTCCTTGTCGATCGGATCGAAGTACTGGGTTTGATTAAGTCTCGCGACAGAGATCTCAAGAAACCGCGAGTTATAAATATCGCCTTCGTTCAGCAAAAACTCACGACGCATCACACGATCGCGCGTAAATGTGTTGCCCGTAAATTCCAGCCGTCGAAGTGTGAACTGTTTTCCTTCGTCGATCGTGATCCGGATATCGACGATACCTTCGTTCGGATTCGCCGGATTATCCTTGAAGTCCGGTTCGAACTCCGCGTTGTACTGAACAAAGCCCTGCTGTCCGTAAACATTTTTCAGGTCTTCGTAGACCGCGTCCTGCAGCCGCTTTCCGTCAGCGATCTCGCCGGTCTTTAGTCCGACATAGGTCAGTATCTGCTGTTCGGAAAAGATCGAGTTCCCTTCAACCTTTAGCTCTCCCACACGGAAGATCTTGCCCTCGGTCACCGGGATCGTGATTCGAAGCGTATCGTCTTTTGTAGAGATGAAGGGGATAGGAAGCGTAATAAGCGGAATGAAATCTGTTCGCTTTAGACCGAGGCCTTCGACAACTGGGTCGCCCAAGCGAGCCTGGAAGTAACCCTTCGAAAACATGTAGGAGCGAACGTTCTTCTGAAGATCGTATTGCAGCTTTCGCAGATCTAGAATGTCCTGCCCCTTAAACCTCGAGATCAGTCCCGTTTCTTTAACAAGCTGCAAGGCACCACGAAGCTCGCCGTCGCTAAAGGCCTGATTTCCTTCGAATTGAATATCGATGATTCGGGAGCGGTTGCCCTGGTCGATTTCAAACGTCACCGCAACCGACGTGGCCGACACCTCTTCTTCCTTAATGTTGACAGTCGCGTTCGGATAACCTTTCGATGCCAGAAGCTCACGCAGGATCCGCGTCGCATTTCGGGCCTTGACGGGATCATAAACGGCCTCTTTCGAAATTCCGACACGCTCTTCTCGAAACGCTTTCAACACGTCAGATTCCTGAACCGCCTTCAATCCCGAGAACTGAAGATCACGCACGATGGGCAGCTCTTTGACCTCGAAGATCACGTTCACGCCACCGCGGGCACCGTCCGTGGTCAGTACGCGGGTCGCGGTCTTATCAAAGAAATTAAGCGAAAGAAGCTCGCGGAGGTCACGCTCGAGCGCGGCCGGATCGTAAACGTCACCGGCCCGGGTTTTTATGTAATAGAGGAGATCTTCGTCCCGAAGTCTGCGGTTACCTGATATATCAACTGATTCGACGATCTGCTGGGCAGAAACAATCGAGACGGTCTTCGCATTGCTGTCCGATCCCGCGGATGCCTGACCCGCGAAAAAGGCAAAACTCAAAACTACAAGTCCGAATGCGGTGATTCTCTGCATAAAAAAACAAATGTCCCTGACTAAAGCGATTTTTGAGCCTCGGGGAAAGCATGGCAGCCGCTCGTCGTTGAAATCGAAAGCGATAGAATAAACAAATATTTGCGGCTTTTCAATGTCGGAATTTTTACTCTGGCTATGATTCGATGAACCAGGAACTGGTTGCCTTTTCGGCCAGTTCAGCGAGTTCGGAGGCAAGGCGGCCCGTGGGATGCAAAAGTGGGGTCAAAATACCGGATGGATAAATGCAGAAGCGGGGGCAAGCCCCGTCTTCCGGACCTGTAATTGTCATTACGTCGACTTCGCCGATCCACGTCGCCAACTTAATAACATTTGCAGGTCCGGAAGACGGGCTTGCCCCCGCTCTTCTATATCAAACTCGAGCCCAGAGGCCCCCGGCTTGTCGGTTAACTTAAATCAGCCCTGGTAGAAGAACTCCTGTTCCATCTGTTCCGCGGAGACTGGCCTGAATGATAGTTTATCCTCACTGCAGAATATCTCGATCTCGCTTTCCTCCGACACTTCGCCCTGGATCAGGGCTTCCGACAGCTCATCCTCGACATATTTCTGGAGCGCACGTTTCAACGGCCTTGCACCGTAGCTTCTATCGGCACACGTTTTATCGATCAGCCACTGCCGCGCCTCGCCTGTCATACGCACCTTCAAACGGCGGTTCTCGAGAATACGGTTCAGATTCGTGATCTGAAGGTCGATTATCAGGGACAGATCGGCATCCGTGAGTTCGTCGAAAATGATGATCTCGTCCAGCCGGTTAATAAACTCAGGTGCAAAGGTCTGCCGGACCTGCGACATCACCTGCTCTTCCATTTTGTCTCGCGAGACCCCGGTGCCGGCCTGGAAACCCACATTTCCTCGCTTCTGGATCGACCTCGCCCCGATATTCGACGTCATGATAAAGATTGCGTGTTTGCAATCGACTGAGTTTCCCTGAGCATCTGTCAGAACACCGTCTTCAAAGACCTGAAGCAAGACGTTGAAGAGGTCGGGATGGGCCTTTTCGATCTCGTCGAATAGGACGACCGAGTATGGCGATCGCCGTAACTTCTCTGTTAGTTGACCGCCTTCGTCGTGCCCGACATATCCGGGAGGCGAGCCTATGAACTTTGCCACAGAGTGTTTCTCCATGAACTCGCTCATGTCGAACCTTATAAGGACGCGTTCCGAGGCAAACAGGTACTCTGCGAGAGTGCGGGCGACTTCAGTCTTGCCGACGCCGGTCGGACCAAGGAACAGAAACGAGCCCACGGGCTTATTCGGATTCTTTAATCCAGCTCGGGAACGGCGGATCGCACGAGCTAACGCCGATATCGCCGGCCGCTGCGAGACGATCCTCTTATGCAGTTCGTTCTCGATGTTAAGAAGTTTTTGCGCTTCTTCAAGCTTTATCGACGAGACAGGAACACCGGTCCATCGGGCGATCACTTCATCGACATCGTCTTTGGTGACTTCGACCGAAAAGAACGAGTCCTCGATCGTCCTTAGCTCGAATGAGATCAGCTGTTCCTCGTTAGCCGCCGCACGTTTCCAGTTATCAACCGTCTCTTTCCATGACGGTTCGGCGGCATCGTCGTCCTGTGCCCGGAGTTTCGCGCGTGCACCCGCCTCATCAAGGACGTCGATCGCCTTGTCCGGCAGGAACCGGTCCGGAATATACCGGCTCGATTGGTACACGGCTGCTTCAAGGGCGCCTTTCGCGTATCTGATCTGGTGAAATGCTTCGTATCGATTGACGATTCCCTTGATTATCTTGAGTGTCTCTTCTTCGCTCGGCGGTGCGACCTTAACCGCCTGAAACCGGCGTTCCAGCGCGCGGTCTTTCTCGATCGACTTTCGGTATTCGGACGGCGTCGTCGCGCCGATACATTGGATCTCTCCGCGCGACAACGCCGGCTTCAGGATATTCGCCGCGTCCAGCGTTCCTTCGGCCGAGCCTGCGCCAACCAGTGTGTGAAGCTCGTCAATGAAGACGATGTTCTCGCTGCTCTCCGCGAGCTCCGCCATGATCTTCTTCAGGCGCTCTTCGAACTGACCGCGGTATTTCGTACCGGCAACAATCGAGGAAAGGTCGAGCGAAAGTACCCGTTTGTTTTCAAGAAAGCTTGGCACATTCTTATCGACGATCCGCTGCGCGAGGCCTTCGATGATAGCCGTCTTGCCGACACCCGCTTCGCCGATCAGCACCGGGTTGTTCTTGGTTCTACGGCAAAGGATTTCGATCAGCCGCCCGATCTCGGGTTCGCGCCCGACCAACGGATCCAGCTTTCCCTGCGCTGCATCAGCGGTCAGATCACGCGTAAATTCCTGCAAGCTCGAGGTGCCGGAGCTGTCTTTGGTCGGCGGAACAAAGCTCTGCGAGGTAGAATGACGTCCGATTTCATCCCGGATGTCCTGCACCTGCAATCCAAACTGCAAAAGGATCTCCGCCGCGATCGAACGTTCTTCGCGAATGATTCCGAGCAACAGATGTTCGGGTCCGATGTGGCGGCTTTTTAGCTGTCGGCTTTCTTCGTTAGCGTAAAAAAGAATTTTCTTCGTCTCCGGAGCGAGGTGAAGCTCAGCGGACTGTGGTATCCGATCTCTTGGAACGATCCGCTCTTCGACCTCGCGTCGGACGGCGTCGACTGAAAGCGTATTTCGAAACGATAGAAATCGCGCGGAAATGGTTTTGTCCTCGCGAAGCAGCCCGAGCAGTATGTGCTCGGGTGATATGGTCGGCGATCCGTATTGCAGCGCTTCGTAACGGGCGAAAAAAATGACGCGACGTGAGCGTTCGGTGTAGCGTTCGAACATAAAATCAGTGCTCGGCTTTCGCTCCATTATAGCGAAAGTTCAGCATTAAACATCAAAGCGAAATCGTGCTAACTCTTTTCAGGTCCGGCTAACTAAAGGTTTAAACGAAACGTAAATCCACAAAGTTCATTTATCCCAGTCTGTTAGCGATGCTGGTGGACAGTTCAACTCGGCATCGAAGAGGGTGAGTCGATCCTCGGATCATCCTCCGATCGGGCGACCTCGCGAATCAGTGGAACGTCACGGTCGGTAACGCTGCGAAGGATTTGGCCGGCCGGCGCGAGCTCAACTTTCGAGGAGAGTATTCGTGTGACACGTTTAGGAAGCAGTTTTGGCGCAAGACCGGCGATCGAGTCAGCCAGTGCGACTATATCGCCACCGCCGGTCCAGTGCTGACGAACTATCTGCGCATCCGTTCTATTGATCAGTCGCAGTAGCGTAAGGGCAATTACATAGATGTCATCCACCTGCCCGATAAACGGAAAGATGTCCGGAATCAGATCGACTGGCATCACAAAGTAGATTATCGCGGCAACAAAAAGCGCCTTCTCGGCGGTCGGAACCCGGGCGTCCTTCAGGAGCCGTCCGAGCAGCTTTGCCATATTCGGCAGAAACATGAGGAAGTTTCCCATGCGCCCGCGCAATTCGTGCTTTTCGCGTCGCTTAAGCTTTGTCTTCGGCTCTTTATTGCTGTTCATCTCGGATTTGAAATTCAGTCTATGGACAACGCCAGGTTTGTGCAAGTTTCAGCTCTCTTGGTTGTGTGGTAAATTCTCGGGTGTTCTTTGATCGTTGTTCGTTGTTCGTCGTTCGTTGATCGTTAATCGTAGTTCGTGGTTTCGGGCGTCGTTCTCTTCAACTCTCAACTATCAACTGTCAACTATCAGCTCTCTTTTATGATCCTCGAACAGATTCGAAAGCGTGCGACGGCGGATGTCCAGCACATTATCCTCCCCGAGGGCGAAGAAGCACGCACGCTACGGGCCGCCGAGATCTGCACGCGCGATCGTGTTGCCAACATCACAGTTCTCGGATCGGAGGAAAAGATACGCTCGCTTGCGTCCGAATCGGGTGTGAACTTGAACGGAGTCGAGATAATCGATCATCGCAAGGCAAATGACTTTGCACGGATGGCAACGCTCTATTACGAACTGCGGCGTGCGAAAGGGACGACGCTGGAAGAATCCGAGCAAGCGGTCAGAGATCCGCTTTATTACGGCAATCTCCTCGTTCGCGAGGGCAAGGCAGACGGTTCAGTCGCCGGTGCCACCAATACGACGGCGCACACCGTCGCGGCCGCGATCCGCTGCATCGGCGTCAGGACCGGGTTCAAGATCGTTTCGAGTTTCTTCCTGATGGTAGTTCCGGATAAGAAGTTCGGTGCTAAAGGAGCCATGATCTACGCAGACTGCGGTGTCGTCGTCGATCCGGACGTCAATGAGCTTGCCGAGATCGCGATCGCGTCCGCCGGCTCTTGTCAGTCGCTTCTGCAAGTTGATCCTCGCGTCGCGATGCTGTCGTTTTCGACCAAAGGAAGCGCGAAACACAAGATGATCGACAAGGTCATCGAGGCGACGAAAACGGTCAAAGCCCGAATGCCGGATCTCGCGATCGACGGTGAGCTGCAGGCGGACGCTGCGTTGGTCCAATCCGTCGCCGAGTCAAAAGCTCCTGGCTCCAACGTCGCCGGCCGCGCGAACGTCCTCATCTTTCCTGACCTTAATTCCGGAAACATCGCCTACAAACTCACCGAACGGCTCACCGGCGGTACGGCGATCGGCCCGATTCTTCAGGGTCTCGACAAGCCGTGCAACGACCTTTCACGCGGATGTAAAGCCGAAGATATCGTCGACGCGGTGGCCATCACGGCCGTTCAGTCGCAGTCACGGAAGGAAAATAAATAGCATGGAAGCGCAGGTCGTCCCCCGCTCCCTATCGAGCGACATCGGCGCTGAGTCTTTCCCTCGATGCTAGACCTAGGCCGATCGTCTCATTCGGTCAGACGGGCGATGAATCCCCATCCAAATATCTGCCTATCGGAAACTGCAAGTACGAGATCGTTTTTGCCCTTCCGCAGCTTTAACTCGACGTTCTCGAATTCCGGTTTTACAAAACCCATATATTCGGGGTGGCGGCTCTCGAATCCGTTGATTCCGTGATAAACCGGCTCACCGTTCAAGAAAACGGTTACGTCGTCGGAGTACCCGATCTCAAGCCGCGCCCTCCGTGGCTCGATGGAGTTTATGGATGTACGGGCGTAAACAGTACGCGAACCGCGAGTGGCAGTGAATACGCGGTTGAGATTTACTAGTCCGCCCTCTTCCACAGGTGCTCGCTTCCAGTCTCTGGAGACGGCAGCGTCCAATACCGGCCGAGGCTGCGCCGGGCCGGCGTC
>DASUSJ010000144.1:0-21004 GCA_036375155.1 Pyrinomonadaceae bacterium
GATCCAGTTTTGCCGTATGTTGGAATTCAGGCGGGCTGCGTAGTTGTGGCCGCCGGTCTCACGTGTTCCCTGGAAAGCGCCGAGATCGACACCGAATCCATTGACCACCTGGAGATTCTGGCCGTAAAGATGACCTTCTTCCTTCGTGAAATCACCGAATGTTGTAAAGGTCGCTGTGTTGTTGTTGTTGACCACCCACGACACTTTTCCGGAATAGAAGGGGGTCTTGATCTTTCCTTCCACTTCCTGCCGGAATGTCTGGGTCAGGTAACTGTTCGTGCGGAACTGCGGGTTGAACGCTCCGAAGAACGTCAGGCGGTTCTTGATGATCGGACCGCCGATGTCGAATCCGGCATCAAGCTCCGAGTAGCCGTTCGGGGCGAGGCCGGTGAAAGGAAAGTTCTTCGTGTCTCGCACGAAGCTCTTCGGTAACCCATACGCGAAGACATCGCCGTGAAACTCGTTACCGCCCGATTTCGTGATCACGTTGAAGACGCCGCCGGTCGCCAGTCCCTGGTCGGCACCGAATGCACCCGTTTTGATCTCGACTTCCTGAACGAACTCGAACGGGAGGTTCGCGCCGCCGCCGCCGAAAGCGGGGTCGGTGGTATTGATACCGTCGAGGATGTAGCTATTCTCGGGGCCGGAGGACCCTGCCACCGAGGGGTCTCTCTCACGACCCGATGCATCACGAAGACCTGACCGCGTGACTGTCGGAGCGATCGTGTAAAGCCCCTGTACCGTTCTGGCGGTAGGAATATTCGAGAAAAATTCTGTTGAGATATTGGTACCGGTCGTATTTGTCGCCTGGTCGATCTCGGGTGTCGCAACGACGTCGACGTTTGCGCTGGTTCCCGCGAGCGTCAAGCTAATGTTCGCGGTTGTCCCGCGCGACAGGTTCACCTCGACGTTCTCTTGCCGGTAAGCATTAAAGCCGGAAGCCGCGGCAACCTCGACGACGTAGCGTCCCGGGGGAACTGACGAAAATCGGTAGCTGCCTCCGGAATCTGAAGTTGTTGTCTGCGGCCTTACTAGGTTAGGGCCGCTTAACGTGATAGCCGCGTTCGGAACGACCGCGCCGTTGGGGTCGGTCACGGTTCCTTCGACGGTACCCGTCGTTGTGGTCTGTGCGAACGAGGCGGGTGGCGCAAACGAAAAGGCCACCAGGCACGCGAACACAGCCGCAAGTATTAATTTCGCTTTCATAATGAAACTCCCTTTATGACTAAAGTCGGACGAAAGTCATTTGACCTTCTACGCTGGAGAATGCAACGCGCATTCCCGTTTGTGGACGTGTACGAAAGAATGGACGACATTCAAAAGCTCGTACGCACGCAAATCTTGAGACCGCTTTTTAGGTTGTCATTCCCAGTAACGTCACGTGCGCACGCGGATGCTAATCTACGCTTGAGTGAATACTGTCTATTTACTTGAACATTTGTTCAGGGCCTGAAGCTTGATTTGAAAATTGAATCGTATATAAAAATCCAGATTTTCGGAGATTTGAATTTGGTGTTGTGCCACGAACGATCGAATCCAAAACTAATGGAACTGCGCGAGCCGGATCATGGGACGAAAAAAAGCGCCTCATGATCGGAACCACCGAGCATGAGGCGCGAATGAAGCATGAGAACACACCCCCTTGTAAAACCCACTCGATGCGAAAACCGCAGGCGGTTCTTCGCACGATCTATGTTGTAACCGTCGTCTCAACGGTGATACCGAGACGCTTCATTTTTGCGTTCAGCGTGGTCGGTTTGATGTTCAGCAACTTCGACGCATCCCGTTGATTTCCCTTACATTTTATTAGCGCGTTACGAATAAGCGACGCTTCGAACGCATCCATCTCTTTGTCCAGATCGATCGGATCACCTTTTTTTCTCGGACGTGGTCCTATTACCTTTTTTAGCGAGTCGACCTCACGTAGAAATATCAGAACCAGCGAGCGAAGAGCTTCGATGCGACTCTCCGCTTGTACGAGATCGGTAATGTCTCCTTCGACCAATGCATACTCGGCCGCGGGCCGGTTCTGCGAGGTCGTCCCGTTACCCGACCTCGGTCTTTCAGCGTTAACCCTTCCGTGCGTTTGACTGGATACATGCGTCATCATGGCCTTTAATTCTCGTTATTAAGTCGGAAATGAAATGAAGAATAATTCGCAGTGTCGGCGATTATGAGGAGTGCGAAGCCAACTGCCCCGGCCGTAGAAAGGGGTAGCGAGAAAGATTCGAGGCCAAGGTTCCGAGACTGCTGGAATAAAACTACCTCCTGTAAATCGTCGGCTTCTAGAGACAAAACACCGCCGCGAGGACTTTCGTGACAAGAACGTGTTTGCGAGCGAATAATGTCACAGATAAAATGACCGATATATACTGTTCGGTCATTTTCTATATACGCGCTGAGTGACGATTTCGTTGCCTTCGCTTAAATTTCTTTTGATTCCTTGGTAGGCTAAATGACCATGAGGGATATTGCGACACGGGAAAACATCAAGGACCTCATCCTCGATGCCACCGACCGTCTCCTCAGCCAGAATGGCTATCAGAAAACAACGATGAGCGCGCTCGCTGAAACGGTCGGCATCGCCAAGGGGACACTTTACCTCCATTTTCCAAGCAAAGAGGAGCTCGTGCTTTCGCACATCGACCGGATCGTATTCCGGCTGCTGGTGAAGCTTCAGACGATAGCTCACAGCAGCAAATCAGCCGCCGAAAAGCTGGAAGGAATGCTGGTTATGCGGGTCTTGTTCCGGTACGACAGCGTTCATCATTACAAAGGAAGTCTCTCGGAACTCTTGCGCGATATACGGCCGGCGCTCACGGCTCGTCACAAACTGCATTTCCAGCAAGAGGCGAGGTGTTTAGCTGATGTACTCGCATCGGACGATTTCAACATAAAGGATCCGCTTGAGACGGCCCACGCGATGATCGTAGCTACGAATTCCTTGCTCCCGAATACCTTAAGCGACGCTGAATTGCGCGACCGCCGTGCTATCGAGAGGCGAATTTCCCTCATCGCTCACATGCTCATCAACGGTATCAAGAAGTAGGCTCCTGCACATTTACTTCAGGCTGGCCCGGCGACGAATCGAAAAGGGCCGCGCCTTCGCGCGACCCATCACTGAACTAAGACTGCCGGATGTTTACGAGCTTCCGCGCGCCTTTGCTCCGCCATGGACTTCGCCGCGCCAGGCGCCGGTCTCAGTTCCGCGATCTTCGATGAATTCTTTGAATCTCTCGAGATCTCCCTCGACGCGCCGGTCGACAAATCCAAGCGTGCTACCAACATTCTCGAAAAAGCCTTCCGGCTCGTACTCTAACCGCAAAAAGATCCGCGTGCCGCCGCCGGCTGGTTCGAATCGGACCGTTCCGGCATTATAAGCACCGGTTGTGCTGCGCCACGAGATCCGCTCGTCCGGTTCCTGTTCGAAGATCTTCGCTTCCCATTCAACGTCCTTACCGCCGATGTTGGCCCGCCAGAACAGCTTGGTGTCGCCTTCCTGTCGGATCTCCTCGACACCTTCCATGAATTCCGGAAATTCTTCGAACTGCGTCCACTGGTTATAGGCCGTGCTCACGGGCACGTCCACGACGATCGATTTTTCTACTGATTCCATACTTTTTACTTCCCCTTTTCGATTAATGCATTCTTGTATCCCGAGTATCCCGAAAACCGGGCTTCCTCTCCCCGAGTGTTGTTACGCAGAGAAGACACGTAGCCCTTCGCTCTGACGAGGAACGTGTCTCCTGCTCAAACAACTGTTCGGGGGTAATGTTTATTAAAGGACAATGGCCGCAGGGTTGCAAGGATTTTTCGGATTCCCTGTTTTGGTGTTTGGCTTGATTCGTGTTTCGTGTGTTGGTGCCTTCGGGTTCCGTTGGCCGACTGCGGACGGGCCAACAAAATAATTCGGGACGACATGGACATAGAACCGCGCGTCGCGCAAAGTCACGAACAAGGAGGATCCGAACAGGGTAAACAAATCTATAAGCCTGCCCTACGACGACGTAATCTGCGGTTGACTGCGCGCTTACAGCAAACAGCCGCCGGGGCCTTTGATTCCCGACGGCCGTATTAGTGCGTTTCGGTTGGCGACTACTCGAGTCCAGCTTCCCGTCTGAGGCGTTCGATCTCTTCGGACGCTTCAGCCTTAGTCAGATCCTCGGCAGGCGGATCTTGATCGGCCTGCTCTGCCAGGGTCTCGAGATAAGCTTGCTGTGATGGTGTGGCGGGGTCATGGCCGGATTTCCAGTCTTTCGGATCTTTGATCGCCGGGTTCGTTTCTTGCTGTGACATAATTTCCTCCCTTGCTCGTTTATGTTTCACAGATAGTACAGCAAATTGGATATAGGCCGGTCAAGCGGCGAGGTAGGTTGAGGTGAGTTTGCTCGGCGC
Organism: Pyrinomonadaceae bacterium; assembly: GCA_036375155.1. Taxonomy (GTDB): domain Bacteria; phylum Acidobacteriota; class Blastocatellia; order Pyrinomonadales; family Pyrinomonadaceae; genus OLB17. Next base: position 4,396 of record DASUSJ010000144.1, read on the forward strand.
TGCTTAGCAACCAGTAAGGAGAGGCACGGGCGTGTGGATTCTGACTCGTATTTCTGCCGGAGAAATCGTTGAATCCGCCCCGGTACGATCTTCGGAATCTGGTTCTCCTGACTATGCCGGAACCTTTTCCGTTTCCTGGGCAATCATGGACCGGACACGTCGTTTTAGCGCTTTTTCAAACTGCCTTGCTTCATTGACACCGCTGAAGGATAGCTCCGCGAGGATGGCTTCTATTCGTTTTCGATAGTCCGAAACCAGCGAGTCCGACACGCCGAGCATTTCTGCTACTTCTAGCTGCGTTCCGCTGTCCGCGATCAGGTAGCAATGCCACAGCACGCTGATCATGCGGTCGTACTGCTTCTCCTTGCCACGCACCGCTTTGCTTAGGTCCTGAAGGAAGCCATCGACAAAACCTGCAGCCTGCTGCTCCGCCTCGTTACGAAGATAGTCCTGCTCAGGCGTCTCACGAATGTCCGCTATCTCAAAATGTGTCTTCTCATCATCGTCGCTGTCTCCCGAACCGCCGACCGGGACGAGGTGGATGTCCATGATCGGAAGGCGCGACATGACAAAGGACCGAAGTGAGCGCACATCGACGGGTGAATCGATGGCTTTGAACACTCTCACGATCAGCTTCTCAAGCTCGACATTGCTGATCACTATCTGTGAGTCCCCGGTGCATCCGACCATTCGAGTATCACGCTTGTGAAATGAAACTGCCTTCACGCGCTCGTCCATCTCCTGAACGTCTCGGCGCATCTTTTCGACCGGCCAATCGGCGAGGCCGTAAAGCCTGTCTGCCAATCGCCGGTGAGCTTCGGGATTGCCGACATTGTCGAATCGTTTGAACGTTTCGCTGGATTGGATGAGTGTCGAGATCCGGCGGGCGAGGCGATATGATTCTGGATATCGCTTCCGGAGCTCAGCGGTGAGCATGTTCGTCAGCTCGATCTGGCTGATCTCGGCCTCGACCTCGGCGTCAGACATGCCGGTGTCGAGGTAGTGCTGAAATCGCTCTTTGCTGAGCAGTGCTACGAAAAGTTCCTGTGTGAGATCGGTGTAAGCGTTATATCTTCCCTCTTCGACGAGAAACCCTGCACGCTTTGACGCGCGAACAAGCGGGTGGGAGGAGACGATGCGGTGAAGCTCGAGCCAGATCTGATTGACGTCAGACGCATTAAGGCTATCGTTCCATTTACCGACCTTAACCTGCTTGTTTTGGATTGATCGCGGCAGACGCTCCTGCGATTTGGGTGAATTCATAAGAAGATATTGCGATCAGGCGAAGGCAGAGCTCACGCAAGCGATGTAATCGCATCGGTCGTCCGATTTGTTTTCGCAATTTGGTTTTGGTAGAAGAAACTTGATAAATCGACTGCCGAGCAGGTGAGTCAATTTCTGGCTGGTGGGTACGTGGACCGGAGCTCCTCGCTACCGACAGCTAAGATAGTAGCAGTTATTGTTTATTTGGGCAATACCTTTTTGGCCAATGTTTAACGGCACTCTGGCGTTCTTCAGCTTTCGAATTTCCAACCTTGGGTTCCCTCGGAGGAGCGTCCGGTTTTAGGCGCGCTCGCCGTAAGTTTTGGAATGAATGGTCGATTACGGTTTTATTCTTGACGTAACCACATAATACGAAGCAAATGAAGACTCGCCGGTGGGCGGAGTTTGCGAACTGACGCGTTGATCGGTTCGGTTCAGCTGAATGCGAAACTTTTGTAAGAACAAAGAATGCCCGACGTCGGAGGAGATACTGGCATTTGTCGAGGGCCGCAGGCGGCGGGTAACTGACGGCGGTATCGAATACCACGTTTCGGTTTGTGAATTCTGTTTGGCCGAGGTCGAACTTTACCGTTTATATCCACCGATCGATGAAAAGGTTGAGGCTGAGAAGATCCCCGCACCCCTGATGGAGCTCGCCGAAGCCCTTTTGAAAAAAAAGCGAGACTTAACGCCGCTTTATCGCCTAATCGATAGGTCCGCTTAGCTTCCGCAGATCTCGTCTATAGCTTCTTCGTATTTTTCGTCGATCACGCTGCGCTTGATCTTGAGCGTTGGCGTCATTTCACCTTTGTCGATCGAGAATTCTCTGGGAAGTAAATAAACTCGCTTCACACGTTCGTAATCGCTGAGCTCACGCGTGAGTTCGATCGCGTCGCGCTGAACGAACTTGACGACCTGCGGATCCTCACATAATTCTTCGCGGCTGCGGCCGTCGACCGAGATCTTTTCTTCCTTTAATTCTTCCTTTAAGACTTCCCAATCCGGAACAACGAGAGCTCCGACCTGTTTACGCCCGCTTCCGACAACAACCGCTTGCGAAATCAGCGGGCTCTGCTTCAACAGACTTTCCACCTGCAGCGGCGCTACGTATTTTCCGTTCGAAAGCTTGAAGAGATCTTTCAAACGGTCGGTGACGTAAAAGTGTCCGTCCTTGTCTACATAACCGACGTCCCCGGTGTGATAAAAACCCTTGTCATCGATCACGCGGGCGGTTTCCTCCGGATTGTTGTAATAACCCTGCATAACGTTTCGGCCGCGGATGAGGATCTCGCCGTCCGACTCGGCGATCTTCATTTCTATTCCTTCGAACGGGGTGCCGATCGATCCAACCTTATTGTCGTACGGGCGGTTTGCTGACACGACGCACGCCTCAGTCATTCCGTAACCCTGGAGGATAGGGATCCCCGCCGCCCAGAACGCATACGACAGTTTTTTTGAAAGCGGCGCTCCGCCCGAGACAAAGAACCGAAGCTTGCCGCCGACGCCCTCCCGCCATTTTGAGAAGACAAGCCGACTCGCTAGCGCATGTTTCGCTGCGAGAACCGGAGAGACCGCGTTGTGCATGTCCTTTGCCGTCCAGTAATCCTGTCCTACATCGAGCGCCCAATCGAAAAGCTTTGTCTTCCAGCCGCCGGCCGCTTTCCCTTTTTTCACGATCTTGTGGTAGACCTGCTCAAAGAGACGTGGCACTGCGGTCATGATCGTGGGTTTTACTTCCTGCAGATGAGAGGCAAGCTGGTCAAAGGATGCGCAGTAGTTTATGGAGACGCCATTCGAACAGAGCACGTAAAAAACCGTCCGCTCGAAGATATGCGATAACGGAAGCACTGCCAGGCTCCGGTCGGTGTTTTTGATCGGCAGCCCTTTCGAGATCGCGACAATGTTGGAGACGAAATTATCATGCGTCAGCATGACGCCCTTTGGCTCGCCCGTCGTGCCCGATGTGTAAATTATCGTCGCGAGATCTTTACTGCCGATCTTCGCAAGCTCATCCTCGAATGATCGCTCTGGGTCGGACGCTTTATTGCCCTGTTGCTCGACCGAATCAAGACTGATACCGCGACGTTCATTCTCGGGAACCGCATCATTGTCGAAAAATATCAGCTTCTCCAGATGCTCAACCGAGCGGATCGCTTCCTCGGCATGCTTGAAAAGCTTCTTGCCCGAAATGCACAGCATCTTCGCGCCGGAGTTTTCCAGGATATAGCGGATCTGCTCTACCGCCTGCGTCGTGTAGATGGGAACGTTGACCGCGCGAAGCGAAAGTATTGCCAGGTCGACGAGGGACCATTCGGGCCGATTCTCTGAGATGATCGCGATCCGGTCGCCGGCTTTTACACCGAGGCTCGATAAACCGAGCGCGATACGTTTTATGCGGTCGATCGCCTCTACGCCCGACAGCCGGTGCCACGCGTCGCCGATCTTATACGCGAGCGCATCCGGTTTGTTGTTTCGACGGAACGACTCCATGCAGAAATGAGGAATCGTCTGAGGAATGTTTTCAAATCCGATCAGATTTTCAGCGTTCATTCGTCGCTATTGGAAGACGGAACCGTATATGGCATGAGTGCTCTTATTCTTGCAGAAGCGTAAGTTTTAGTCCAACGTCTCGTGGATCGGATTGCGTTTCCGTCCTGGCGAATCTATAGTTCTCCGAGATCAACTTCCCGGCGTTCGTATATGGTCGATCGACAACAAACAGTGGCGGAAAAAGTGGTGCTCCGACCCGTTGTCTTGCCGGAGGATGAGGCGTTCTTGCAGCATCTCTACTTTTGCGGGCGCGACGACCTAACCGGGGTCTTTCCCGACGAAACACAATTGCGCCAGATGTTGATGATTCAATACCTCGGGCAAAAACAGACGTACACACAGGAATTTCCCGACGCAGACCACGACATCATATTATTCGAAGAGCAGCCTGTGGGAAGGCTGATGATCGATCGTCGGGCGGAAGATCTTTTTGGAATTGATATTGCCGTGCTGCCTCGGTTCAGGACGCTTGGAATCGGCACAGCGGTCCTCCGTCGCTTGTTTGACGAATGTTCGCAGCTGGGTGTTCCATTTCGCCTAAGTGTAGTCAAGGGAAATCCGGCGATTCGACTCTATGAAAGGCTCGGGTGCGAGGTCGAAGGTGAGAGTGCGACCCACTTTTTTATGAAGTGGGACGGTCACAATTCAAAATAGCAATGAACGAAGAATTCAGCCGCGAACGGTTTGCGGGAGCGCTCGGAAGCAAGTTCACATTGCACGCCGCCGAAGAGAAGACCGTGGAAATCGAACTGATCGAGGTAAGTGACACGAGGGAGCGCCCGAATCAGGTATCCTTCTCGATCGTGTTTCTTCTGCCTGAGTTTTACAACGCTGAGCAAGGCCTATACGATCTGACGCACGACGAGCTGGGAGCATTTCAAATCTTCCTGGTTCCGATCGGATCCGGAAAGAGAGGAGCGATGCTGGAGGCTGTTTTTAATTTTCTGCGTACCGAGCCGGCCGAGACTAACGGGTAACGTGATTGATAATGATTTCGTATTGCCTGCCTCGGCGTCCGGTGGGAACCAGCAATGCGGAAAACTGATCCATTCCTTCGACGCGGAAACTATACGTGTCCTGAAAGAGGCGGTGTTTTGCCCGGCTCTCGAATATAAGGGAAAAGCTTTCACCGTAGAATCCGCGGGTCGTATTTCCCAGCCGTTCGATCGGGTTGACCTCTAGTAAGACCAGCTCTGTCGAAATGCCTTCAGCGGAAGTCGCTGTGAAACGCCGGCCGATGAATCGTCCAAAATGGCGAGCAGTCACCGAGTAGAGGGTGTCGGAATATGTTTCGGCCGGCAGCGGGAAAAGTTCCGGGTCGCCGGTCCTTTGGCCAAAGACGATTCTGATATCGGCCAGAGCCGCAAGGCAGGCGGCCGCACCGATAGTGTGAAGAAAATTTCTGCGGGTAATGTGCATTGGATGTCTCCTGGGCGTCGAGCCACAGGAATTCTAGTCCTAGCCATAAGATTTCACAAGAAATTCTTGTGCATGTGTACGGAAAAGGCGTATTATGCTCGCACATTCCGTTATCTCGGCCCCCCGCTTCATCCGGGTTGCCGCCGGGCTTCTATTTTTCACTTTGATTGAGAATCCAGAGATCTTCTTGGAGGGACAATGTCAGAACCTTTTATTGGACAGATAATGCTTGTCGGCTTTAACTTTCAACCGCGTGGATGGGCGTTTTGTAACGGACAGATTCTGTCGATCGCACAGAATACGGCCTTGTTCTCGCTGCTTGGAACCACCTATGGCGGCAACGGGCAGACGACCTTCGCGCTTCCCGATCTAAGGGGTCGTGTTCCTATCCATCCTGGGCAGGGGCCGGGGTTGCCGAACGTAAGCCTCGGCGAAGTGTCCGGCTCAACGACGCACACGATGATTATCACGGAGATGCCCGCTCACAATCACCTGCTTCGAGCCAATGCAAATAACGCGAATGACTCGCTACCGGCAAACGCGTATCCGGCCGCTGCCGTGATCCCGACTGACGGTAACAAATCTGTCAGTGCATACAGCACCGCGACGGATAACACCACCATGAATCCGGGCGTGGTCTCGCCGACTGGCGGAAGCCAGCCGTTCAGCATAATGCAGCCCTATCTCGGATTAAACTTCGTCATCGCACTCGAGGGCATTTTCCCGTCGAGAAACTGATCACATTCTGATACGGGGTGATCTAAGGGTTCCACGTTTTCGCCCTTTCCCCTGTCGTACTATTCGCCGACCAATTTACTTCTTCCGGTGCTTGAAATGCGGAGCCGCCCATTTTCGGCTTCGTGCTACGTCAGTTGTCGATAAGGTGACACATCATGAAAAGATCAATCCCAACTTACAGGTATCGCGCGTCGAGAGTTCTTTCCTTTGTTGTATTTTTGGTGACCCTGTCCCTGGTCACGAATCCTCTCGTCGTACTTGCGGCTCGCACCGACGGTCGAGGTGCAGCTCCGTCTCAAAATCGGCAATACGGCGGCGACAACAACCGGCACAAAGTCATGATCGGTTCGGATGATCTTGCGCCCGCGGTCGTTTTCTCGAATCCCGCGCTCATTACGATTCTTGACACCGGAGCAACAGCGCAGTCGACTATCAGCGTCTCCGGCTTAGTTGGTTCGATCTCAACCATAACGCTCACTCTCACGAACCTGAATACTCCTCGTTCCGGACAGTTGCAATTCCTGCTCGTTGGGCCCGGCGGCCAGACGTTTGTTTTTCTTTCTGATGCGGGAGGTGCAGCTACGGCGACCGCCGGCGCGACTATCACGTTCAGCGATGCCGCGGCCAGTGGTTTGACACAGGCTGGTGCCATTCCCTCGGGTACATTCAAACCAACAGACTTTGACCTCAGCCCTGCATTTCCTGCGCCCGCCCCGGCCGGACCGTATAACCATGCCCAGCCGTTCGGTGCCGCGACATTCACATCGGTCTTTGGTGGCTTGAGCGGCGCCAGTGTGAATGGAAACTGGAATCTTTATGCGTATGATGATGGTGCTGGCGGCGGAAATTCGACCGTTAACGGGGGATGGTCGCTGGATATCACCGTTGCGGCGGCGGCAGCGACGACAACGACGTTAATGTCCTCAGCGAACCCGTCATTCACGAATCAGGCGATTACACTCACCTCAACCACGACGAGTACGAGCACCGTAAATACCGGCGTCGTTGATTTCTTCGACAACACTACCTCTCTTCTTCTCTGTAACGACGTTCCGGTCAACGGCAGTGGCGTCGCGGCCTGCGTCGTTCCGGCGAACACTCTCAGCGAACGAATTCACAATATAACCGCGACATACGTCGGAAATGCCACGTTTGCGACCAGCAACGGTAGCATCAACCAGACAGTCAACACGCCGACGGTGATCAGCGGCGGCGGAACGGTGTTTACAAATCCGGGCGGAATTACGATTTCCGATTCAGGAGCCAGCCCGCCGGCAGTTCCGTATCCGTCGAACATCATCGTTTCGGGTTTAAGCGGCACGGTCTCGAAGGTCACGCTTACCCTGACTAATTTTTCAGCGCCGCGGACGAACGACATCAACTTTCTGCTGCGTGGCCCCGGCGGGCAGACCTACGTCTTTATGTCGGACGCAGGGGGAGCAGTGGCAACCGCTGGCGCAACTTTGACTTTTGATGATGCCGGCGCGAGCCAACTACCGAACAGCGGCGCGCTCATGAGCGGAACATTCAGGCCGACCGATTACGCTGTAGATCCGGACACGTTTCCGGCCCCGGCCCCGGCTGGACCATATCCATCAGCTCCACCGGCTGGGTCATCGACACTGGCGACGGTCTTCGGCGGAGCCGCACCGAACGGAACATGGAGTCTGTTTGCGATCGACGACGGCGGCGGCGGCGGTACCTCGACCGTCGGTAGCTGGAGTTTGACATTTATAACCACCACAGCCGCACCTACAACGACCGTGGTTAGCGGTTCGCCGAATCCGGCCTTTACGAATCAAGCGGTGCTGTTCACGGCAACCGTGACCAGTACCAGCACCGTCAACACTGGTACCGTAACGTTCCGTCACGGTCTAACCGTCCTTTGCAATGCGGTTCCCGTTAACGGAAGCGGGGTGGCGACATGCAATGTTTCGGCGGGCACATTGCCGCAGGGTGATCTCACCATCTCTGCTGACTATAACGGCTCACCGGGGGTGTTCAACATTAGTACCGGCAGCACCGTTCAGCAAATCAACAGTCCGACGGTAAGGACCGGGACAAACTTCGCAAACAACGGCGGCATTACTATCAATGACGCTTCGGTGGCAAGCCCGTACCCGTCACGGATCTTTGTCACGGGACTCGGTGGAACCATCACGAAGGTGACCGTCTCATTGAACGGTTTGACAACCACGGCACCCGACCACTTTGACCTTCTGCTCGTCGGACCGGGCGGCCAGAAGTTCTTGTTCATGGGTGATGCCGGCGGAACGAACGCCATCAGCGGCGTCAATCTTACGCTTGACGATGCGGCTGCAAGCCAGCTTCCCGACAGCACGACTCTGACAAGCGGGACATTCCGTCCCACGTCCTACACGGGCGACCCGGACGTCTTCCCAGCGCCGGCGCCAGCCGGCCCGTACAATCCGGCGGCACCCGAAGGTGCGGGTACATTCGCCAACGTGTTTAATGGCATCGTTCCAAACGGGACGTGGAGTCTCTACGCCGTGGAAGATCAGGGTAACGGCGGAAATACAACGCTGACCGGCTGGAGTCTTACATTTACGCTGGCGCCGGCGACGACGACCACAACTGTCACCTCGTCCGCCAACCCGTCGGTCTTCGGTCAGCCCGTCACGTTCACGGCGACCGTTGCAACGGCCGGCTTGGGCACTCCAAGTGGCAATGTGCAGTTCTTTGATGGAGCGACGCCGATCGGAGGACCGGTTGCATTGAACGTCTCGGGCCAGGCACAGGTAATGATCTCGTCACTCTCGGTTGGTAATCACACTATCACCGCCCAGTACGCGGGTGACGTACCAAGCGGCTTTAGTGCAAGCAGCGGCTCACTTGCGGGCGGCCAGCAGGTGAACCCGGCTAACACGTCCACGGTCGTTAGCTCCAATCTCAACCCATCCAACACGGGTCAACAGGTAACTTTCACCGCGACTGTCGCGGCCCAGGCTCCAAGTGCCGCCATGGTCGGGGCTAACGGTACTGTTACGTTCTTCCGGGACGGACAGGCCTTTTGCGCGAATACTGCTCTCAACGCAAGCGGTCAGGCGACCTGTCAGCTTACGTTCACGGTCGCGGCGAGCTACAACATCACAGCGGCGTACAGCGGCACGGTAAACTTCAACGCGAGCAATAACAACAGTGCACCGCTGGTACAGGTGGTCACGGGGCCGACTGCCGCGAACGCAGCGGTTTCCGGTCGTGTGATGGATCTTAGCGGCCGCGGGGTCGGCGGTGCCCACGTCACTATGCAGGACCAAGCCGGAAGCGTGATGTCAGCCGTGACGAATCCGTTTGGCTACTATCACTTCACCAGCGTGCCTTCCGGGCAGAGTTACCTTATCTCGGTACGGCACAAACGCTACCAGTTCCAGACGAGGGCCGTCACGGTGAACGAGGACCTGGCTGATATCGACTTCATTGAAGAAGGAGGGTCGCGTGGCGTGCCGGGCAAAGCAACGAACCGGCTATCGGATCGAATTCCTTAGCGTAATTTCCGTTGGAATTAATAAAGAGGCTGCTTGAAAAGGCAGCCTCGCTTTTTTTTGCCACACGTTGAATAGCCGCTTGCTCTAGCTAGTGGAACAGAATGCAGAGAGTGCGGGGCTATACTCGATAAAGAATGATGGGTGAGCTGAAGTCCGAGAACTTTTCGAAGTTCGGTCCCGCCAAAGCTCGCGGCAATCTAAATTTTAGATTATCGCCGCGACAGCATTGTAAAATTTTACGATTGGTCGCGGATGGCATGACCCAAACAACAACGACAATAAAAGGCGCAGGGCTCATATCTCCTCACGGAGGCGATCTGAAGAACCTGGTCGCGGAGGCCGATGAGGCCGCGGAGCTGCGGGACCTCGCCAGATCGCTGCCTGTTAGTCGGCTCTCGCAGCGCAGTGTGTGCGATCTGGAGCTGCTCGCGACCGGGGCATTCTCGCCGCTCGATCGATTCATGGGCAAAGCTGACTACGAGTCCGTAATTCGCGACATGCGTCTAGCCACTGGCCATATCTTTCCGATACCAGTCACACTTCCCGTCGCCGAGGCAACGAACATCGAAGAAGGCTCGGACATCACCTTAGTCGACACGAAACAAAATCCGCTGGCGGTTATGCGAGTCGAGGAGATCTACGAATGGGATCGCCTTGAGTATGCGAAGAAGGTTCTAGACACTCAAAGCATCCGGCATCCTCTAGTGGCCGAGATCGCATCCTGGGGCTCCCGGTTTGTTTCAGGTCCTCTTCGTGTTTTCGCGCTGCCCAGATATTTTGATTTTCCTGGGCTAAGGCTTTCGCCCGCCATTGCCCGCGAGCGGCTAGGTGCGCTGGGCAATCCCAACGTTGTCGCTTTCCAGACTCGCAATCCCCTCCACCGAGGGCACGAAGCCATGACGAAACATGCGATGCATGCGACTGGCGGCGTGCTCTTGATGCATCCGGTCGTCGGTCTCACGAAGGCCGGCGATATCGATCATTACTGCCGGGTTAGAACCTATAGGATCCTAGCGGAAAGATACTACGATCCCGGCCGCGTGCTGCTCTCGCTCCTGCCGCTTGCGATGCGATTCGCGGGCCCGCGCGAGGCCCTCTGGCACGCACTCATCCGGCGCAATTTCGGTGCAAACCATTTCATAGTCGGCCGCGATCATGCGAGTCCCGGGGCCGACGAAAATGGACAGCCATTCTATGAACCGTTCGCCGCACAAGACCTCGTATCGAGGTTTGAGAATGAGCTCGGTGTGAAAATGCTTTTCTTCGACGAGCTGGTCTATTTCCCCGATGCCGACAGCTATGAACCGCGGCGGGATGAACACTGCGACCGAAAATATTTTTCGCTTTCCGGAACGTCGGGGCGGCAAGACTATCTGCGTCAAGGAAGGCGTATTCCTGAATGGTTCATGCGGCCCGAGGTCGCTGCGATCCTCACGGATTCATTCCGTCAGCGGCATCACGAAGGATTCTGCATCTGGTTCACAGGTTTGAGCGGGTCGGGAAAATCGACGACCGCGGAGATCGTGACGGCACTCCTCGCAACCTACGGCAGACGCACCACGCTTCTCGACGGAGACGTCGTACGCACGAATCTTTCCGTCGGTCTGGGCTTCGACCGCGCCGGCCGCGACGCGAATATCCGGCGAATCGGCTTCGTTGCGTCTGAGGTCGTCCGCCACGGCGGTGTCGCGGTATGTGCTGCGATCAGCCCGTACCGTGAAACGAGGAACGAAGTTCGGAGAATGATCGGGGGCAACTTCATCGAGATCTTCGTCTCGACTCCGCTTGAAGTTTGCGAACAGCGCGACCCCAAAGGAATGTACGCCAAGGCACGGCAGGCCGACATTGAGAATTTCACCGGTGTCGACGACGTTTACGAGGAACCGCAGTCGCCCGAGATCGTTATCGACACGGTTACCGACAGTGCCGAGGAGAACGCCCATAGAATAATCGATTACCTTCTCGCAAAAGGGCTGCTTCGCGCCGACTATGTAAATCAAGAGAATGAGTAGCAATGGTTCTCAGAAAGGTTTGGAACAACTCCGATACGCGGTGCTCCGGAGTCCTCCGCTACAAGAACGGCTGCGAGATATGACCGACAAACTCGAGTTTATCTCGAGCTTGACCGAGATCGGTGCCGAACTCGGTCTGGCGGTCACGATGGCCGAAGTGGAGACCTCTATGCCACCCGCACTGCGGGTGCCGAATGGACTCGAGTTCTCACACCCGAAGCCTGCAGACCTGCGTCGCTGGGTACCGGTGGAAGTTTCGAACCATGGTTCGCCACCCGCTGTCGACTGGTGCTACATGGGCTCGTCACGATTCACCCGACCCTTTTTCGAGGACACGATCCGACAGCAGTTTCGCATGCCGTTCAGCCGAATGTTCAGACATCGAACCTCGATAGAATGCGTTGGTGAGTTAGTTGACAAGAGTCCCGGCATTCCACCGACCGGCTTCATTTTTCATATGTCGCGTTGCGGCTCAACGCTCGTATCGCAAATGCTTGCGGCTGTAGATAAGAACATTGTCATTTCCGAAGCACCGCCGATCGACTCTGTTCTGAACGCTAAGCCTGCCGACTCAGACGACGATCAGCGAGCTTTGTGGTTGAAATGGATCGTCGGCGCGCTCGGACAGAAACGGTTCGATCGGGAACAATATTTTTTCATAAAGTTCGACAGCTGGAGCACGCTCGATCTCGATTTGATCCAATCGGCCTTCCCTTCCGTCCCGTGGATCTTTTTGTACAGGAACCCGGTCGAAGTAATCGTTTCGCAACTGAGGCAGAGGGGTTCGCACATGATCCCGGGCAATCTCGACAAGTTCATGCCTGGTATTGCATTAGCTGAAGCTTTAGAGATTCCCGCAGAGGAATATTGCGCACGGATCCTGGAAAGGATTTGCGAAGCTGGGATAACGCATGCAAGGAATGCGAACGCTTTACTTGTAAATTATTCGCAGTTGCCGGAGGCCGTAACTTCCGTGGTAGCCGATCATTTTGGCGTGGCGTTCGATAACGACGACATTTCCAAAATGCTCAAAGCAGCGAATTTCAATGCTAAGACACCGCAGTTGTTTTTTGAGCCTGATAGCGAACAGAAACGAGAGGAAGCGACGGATGCCGTTCGTCGTGCGGCCGGGCGGATCAAGCCGCTCTATTGCGAGTTAGAAAGGGTTCGCTTGAATGCATCATGATCTCGACACTCAAACTTCCGTTCAGTTTCGATACCGGGCCGCTCAAGCGTGATCTTCAGTCGCTCGCGCCCACGGAGTGGACCCCACACTTCAACACGCAGTATTACGAAGGCGATTGGAGCGGCGTCGCCCTGCGTGCGCCGGTCGGCGCTCATGTCGCACTTTACCCGGATCCGACGGCTGAAGTTTACGAGGATACGGAAACTCTTTCACGTTGTCCCTCCGTCTCGGATGTCCTTCGTGTATTTCAATGCCGGACCGAAGCGGTCAGGTTCCTCAGGCTCGGAGCGGGCGCCGTGATCCGCGAGCATCGGGATTACAAACTGAGTTATGAAGACGGCCTCGCACGCGTCCACATACCGATCAAGACGAGCACCGAAGTTGAGTTCTATCTCGACGGCGAAAGAGTGGAAATGAAGGAGGGTGAAGCCTGGTACCTGAACTTCAACCTGCCGCATAGCGTCCGCAACAACGGCTCCGGTGAACGCGTGCATCTTGTGATCGATTGTGTTGTGAACGACTGGTTGCGGGAGGTTGTAAATCGAAGGTAAAAGATAATTGAGGTCGATCCTGGATCCGTCTAAATTGCGCACGCTCTAAATTGGCACGAACTGTAAAATGCCGCGAGTTTCGGCTCGTGGTTACAGTTGACCACAACTCCGGGCTGCAGCCCGAGAATTCTGCATGGAGCTAACCCATTTTCGATGGTGTGCATTTTTCACAGGCAGAACCTCCTGACAATTTAAGAAACGTACTCCAGCTTCCGGCTTCGAAACTAAACCCAGTAATTTCGATCCAGCGATCGATAATTGATCGCTTCGCTGATGTGCGGCGGTTGGATGTCGCGGCTTCCGGCAAGATCGGCGATCGTGCGCGCAACTTTCAGGATCCGGTCGTGCGCTCGTGCCGACAACCCCTGCCGTCGCATTGCCTGTTCCAAAAGTGCCTCGCACTCGTCGTCGAGGACGCAGTGAACGCGTATGTCTCGGGGCGACATGGCGGAGTTCGAGTAGATCCCTTCGCCGGTAAATCTTGCAAGCTGGATATCCCGGGCTCGCATCACCCGTTCGCGGATCAGCGGAGAGGGATCGCCGGCCGGCACACCCTTGCCTCTAAGCTCGTCGAACTTTACCGCAGGGACATCGACGTGGATGTCGATGCGATCCATGAGCGGGCCGGAGACCTTGCTCACGTATCGCTTGATCTGGAATTCGTTACATGTACAGGGCCGCGAGCTAGAGCCGAAGTATCCGCATGGACATGGATTCATTGATGCGACTAGCGTGAAGTTCGCCGGAAAGGTCAGCGAGGTTGCGGCGCGCGAGATCGTAACTTGTTTATCCTCCATCGGCTGGCGCAGAACCTCGAGCACGCTCCGGTCAAACTCGGGAAGTTCATCGAGGAAGAGCACTCCCAGATGTGCAAGCGATACCTCACCTGGCCGCGGTATCGATCCGCCCCCGATAAGCCCGGCCTGCGAGACCGTGTGATGCGGAGATTTGAATGGCCGTTCGGTAAGTAGGCCAGAACGGCCGGTCAGCCCGACAACGGAATGAATTTTGGTTATCTCCAGCGCTTCCTCAAACTCGAGCGGTGGAAGCACTGTCGGCAGGCGCTTCGCGAGCATCGTTTTCCCCGACCCGGGAGGACCGATGAAAAGAATGTTATGGCCCCCGGCACTCGCAACTTCAAGTGCCCGTTTTGCTGTTGACTGTCCACGCACTTCAGAAAAGTCCACGCGGTAGTGATGGCCATTCTCCTTAAACTCGGCGATATCGAGCTGGAGCGGTTCGACACGGGTTCTGTCACCCGCGTCCAGCTCTTGCACCAGCAGAGCGGCTTCGCGTAGATCTCGGACCGGGTACACGTTGATGCCCTGCACGACGGCGGCCTCCGTTGCGTTCTCCTCAGGAAGGAGGACGTGCTTTACGCCGACCTCTCGCGCAGTTAATGCGATTGACAAGGCACCACGTACGGGGCGAACACGCCCGTCGAGTGAAAGCTCCCCGACACTTAGGAGACTATTCAAGTTCGAGAGACCAGCCAGATCCCCGTTTGCCCCGAGTATCGCGAGAGCGATTGGCAAGTCGAAACTCGCGCCCTCCTTACGCACATCCGCAGGGGCTAGATTGATCGTCGCCTTGTGGAAGGGAAAGAAGTAGCTACTGTTCGTGATTGCGGCACGGATGCGCTCACGCGATTCTCGAATGGCGGTATCCGGAAGGCCGACGATCGTCACGCTCGGCTGGTCTTCTTTAGCGACGGGTTGTAGGTTGACTTCGATATCGACGATGATCGCGTCGATACCATACACGGCGGCTGACTGGGAGAGAAACAGCATATGGTATTTTGAGTTTGCGAGATTGTATATCAATTCCGCTGAAAAGGAAATGAAAACCAGATTCGAGGCGGCCGATACGGGGTTCGTCCAACGGGTGCGTGAAAGTTTTGCCCGCCAAAGTGTGATGCGGATGATCGGCGGGCACCTGGTGCTGGTGGAACCAGGTCTGGTCGAGATCGAAATTCCGATGCGCGCGGACCTGACGCAGCAGGACGGTTATATGCACGCCGGCATCGTCACGACGGTCCTTGACAGCGCCTGCGGGTACGCGGCCCACAGCCTTATGCCTGCCGATGCATCTGTACTCAGCGTCGAGTTCAAAGTCAATTTACTCGCTCCGGCGAAAGGTGAATTAATAAAGGCCCGAGCCGAAGTAAAACGTCCCGGACGTACATTGACAGTTTGCTCCGCGGATGCCTTCGCGGACGGAAATCTTTGCGCGACGATGCTCGCGACGATGATCTGTATGCAACGCTCGAAGCGCTAAAGACCGGAACAGATACGTCCTAAAAGCTTAAGGACATTCCCAGTTTTTAAGCGAATGCTTTCCTTAAACCTCTTTTCTGTTAAATATTTACAGGCATTTCCAGACGCGCTAGGATGCAAGTGCGTATGGAGATAAGCACCCTGAGATTTGAGATTCCTGAGTCGCGTCTGAAACCGTTGGTTTCGGAGCTCCGCGAATCTATAAAGGCCGATTGCGGCACGGATTACTCGGAGGCAGCGATCAGAAGCTCCGTTATAACCTGGCTTGGCTCGAGGCTGGATACTCTTTTTGAGGATGCCGTCGAGCGCCTCACGTCACCCAGCTGGGATGACGCTCGGGACTTTGCGCGGATGTTGGATGACGCCAAACGGACGAGCGAAAAAGTTCTCGACTTTGCTCAGGCGCGGCCGGAACTCGCGAATACGTTCAACGGAAATAGGGCGTTCTCGATCGACAAAATGGCGGCGATGATCTCGTATATGGCGGAGCGAAGCTCGGATCTGTATAAGACAAAGCTGAACAAGCTTCTTTTTTACGCCGATTTTGTTAACTACTATTTACACGGCAACTCAATCTCTGGTTCGCGTTATGTTCACTTGCCATACGGTCCGGTTCCTGATGGGTACGAAGAAACCTTGGAGGCCTTGAATCACTACGGGATCATTCAGATCTCAAAACATGGTTCCGCCGATGCCGTTGGAGTCGGTGATACCCGTACAAATGACCTACTGTCAGAGCCCGAACGGCAAGCAATCAACTGGGTGCTGGAAACTTATGGATCAATGTCCGCTGGTGAAATAAGCGACATCTCACATCAGGAAAAGGCCTATCGAAACACACGTACAGGGGAGGAGATCGCGTACGAATACGCGAAATTCTTTGTAAAATTGCCGCATAAATCGATTTAGCAGAATTGATGCCCCACTGCTGAAAAAGTTATTGACTTGTCTGTGCGGCTCGGTTAATATTGTCGAACTAAAAACGTTTTTTAGTAGCCAAAAAAGGAAACGGTTTGCCCCGTTTCCGGGCCTATAAGTCGCCCCGGTGGTGAAATCCGGCTCGGAAAGTAGTCTCGGACCAGCGGCTTTTAGGAACACTCGTGAGGGT
>DASUSJ010000145.1:0-13046 GCA_036375155.1 Pyrinomonadaceae bacterium
CGGACTTGGCACAACACCCTCGATCGTTTTTAGACGCGTTGGACGTTCGATATCGTGCGCGGTCAGCTTCGGTACGGAACGAAGCAGGCCCTGGGTGTACGGATGCTTCGGCTTCTCGAAGATCTCTTCTACGCCAGATTCTTCAACGATCTTTCCTGTGTACATCACACAGACCCGATCGGCGGTTTCGGCAACAACTCCGAGGTCGTGCGTGATCAGAAGCACGGCGAGCCTGCGTGTTCGACGTAGTTCATCGAGAAGTTCAAGTATCTGTGCCTGGATCGTTACATCGAGCGCAGTGGTTGGCTCGTCCGCGATGAGCAGCTCCGGGTTGCAGGCCAAAGCCATCGCGATCATGACCCGCTGCCTCATGCCGCCCGATAGCTGATGCGGATAATCATTTGCACGTCGCTCGGGAGACGGGATCGCCACCTCTTTCATTGCTTCGATGGCCCCGGCCCACGCCGCTTTTCTGTCCAGGTGTCGATGAAGTCGCAAAGCCTCAGCGATCTGCTCCCCTACCGTGTACACCGGATTAAGTGACGTCATCGGATCCTGGAAGATCATCGCGATGTCGTTGCCCCGGATATCACGCATCCGATCGTCCGGTGCCGTTGTAAGCTCCTCCCCCTTGAACCTGATCGACGATCCGCGGGCGATCTTTCCGGGTGGGGCTATCAAACGCATTACCGAGAGCGCCGTGATCGATTTTCCAGAGCCCGATTCACCAACTAGTCCCAGTAGCTCGCCCTCGTCGATGTAAAAACTAACGTCGTCGACCGCTTTTACGACACCGGCGCGCGTGGGGAAATGTGTCTGCAGATTTTGAACTTCGAGAAGGTGAGACATTTGTTATCTAAACTGAGACAACGATAGCTGTCAGCTTTAAGCTAACAGCTATCATCTATCTTTAAAAGCCGGGATCAATTTCCGGTCTTGACCGGGTCTTTCGGTCTCGGGGGGAGCTTCACCGGCGATGTGAGTTTCTTCATCAATTCCTCGACCGCTCTTTCAAGCTGCGGATCGCGGCCAGCGAGCACGGACTTGGGGTCGTTCTCGACTTCGATGTCGGGATCGACGCCGTATCCTTCGATGATGTACTCACCTTTCGGGTTCGCGAGGGCCGACTGGGGGACGTTGACGATCCCGCCATCGATGAGTGTGCCACGATTGCTGATGCCGACCACGCCACCCCAGCTTCGCTTACCCACCAACTGACCGAGACCCGCTTCGCGGAACATGTACGGAAAGATGTCTCCGTCCGAAGCCGAGTTCTCGTTCAGCAAGGCGATCATCGGTCCCATGAAAGCGCCGTCGGGATACGTGTTACCGTCCTCGCTGTAATTGTTGTAGTTGATGCCGAGGACCTTTCTACGGAGACGCTCGATCAACATACGCGACACGTTCCCGCCACCGTTCGCACGAACGTCGACGACAAGACCTTCTTTGCGAAGCTGCGGGTAATACCACTTGATGAATTCGCGGATGCCGGCGGCTCCCATATCCGGTATGTGCAGGTAACCAAGTCGTCCGCCGGAAAGCTGGTCGACACGGCGTCGGTTGTCCATCACCCAGTCAAGATAGACAAGGTCGGATTCACTTGTTACAGGTCTGATGGTAACGGTCCGCGAACCTTGCAACGTCGGAGCACTGTTCAGGGTGAACGTGACCGTGCTGTCGGCCTTACCACGAAGGTAAGAGTAGATATCCCGGTCAGTTGTCACATCTTCGCCGTTGATCGCAAGCACGTATTCGCCCACCCTGGCCTCGGAACCGACCTCCGTGAAGGGCGAGCGATAGATGTCTTCTTCGTTCTGACCGGTAAGTATTTTCGAGATGCGGTAGCGTCTCGCCGCAGGATCCACCTCAAATCGGGCACCAGTCAAAGCCACGCGCACCCGCGGCGGAAGGTTGAAATCGCCCCCGTCGATGTATGCGTGCTGCACCGCTAGTTCGGACTGCATTTCCGATAGCAGGTAGTTCAGATCGGAACGGTGATTCACATAGGGCAGCCACTTCACATATTCGTCGCGGATCTTGGCCCAGTCATAGCCGTGCATATTCGGTGCATAGAACCAATCGCGATATTGGCGCCACACTTCAAAGAGTATCTGACGCCATTCCTTCGCTGGGTCGATCTCGGTAACCAGGCCGGCGGTCGAGATATTCTTTCTCGATCTTTCGCCGGCGGGGTTGGCGTCCATCGTGAGGAACGTTCCCTGTAAGACCGACATCAGTTTCGAACCGTCAGCAGAAAGCGCGATCGCACCGGTGCCGGATAGCAGCGTAGTTTCTTTGCGGTCTTTCAGCGAAAAGATACGGACGGAAGATTGAGTATCGGGTTGTCGACCGTAATAGAACGGTGAATTGATACTGTAAACGAGGTGACCTTTCGTAGCGACAAGGCCGCCGTAGTTGTCTGCCCCAAGCGGAGCCTTCGCGGCACGTTTTTCAATTCCGTCGAAATCGATTCTTTCTGCCGCGACAGCCAAAGCTGCGGCAGGTGAAGAGGACGGCGATGGTGACGGAGACGGTGAGGGAGCACCCTCCTTCTTTTCTTCCGTTATCGCGACCTCGTCGCTTTCAGGCGGAAACGGATTCTTTGAATCCTTCTTTAGGGCAATTGCATAGACATAATCCGATCGATTCGTCGCGTAGTTGAACTCGGCCGTGGAGATAAGGGGCGCGTATTCGCGGTCGCTAAGGAAATACAGGTAGCCGCCATTCGGATCCCACGTCGGATCATGGGCCTGAAACATCTCCGGCGTTACTCGATAGTTCTTGTTTTCTTCGGCGCTCCAAATGTGAACCGACGCAACCCCGTTCCGCCCCCCCATCGTATACGCCACAAAATTCCCTTTAGGCGAAAACTCGTAGTCGGTGATCTGACCGTTCGGGGCATCGACGATCTGCTGCATCTGCTTTGTCGCAACCGTCACGACATATACCCGGCCATCCTTATCACCAAAGACGATCTTCTTGCTGTCGGAAGACCATTGCGGAGCGTAACGCTGTGCCGAGCCGCCCGTCGTTAGCTGCTGCGGTTGCGCGGAGCCGTCCTGGGCGACGATCCAGACCTCGTCCTCGCCGCTCTGATCCGACATATACGCGATCCAGCGTCCATCCGGTGACCACGTCGGAAACCGGTCGTGAGCCCCGGAAGATCGCGTAAGATTTCTCGCGCCGCCTTTTTCGATGGGAACGGTGAAGATGTCGCCCCGGGCGCTGAACACGGCCCGCTCGCCCTTAGGGCTCAGGCCGAACCATGAAATCCGATTCGCGACCGATGCCTGCCGGGGGCGTTTGTTGATCCCGTCGTCGGGAACGGTGATGCCGACTCTCGTAGCCTTCTTTGAGCTGACGTCCAGGATCTCGAGCTCCCCGTTGCGCTCGTATACGATCCGTCCCTGTTCATCGGACGCGGGCCAGCGGATATCCCAATCTCGGTTCTTTGTTACCTGTGTCGTCTTCTTCGACGTGGTGTCGTAAGCGTAGAGGTTGAACTTCCCGTCTTTATCGGTGTTGTAATAGACCATGTCTCCGACCCACATCGCATCGCGGCTCGCGAACGGACTGTCCGAGATCAAGACGGTATCGTTCGTCCGAAGATCGTAGATGTAAAGCTTGTTCGCCTGGCCTCCGCTGTATCGTTTTTCCGGGCGGAAGTCGCGGAACCTCGGCGAGTAGACCATCTTCGACCCATCCGGTGAAAACGCACCCGAACCTGCTTCCGGCATCGGAAGCGGATCGGAGGGACCGCCATCTGGAGAAACGGTGTACAGTCGTGCGATCGGTAAAGACCAGGAATCGCGTCCGCCGCGATAAAAGATCTTTCCGTCCCGTGTCCATCCTAGAACCTGGTTATCATAGCCCCAGCGGGGAGCCAGTGGTCCGCGGGAAGGATAAAACGTCAGCTGCTTTGGTTCGCCGCCGGTCGATGGCATCACATAAACCTGCTCATCGCCGTCGTATTGACCAGTGAAGGCGATCCAGCGGCCGTCGGACGAAAACTTAGCGTAAGTTTCAACGCCTGGGTGGGCAGTTAGGCGTGTTGCGGTCCCACCGTTGGTGGATGCCGTCCAAAGATCGCCGCCGTATGTGAAGACTACGCGGTCGCCGTGAATGTCCGGGAAGCGTAGGAGCTTGGTCTGGCCCAGCATCGTGCCCGCAAAGATCACGCTGGTTGCGACGGCAACCAATATGCGAATCAACATTTGAATTATCCTCCGGATAAACTGGAAAGCAGAAAAAAGTGTAGCTCAAAAGAGGAAAACGCCAAAGTAATCCTCGGCCCTATCGACGCAATGATTTACAAACCTCGAAGCAACTATTTCCGTATCAATTTCCTCAAATGGGTGTTATTATTTTCGAGATCGTTTTCAGGGTTCACTAGATTTTCAGGAGATTCCG
Source organism: Pyrinomonadaceae bacterium (assembly GCA_036375155.1). Classification (GTDB taxonomy): domain Bacteria; phylum Acidobacteriota; class Blastocatellia; order Pyrinomonadales; family Pyrinomonadaceae; genus OLB17. Next base: position 4,411 of record DASUSJ010000145.1, read on the forward strand.
TAGTGAAAAAGCTTTCTTACTTCCTTACCAGCTTCGCTCTTTCCTTATTCATTATTTCAAATGCCTTTTCCCAGGGAACACCGGGAACAAGTGTCGCTAAATCGGGTCCGAAGGTTACCATCTCTTCGCCGAAAAGCACGAAGGCTGTAACTGTCCAGAATATCGAGCAGGATATCGCCGAAGCCTTGTCGGTGATCGAGAGCAATCACGTCGTCGGTAAAAAGATCAGCTACAACGAGATATTCAAATCGTCGATAGACGGAATGCTTCATACGCTCGATCCCCATTCGAACTATTTCGATGCAAAGGAATTCGAGCAGTTCCGGACCGATCAAAGCTCGCGGTATTACGGCATCGGCGCGACGATCGGCGATCTGAGTGACGAGAAAGGCAATGTTATCGCGACGTATATCAAGGCGACGTTCGATACCGCTCCCGCCCATCGGGCCGGTCTCCGGTACGGCGACAAGATCGTCGAAGTAAACGGAACGTCGATGCTTGGCAAACCGTTCTCAGAGGTGCGGAATCACCTCCGGGGACCACGCGGCACTTCGGCAAAGCTGGTCGTAGAACGCTATGCCACCGGCAAGCGTGAATCGGTGGAGATAATTCGGGATGCTGTTGCACAGCCGTCGATCTCGGAGGCATACATGATCCGCCCGGGTGTGGGATACATCGCCATGACGGGTGGGTTCAATCAGACGACGTATGCCGAATTTGCCGAAGCAATGAAGAGGCTGAAGGCAGCTGGGATGAGGCAGCTCGTACTCGATCTTAAGAACAACGGCGGCGGACTTGTGGGACAGGCCTATCGCGTCGCGAATACTTTCCTCGAAACAGGTCAAACTGTGTTTACGCAGAAGGGCCGCCTCGACGGGACGACCGAACCTTACAAAGCTGAAAACCCGAATCCGGAGCGGATGCCGGTTGTGGTTCTCGTCAACCGAAATTCCGCCTCGGCCTCCGAGATTCTGGCCGGAGCTCTTCAGGACCATGACCGCGCTTTGATCGTTGGCGAGAACACATTTGGAAAAGGGCTTGTGCAGAACCCGTTCGTCCTCGATTACGGTTCCATGCTGTTGCTGACGATAGCCAAGTACGAAACGCCGTCGGGCAGGCTGATACAGCGCGATTACTCGAACGGGAATCTCTACGACTACTACACCAACGGCGGGATTCAGGCTGACGAAACGTCTACTCCTAAGGCCCCGCGTGGAGCGGAGAGCAAAACGGATGCAGGAAGGACGGTTTATTCGGGCGGCGGGATCGCACCTGATGTCGAGTTAAAACCCGACACCATCACGATCGAACGGGCCCGCTTCCAGCAAAAACTGAACAATCCGATCTTCGCATTTGCCCTGGATCTGTCCGCAGGTCGTGTGAAGGGGCATGAATCCAATCGAGTCGACAGACCGATCATCTTTGATTACGACATCAAGGCGAGCGACTTCCCGATTACGGAGAGCATGTATCAGGCCTTCAAAACCTTTGCGGTCGAAAAGTACAGGTACACCCCGACGCAGATCGACCGTGAACGCGAGTTTGTCGAACGGATACTTCGTTCCGAACTTGTCACTGCTGCTTACGGAACGACGACGTCGCTGCAGGTTTCGAATGAGTACGACACCCAGTTGAAAAAAGCGATCGAGCTTCTTCCGCAGGCAAGACAGTTGACACTTGAGGCGGCACGCGTGAAGGCGAATGCCGGCAAGGTCAGCAGTCTCAACAACCGGTAAGAATCAGTCCAATTACGAAAAGAAGAGCGTTCCTCTTGGGACGCTCTTTTTTACGGGGTGAGGTAAGAGATCAGGTAGTAGATGCCGTAGCCAACTCCCGCCAGGATCACCACCAGCAATGCGATGGAGAGACCAACGAAGATCTTAAATCGGCGGTAGCGCTTCTCGTCCGGCGGCGACAATTGGTTCTGAGGAAAATATGGTGGCGGTCTGTTCATAGGCTCACTTTAACAACTAAGAATCACTCCATCAAACTAGCGTGGCAACGGCTGTTCGAGATTTGCCAGGGCATAAGCGAGCACGGCCATCACCGATCCGGTCTCCGCCAAATGTTTCGGATCGACCTTGTCGAAGGTATCAGCTTCTGTATGGTGGTAGTTGAAATAGGTCCGGGTATCAAAAAACGGTGCGAATGATGGCACACCCTGCTGGGTCAGTGGGCCGATATCCGCGCCGACACCGCCGGGCTGCAATTGGGAAATTCCTGATCCCTGTTCGCGAAGAACCGCCGTCACCGGTGCGAGAAAAGGTAGGGCCTCCGCTTTTCCCGTGAACAGAATACCGACCGGGTGCGATGCTCCGAGATCGCTTTCGATTGCCGCAAAGTGATTCGCCAAATTGGCGCTCTCCTCCCGCGCGTAGGTCGTCCCACCGACAAGTCCGTTCTCCTCGTTCATGTAAGCGATCACACGAATCGTTCGCTTTGGTTTGAGATTCAGCTGCTTCAGCAGCTTCGGGACCTGCATTGATACCGCAACGCCGACGGCGTCGTCCAGAGCTCCCGTGCCCAGGTCCCAGGAATCCAGGTGACCCGATACAATAACGATCTCTCCCGGTTTATCAGTTCCTTTCAGATCGGCGATGACGTTGTAGCTGATGGCATTTGGGAGCGTCTTCGGCGTTAACAAGAGTCTCAGGCGAACTGTCCCCATGCGCGAAAGGTAGGCGATCGTTGCGGCATCTTCATTCGATACGGCGGCCGCTGGTATGGGTTTGACGTTCGCGTCATATCGCGTCGAACCGGTATGTACAAGCCTATTCTGCGAACCACCCACCGAACGGACGAGAACCGCCACCGCACCCAGACGGCCGGCTGCGATCGCGCTGCCTCCACGGTATTGCACCGCCTGCCCGTACGCGTTTATACCGAATCCGCTTGCTGCCATCTCCGAATCGAACTTGTTGTTGAAGAGAACGATCTTTCCTTCTACCTTTTCTCTCCCTAGAGCGTTTAGCTCATCCCAGTTCCGGACAACGACAACGTCCGCCGCAAGACCTTCGTTGGTTGTGGCAACGCTTCCCCCGAGCGCCGCAAGAACGATCTTTTGCGTCGTGCGGGCGGCCATTCCGGGAAACTCAACCAATTCCCCCCGCTCTTCACCGCGAACCCAATGGGGGACGGACAGCTTTTGAAGGCGCACTTCCAGGCCGAGCTTACGCATCTCGTCCGCAACATACTGAACAGCTCTTTCGGCCTGTGACGAACCGGATAGCCTCGGACCGATGTTGTTGGAAAGGTATGCTGTCTGACGATAGGCATAATCGCTTGCCAAAGCGGCCCGCATTATCCTCCGCATGTCGTCAACAGTCTGAGCCGAGTAGAGCTTAGGAATCGCCTCGGGCGTCTGGGCTGTAGAGTGAATGGCGCCCACCAAAACCAGTGCTATCACAAGTGCAATTTTCATGAACTTCATCTTAGCCAATGCATTCTTAGGTTCCAAAGTTCTATGCAATAATGGCTTTGCTCTATTAAAACAAGCTTCTGACAGGTGAATTCTATGTACCGGATTCTGCTAATTCTTTTCGTATTTGCCTCCCTGACGCTGTCGATGCCGGCTCAAACGGGTTTCACGATGGATAACCTTCTCGCGGTAAAGCGAGTCGGCGATCCGCAGTTGTCACCGGACGGGCGGACCGTCGCGTTTACAGTTGGCACGGTTAACAAAGCCGAGAATCGGGTGGTTACGCATATCTACACGGTTCGAACCGACGGCTCAAATCTTCGTCAGGTAACGAGCGGCAACGCTTCGCACAGCTCGCCGCGCTGGTCGCCCGACGGACGACGGATAGCGTACACGACCGGCGGTCAGATCTGGACGATGGAGCCTGACGGAGATGATCGCGAGCAGATCACGCGAATCTCGACCGGCGCGGGAAATCCGGTGTGGTCGCCAGATGGCAAGTGGATCGCGTTCAATTCAGACGTGTACCCGGAATGCACCTCCGACGACTGCAATAAGACCGAGGACGCACGGGTGGAGGCGAGCAAGGTCCAGGCAAAGGTAACCGAGCGGCTATTGTTCAAGCACTGGAATGAATGGCGAGACAGAAAGCGAACTCATGTTTTTCTGGTTCCGAGCGGCGGCGGGATCGCGGCAGATTTTACACCGGGAGATTTTGACGCTCCGCCATACGGTGCTTCTACGGGCGTCGACTATGCCTTCTCTCCTGACTCACGCGAGATCGCGTTTCTTAAAAACCCCGATAAGGTTGAAGCGATATCGACTAACAGCGACATCATCATTGCCTCGCTCACCGACAGATCTCAGAAGAACATCACCGCGGCGAACAGAGGTTATGACGCTGCACCGATCTATACCGCCGACGGAAAATATATACTCTACCGGTCCCAGTCAACGGCCGCGTTCGAGGCAGACCGGTGGCGGATAATGCGTTACAACCGGGCGACGGGTGAAACGGTGGAACTGACGCGCGGTTTCGACCAGCAGGTCGATGAGATGGTGGTCACTGAAGATGGTAAGACGATCTACTTCTCTGCCGGGACGCGTGGGCGATCGCCGATCTACACCGTACCGGTCGAGCCCGATTTTCGTCTGCGGATCGGGACCCATGTAAAACCGGTACTCACCGGATACTTCGCAAACAGTCTCAATGTTTCTAGTGACGGTCGGACTCTCGTGTTTGCTTCGAGCAGCATCGCTTCGCCGGTGGAAATAATGCGCGTGAACGCGGACGGAAGCGGCGTGGCGCCCATCACTTCAATGAACGATGCGGTCTTTCGAACGTATGGTTTGCAGAAGGCGGAGGAGATCGAATGGAAAGGAGCGCTCAATACGCTCAATCATGGGTTCATCGTAAAGCCCGCCAATTTCGACGCTTCCCGAAAGTATCCGCTCATCGTTCTTATTCACGGAGGGCCGCAGGGTGCGTTCAATGACAACTGGGGCTACCGCTGGAACCCGCAGATATTTGCGAACGCAGGTTACGTCGTTTTCATGCCGAATCCGCGTGGGTCGACCGGTTATGGCCAGAAGTTTGTCAATGATATTTCGGGCGACTGGGGTGGAAAAGCTTTTGTCGACATTAAGAACGGCGTTGCTGAAGTGATCAGGCGTCCGTATGTCGATAAGAACCGGATCGGCGGCGCGGGGGCGAGCTACGGCGGCTACATGATCGACTGGATCCTGGGGCATAACAACGATCCGCGTTTTAAGTTCGACGCTCTGGTGTCACACGCTGGCGTCTACAATCTCGAATCAATGGCGACGGCTACAGAAGAGATCTGGTTTGTAAACTGGGAATTCAAAGGTATGCCATGGGAAAATCCCGCCATGTATCAGCGGTGGTCGCCGCACAGGTTTGCAAATAACTTCAACACGCCGACGTTGGTCACCGCCGGAGAGCTAGATTATCGCGTGCCGGTCGATCAAAGCCTGCAGCTGTATACAACCCTGCAGCTGAGAGGCGTGCCGTCGAAGCTGATCATTTTTCCTGATGAGGGGCACTGGATACTGAAGCCGCAGAATTCGGAATTTTGGTATAAGAACGTACTCGACTGGTTCGCGCGGCATCTAAAGTAGTCACCTATGATCAGATCAAAATCGTTCCTCACGCTTCTTTGGTTTTTAGTTTTATTTTGTCTTTCCACTCTCGCGGATGCTCAGTCGGCGCCGCGAAACTTCACACGTGCCCAGACATACGATGCCGAGCATTACGTCATTCGCGTTACCTTCGATCGCCCCGCGCAAAAGGTGATCGGTGATACGACCATTCGGCTCAAGCCCCTGAAGGACAATTTCAGCGTGGCCGAGTTCGACGCGGTCGGCATTACCTTTGGGACCATTAGTCTCGAGCCCGACGCGATCGCGCTAAAATTCCGGACCCAAGGTAACAAAGTTCTGGTCACACTCAACCGTCCGTATAAGGCCGGCGAAGCGGTAACCCTGCGATTCAGGCACAGCTCCGTTCCAAAAAAGGGCGTCTACTTTATCGACGAAGAGATTGAAAACGGAAGGGTTGTACATTCAGCGCAGATATGGACGCAGGGCGAACCGGACGAAGCTCGTCACTGGTTCCCTTCCTTCGACTTTCCGAGCGACAAAGCCACTACCGAACAGTTCATCACGGCTAATGCGGGAGAGACTGTTGTTGGTAATGGCGAGTTCGTTGAGGAGGTGAAGAACCCGGATCAAACCGTTACGCATCACTTCCGGATGAGCGATCCGATGCCGACTTATCTCGTATCGTTCGTGGTCGGTAAGTACGTAAGAGTCAGCGATAAATATCGGGACATACCGCTCGGCTTCTTTGTCTATCCCGGCGCTGAGGCAACCGCCCTCAAGGCGTTCGGGGATACGAAGGAAATGATGCGGGTCTTCGAATCGCTTACCGGTGTTGAATACCCATATAAGAAATATGATCAGACGATAGTATCGGGATTCACGTTTGGCGGGATGGAAAACATGACCGCTACGACGATGGCGGACACCGAGATCTTTGCCGTAAACAATCCGCTTTTCACGGCTAGCGTTGGCGATCTTGTTTCACATGAGCTTGCACATTCGTGGTTCGGAAATCTTGTGACCTGTAGAAACTGGGCGGAGTTGTGGTTGAACGAGGGCTTTGCGACGTTTATGGAGGCAGCCTACCGGGAGAAGGCTTACGGTCGTCGAAACTACATGACAAAGATCCTCCGGGACGCCGAGTTGTTCATTATCGACGACGCCGTGAACAAGAAACGAAATGGACTCTTCAATCAAAACGCCGACGACGTCGGGGCCTTATTTGACCGGCCGGCAACGACATATAGCAAGGGCGGAGCCGTATTGCACACGCTGCGGGAGGAGATTGGTGACGAGGTATTCTGGAAAGCCGTGAACACATACCTCAACCGGCACAGATTCGGCAGCGTCGAGTCGTCCGACCTGCTGAACGTGATGGAAGAGACCTCCGGCCGCGATCTCGAGTGGTTTTTTGACCAATGGGTCTATATGGCAGGTCACCCGAAGCTAGACGTCAAGCAAGTCTGGATCCCTGCCTCGAATACGTTACGGTTGACGGTGGCTCAAACGCAGAAGCCAGACCGGATCACGCCGGCGGTCTTCCGACTCCCGATGGAGGTAGAGTTTACGACGCCATCCGGAGAAAAAACCACGGAGAAGCTGAATATCACAAAACGGCTGGAAACGTTCTCCGTGAAGCTGCCCGCGAAGCCGGAAACCATACAGTTCGATCCGAGAGACAAGATCCCGGTCAAGACCGTGAAGATCGCGCCTTGAAACTTGACTGCAGTCACTTATCGACATGAAAAGCCCCGCATCTTTCGATACGGGGCTTTCCTCTTTGAGAAGACCGGATGTCTGCTTGAGTGTTGAGAAAGCAGAGCGCGAAGCACACACAAAATCGCGACTTTAAAGGTCAAACTTCTGCAGTAACTTCTTTGCCACACCTACGAGGTTAGCTGACGGGCTAGGAACGAAAGATTATCCCTGAGCGTTAGCTCTTCGCCCCTGTTTCGCATTGCACAACGAAACTTTGGTTCCCCCGCGTCGGTCCATCAAAAGACCGGCTTCGGTGATCAACTTTTCAACGGTTTGAGTCTAGCACGAAGCTTCGGCATGTTTCAAGAAAAATGCCGGCGTGGGCAGTCATTTAGTGTAATAAATCTGATAAAGCATCAGATAAACGATGACACCTGTAATAGAAACGTACAGCCACACAGGGTAGACAAGTCGTGCGAGCCGCTTATGGTCGTCAAAACGCCCCTTCAGTGCTCGATACAAGGTCGCGACGACGAACGGACCGAGAAGGGCCGCGAGGATCGTGTGTGAGGTGAGGATCGTAAAATAGACAGGCCGGGCGAGGCCCTCACCTGAAAACTTTGTGGGGCCGAGTCCGAAGTAATACGTTCGTAGCGCGTGGTGAGTGAGATACGAGATCAGAAAAAAGACCGAGATCGTGCACGCAGACAGCATGCAAAACCGATGAGCGTGCACACGCTTGGTCAGGATAAAGAAGATTCCGCAAATTAAGAAGACGCTTGCCGAGGCATTCAGGAACGCGTTCAGATGGGGAAAGATCTGCAGGAGCTCCATCAGGTTATTTCCAAAAGCCGAGCAGAATAAACAGCACTATCCAAAGAGCACCCATGAAATGCCAGTACCAGCCGATCGACCTGGTGAGATTTCGGCGGTATGTGAGCTCAGCCGCTGATCGCGTTCCATTCCATGTGCGGAGGAGAACCACGCCGAGTGCGATTATTCCCCCAATGACATGAATCGCGTGTACCGCAGTCAAGATGTAGAAGAAGCCGGCATACGGGTTGCCGCGCATATAGAAGCCTCGATTGACCAGTGCCAACCAAACGAGAAGTTGGGACGAGATGAATGCTCCGCCAAGAGCCGCGGTGCCCAGGAACATGTGCCTGCTTTGCCGGAAACGCTCCGCAAAGAGTGCGTTCTTTCCCAGCTGGTAGGTGACGCTGCTTACTAAAATAAGCACGGTGCTGATCCATACTTGCACCGGGAGATTAAAAGGCTGCCACTCAGCGGCGCCATTTGTCGAAATGACGATATATGCGCCGATCATTCCGCCAAATGTCATTAGAACGACGAGAAGCAGGAACCACACAACGAATTTCGATTTGTCGGCAGATGGATC
>DASUSJ010000146.1:0-57971 GCA_036375155.1 Pyrinomonadaceae bacterium
GATCGCGGTCGCTACGAACCATCCGCCCATCATGAGACCCCGCATTCGAATCGGCGCAACCTTCGAGACAAGCGACAGTCCCATCGGCGAGAGCATCAATTCGCCGAGCGAGATGATCGCGTAGGCCAAGAGAAGCCAGAACGGCGAAAGCTGGAAAAGATAAGAGCGCTTGACGATCGCGTCGCGGTATTGCGTTCCCTGACCCGGCGCAATGCTGTCGATAGCAGCGATAAGGGATTGGTCACCCCGGACTACTTGTTTTGTTGCCTCGTCCTCTTTTGGAGAAAACTTTACGTCGTTAACGATGAGTTTGGCTTCCGGTTTTCCTGAGAACCACGCTACGATCTGATTCCATAGGCCCGGCTCCACTTCGGCCACAGGCTCTTTTATCGGCTCACGGGCAGTTAATATCTTCTGCAAAACATCCTCAGGCACTCCATCCGAACGGAGATTTGCAACCACCCGTTCGTTGATCCGGAAAGAACCACCGGCCATTTGCTCCGGCGTGTAGGTCCTCCCCTCGCCGAGAAATGCGGCATACCAGAGCACAAAAAACGAAAGGGCGGTCAGCGTCATTCCAAATGCCATCTTCGTCGGCGTGGAAGGCTCCTTACCGCGCTTGTCGAGATATCCCCAGAACCAAACCAGCGGGAAAGTTAAAACGATGATCCAAAACGGATTTATGGCGTTTGAGATCGTACCCGTGACGTTCCACGCGGTGTTGTCGTCGGCCCAATAGGTGATCGTAGACCCGTTCTGGTGAAAGACCATCCAGAAAACGATGACGATGATAAAGATGACTATCAGCGCCATCACACGTTTCCAATCGGGAACGGCATCCATCAGCCTGTTCCTCGCCTGGGCTTCCGCCTCCAGGGTCGAGCCAGTCGTCGTGGACGCGTGGCCGCCTTCTTCTTGATCGCTTATGCCGTGTGGCGGCGCGTCAACAGCCGTCGCCGCCGTGTCTGCGGCTTGCGCTGCATCTCTCCGGGCCTGCTGTCTGTTTGCCAGAGCATTCGGATCCTCAACAATGTTCTTGTATCTCCAAAGGATGGCCACCGAGATCACCATCCCAAACGCCGCCACCGCGAACGCCGCATGAAAACCGAAGTAAGCCTTGACGATCTCCATCACGATCGGCGCCGCCATCGCGCCGATGTTTATTCCCATGTAAAAGATGTTGTAAGCGCGGTCCTTGAGGTGGCTGCCTTCCGGGTATAGGTTGCCGACCATCGTCGATACATTGGGCTTGAAGAACCCGTTCCCTATTACGAGACAGGTAAGGGCAAGATACACCGCCCAGAGTGCGGGGATCGAAAGAAGGCCATGACCGGCCATAAAGAAGAAACCGCCGATCATCACGGCCTTTCGATACCCCGTGAACCTGTCGGCGATAAATCCTCCGATCAAGGGACTCGCGTAGACGAACATCAGGTAGTTCGCATAAAGCCCGGTCGCCTCAGAGGCGGTCCATCCGAATCCTTCCGTTGGATCGCGAAGGTAAAGGGTAAAAAGCGCCAGCATTGAATAGAAGCTGAAGCGCTCCCACATCTCGGTCGCGAAAAGAGCATAAAGCCCCCGTGGGTGCCCTTCGGTATGGTTCAAAGCGGCGGCATTGTTTAAAGTCCCGGCATTTGCACTCATTAAGTTTTCACCTTTGTTCCGTTGGAATTTCGAAGAGAGTTAGGCAGAATATAGCAGATAAACAGCTTATTCCGAAGCAAAAGCAGTTACAGCCGGATCAGTTACCGGCGAACGAGAACCATGATCTTCGCCATAGTCGCAGCGATACTCGCGTACAAGAAAGCAAGTCAAAATGGCCGGAACGGATGGCTGTGGGCGCTCGCCGCAGCCGGTGTCTTCATCGGCGCTCAGTTGGTCGTTTCCACCGGTGCCGGATTTATGATGGGTATCGGGGTCGCGCTTTTTGGCTGGTCCGAATCCATTTTCGACGACACCCTCTATGTCGGTCCGATAACCGTTGTCGCAGTCGGTGCGAGCATCCTCGCGACCTGGCTCCTGCTTCGACACCTGGACAAACCCATTGCCGAACCGGACAACTCCTTCGAACCGCCCCCGCCGCCAAGTTTCGGTCCGAACGGTTAATAGCAGCATGGAATTATTTCAGACGCTCGGAGCCGGGATCGAAAACGCCTGGCGCGCGCAGAATTACAATGAAGAGGTTTTTCCCGATATAGCCGCCGATGCATTGCGGGCGGCGAACCTTCCCGGGAAAGTATCTGCCTGGGACGTCGTCGAATGGACACTGCGTCAATCGGAGCTTCCGCCGCAAAAAGACCCGACGGCGAATTTCGGTGACCCGCCGATCACGTTGTTCGTCGCACCGCGCTTTTATATCGATGTCTATTTTTGGCTCGACGGGACGACACAGATCCACCAGCACGGATTCTGCGGAGCTTTCCAGGTGCTGCTAGGCTCGAGCATTCATAGCTGGTACGACTTCGAACCAACCGAGAGCATCAACGCGTTTACCGAGATCGGAAAAATGCGGCTCAAGGTGTGCGAACTGCTGAAGGTAGGCGACGTAAAACAGATCCTCGCCGGGCGCCAGTACATTCATTCGCTCTTCCATCTTGACCAACCGTCGGCAACGATCGTTGTGCGAACCGAAAAGAGCCCGCTTCATCTGCCACAATTCTCGTATTTGAAACCTTCGCTGGCGTTCGACCCTTTTTTCGAACACCAGACCACGACCCGAAAGCTGCAGACGATCGGGGCGCTTTTTCATGTCGACCATCCGGACACTGACCGGCTCGTGTCCGAGATCCTCGAAACCAGCGATTTTCAAACCAGTCTGTCAGTGCTCTCACACATCCATGGTCTGCTGCGCGGGCGGCCGCTCGGTCAGCTTTTTAATCTCGAAGCACCCGCGGCGCGGTTCCGCGCGTTTCTCGATATCGCCCTGCGACGTCATGGTGAAAAGGCCCGGAACCTTTCGACCGTCTTTGAATACAGCGATCGCTTGAACGAGATCGTCCGCCGCCGAAGTTATGTAACTGATCCGGAGCTCAGGTTCTTTCTTGCCTTGCTTCTGAACGTCGAGAGCAAGGAGCGGATCGTGTGGCTGATAAACCAGCGCTTTCCCGACACCGACGCGGTCGAAAAGATACTCGACTGGACCCATGACCTCGCCAACACCCGTGTTGTCGGAGTGAACACCCCTAACGCGCTCGGCATCGAAGGTTTCGACGACGTCGACCTTTCTATACTGGAGAACTTGCTACGCGGCCGATCGGATAATGAGTTGCGCGACTCCCTTGCCTCCGATTACGGCCGAGAGAAACTTGCGGGTCTCGATGTGGACGGAAAACTGGACCGGATACGCGCCTCGGCCATATTCCAGCCCCTCCTCGCCGAACCCGACGCATAGGATATTTGCGCGATATTTTCTATTCGCTTAGACTTTAATTTCCTGTGCCCCTGTAGCTCAACGGTTAGAGCAGCAGACTCATAATCTGTTGGCTGTAGGTTCGAATCCTACCGGGGGCATTCAATTGAATATTTTGAATTCCCGTCAATCGTCGCGTCGAAAATTTGAGACTTCGGCCTTCGAGCAATTACTCGAAGGCCGTCTTTCATTTCGAGAGATCGGCGACCCGCCTTGATCAGCTAGCCCGCAAATTGGACCGATCGGGGGTCCACGAAGTTACAACGTCAGATTCCCTGCAAACAATTCTTAACCAGAAACTATTTCAATCAAGAGAGGTGCCGAATCGAGCAGATAGGCGTCGAACATTTCGAAAAAATGGTCCGCAAGGCCCCAGGGTATTATCGAGATCAGTAGCTAATCACGCCCGGCTGCCTTTTTCCCTTCCGGGAGAGATGGAAACCCGTGCACCGGTTGCGCCACCAACAATTTAGGACGAGGCAAACATCATTTGAACCGCAAAGAGATTATTTTTTTCGAGGATTAGGTCTATAATTGCTTCAGTTTCACCCGACAATCCGATGCCTGAAGCCGATTCTCACGAGATCACGCAACTGCTTGCGGATTGGAGCCGCGGGGACGAACGCGCTCTTGAGCGGCTGATGCCGTTGGTGTACGACGAACTGCGCCGGATGGCCCACGGGTACATGCGTCGGCAGCCGTCGAACCACACCTTCCAAACGACCGAATTGATCCACGAGGCTTACCTGAAGATCGCAAAGAACGGCCCGAATGACTTTCAAAACCGGGCGCATTTTTTTGGCGTGGCCGCGAAGGCGATGCGGCATATTCTCGTCGATTATGCCCGGTCGAAGCGGAGCGATAAACGCGGCGGCAGCCGGGAGCGGATCTCGCTTTCCGATGACACGGCTGTTTCTTTTAGCAGAACTGAGCAGCTCGTGGCACTGGACGAAGCTCTGAAGAACCTTGAGTCGCTGGACGAACGAAAATGCCGGGTCGTGGAGCTCCGGTTTTTCGGCGGGCTTACGAATGAAGAAATGGCCGAGGTGCTGAAAATATCGTCCGAAACGGTAAAGCGTGACTGGCGTTTTGCACGAAACTGGCTCCTGCGCGAACTCGCCGCGGGCCCCTGAGAAAAAAACCTCGCCTGGCAGATGTTCCTTTTCCCTTCCAGATTGCGTTTGTGTGATTAGACGCAGGAATTTTAGGGCGGTTACAGAGGCTGGCGACACATAGGCGCCCAACTTCTTTTCTTATGAATGCGGCGAGGCTGAAACAGATCGAAGATATCTATCAAGCGTCGGCAGAAAATGCCCCGGCGGACAGAGCAGCCTTCATCAGTGCGAGGTGCGGCGGCGACGACGAACTGCGTTTGGAAGTGGAATCGTTGCTCTATTATGACGATATTTCGAACAGTTTCATCGACAGTTCGCCGGACGCGATCGCCGCGGAAATGTTCGCGGGCGAGGTCGCTCCCGAGCTTATCGGAACCACGGTCGGACATTATCGGATCGAGCGTCTGCTGGGCGAAGGCGGTATGGGGAAGGTCTACCTTGCCGACGACATGCTGCTCAGCCGCAAAGTCGCCTTAAAGATCCTCCCGCCTAGCCTGATCGAGCACCATGACCGGCTCAAACGGTTCAAGCAGGAAGCGAAGGCAGCGTCGGCTTTAAACCACCCGAACATATTGACCATCCACGAATTCGGTACCGACGAAGGATCAAACTATATTGTCACGGAATTTGTGGATGGCATCACGCTTCGCCAAAGAATGCGTGGTGGGTTGTCGGTCAAAGAAACGCTTGAGGTCGCCGGCCAGGTCGCATCCGCCCTTGCGGCAGCCCACGCAGCGGGGATCGTCCACCGCGACATAAAACCGGAGAACATAATGATTCGCGGCGACGGGATCTTGAAGGTTCTCGATTTCGGGCTGGCAAAGCTTTCGATGCCCGACCCGCAAGACCCCCAGCCGGGCCTCGAAGCCGCAACCATGTTCAAGACGGAGCCTGGCCTGGTGATGGGCACCCCCCACTACATGTCGCCGGAACAGGCCCGCGGCGTCAAGGTCGATGCGCGAACGGACATCTGGAGCCTGGGCGTGATCATTTACGAAATGGTGACGGGCAAGACGCCGTTCGCGGGACCGACCAACACCGATATCCTTGCCGCAATACTGAATCAACCTGTAGGCATGATCGATAAATTCATCGACGATGCGCCTGCCGAACTCCAGCGCATAATCGACAAGACGCTCGCGAAAGACGCAGAGGATCGCTACCGGAGTATCGAAGAACTCGCGTCAGACTTGAAACGCTTTCATCACCGCCTTGAGTTCGAAGCTGAACTGAAACGGACGCATAGAGATGCCCACACCACCGACAAGCAGGGTGAAGCGCGCGAAACAGCGACGCGGATCATGCCCGTGGTCGACACGCCACAGGTGGAACGGCCAGGTTTCGCGGAACCGGTGGACCCTGCGAGCAGTACGTTCAACGGAAAGCACTTTGTCTACGGTGTCGTGACCGTAGCTGTGCTCATTTCCCTGGCCGGCATCATCGGCTGGGTCGTGTGGCAGTCATCAGGCGATGACACCGCCCGGGAACAACAGTCAACTCAGACGTCTGTTCCGCCGGCGCCACCCGACCCCGCAGCTTTGCCTTCGCGGGCGCTGACATATTCGCTAACCGTTCAAAGCTTTACAGACGGGCGTTACAAAGAACCCTTCAGGCTTTCCGGCGAAATGTTATTCAGGAATCGCGACCGCATTCGACTCAACATCAAAAGCCCGCAGAGCGGATATCTATACATACTGAATCAGGGTCCGAAAAACGAAACCGCCGCAGCTGCCTACAACATCCTGTTTCCCTCGCCGACGGCCAACGCCGGTGACGCACAATTGTCCGCCGGCCAGGAAATTCAAATTCCCCAGCAAAGCTGGTTCGAACTCGACACCAAAGACGGTACGGAACTCGTTTGGCTTGTCTGGTCGGAAAAAGCGGTGTCCGAGCTGGAATCAGCGAAACGCTTCGCCAATGCCCACGACAGAGGACGAATAAAGGACGCGGAGTTGAATGAGAAGATCAACTCGCTGCTGCAGAAACACCAATCGAATAAAGCAAATGTCGAACGAGATGACAATAAAAAAGAGTCGCGTGTTGCCGGTAACTCTGATATAGTCACGCACGCACTCAAACTGGAACATCATTAAGGAACGGCACGCGGGGAGCGAGACCTTGAAAAACATTTCATTACGCCCCAGAACAGTTTCTTGCCGACCACTCCACCGGCTCGGAGCCGCAATTCTGAGCGGCACTATACTCCTCTTTCAACTTGCTCCTGCACAAACAGTAGCACCAACGGTTCATGCGCCTGTCCCGACCGGGCAACAACCGATCGAGACCCTTCCGACATTCGAAAACGGTGAGCATCCGCTCAAAGCTGGAGAGACAAAATCGTTTCGGATACAGCTAACGGAGGGTCAGTTCCTGCATGCTCTTATAGAACAGAAGGACATAGATGTCCTCGTAGCATCGTACGGCCCAGATGGTAAGCAGGTTGGGGAAAGCGATAGTCCTAATGATAGGTGGGGATTCGAATCCATCACATTCCTGGCTGATGCCTCAGGTGATTACCGCATCGATGTGCGCTCCGAAAACAGTAAGGCTTTCGCTGGACTATTTGAAATCAGGATAATCGCGTTGCGGCAGGCTAACGAGATCGATCGCGGACATGCGGCCGCCGAGGTGGCTTTCCAAGGTGGACGAAAACTTAGAGCCCAACAAACAGCGACCGCGAAACGTGCGGCCATCGAGAAGTATCTGTCGGCAGTTCCGCTTTTCAAGAATGCCGGTAATACATACAGGCAAGCGCTGAGTCTGTTGTTAATTGGCATTACATATGGACAATTGAACGAATATCGTAGAGCTCTCCCATTCTTTGATGAAACGGTTGATTTAGCACGCTCCCTTGGAAACGTTAGATTAGAGGCGGGCACCGAAACATTTATCGGAGGAATGCGGGATATTCTGGGGGATATCGGACCGGCGCTGGATCACTACAGTCGCGCGCTAGAACTTTCTCGCGATGTCGGAGCTCCACTCACCGAAGCTAGCAGCCTCAACAACATCGGCAAGATCCATAACGACCTGGCAGACTGGCAGAAAGCTCTCGAATATTACGGTCAGGCTCTAGTAATTTATAGGGCGTTGCGGGCTGATCTTCGGGAGGGAATCACGCTCAATAACATCGCAGTCACATATGACTCGTCGGGTGAACCGGCCAAAGCGCTGGAGTATTTTCAACAGTCCCTTACGTTGCTGCACGCTTCCGAGGATCGGAATGCCGAATCGTATACGATAAGCAATATCGGCAATGCTTATAACCATCTCCACCAATATCAAATGGCGCTTGACTATTTCACACGGGCGCGAGCCATTCAACAACAAACCGGCAACCGAGCGCAGGAGGCCGAGACACTGGATCTAACCGGCATTAGCTATTCAGCCTTGGGCCAGCTCGAAAAGGCTCTGGAATGTCATCAGAAGGCCTTAGAAATACACCGGACAACCGGGAATATACGTCGTGAGGCAATGTCGATGAGCAATTTGGGGCATGTCTACAATCTGTTGCGCCAGCCGGGCAAAGCATTGGCCTACCTGGACCCGGCGATCGTGCTACTTCGAAACATCGGCGATTTGAATGGTGTGGCTATAGCTCTCGAAAGAAGTGCCAAAGCGGTACTGGCCCTCGGTGGTCTTACCGAGGCCCGCAAACGTGTCGAAGAGTCCCTGGACTTGGTCGAAACGGTGCGTGCGCGTTCGGGCAGCCAGCAGCTCCGTGCCTCTTATTTTGCTTCACGGGAACAGATATATGAGTTTTATATCGATCTGCTGATGCAGCAACACACCAAAGATCCGACGAAAGGATTTGACGCCGAGGCCTTGAAGGCATTCGAGCGAAGTCGGGCTCGAGGTCTTCTGGAGATGCTGGCGGAGACAACTATCGACATTCGTCGCGGGGTAGATCCGGCCTTGATCGCACGTGAGCACGCCTTATCACAACAGCTGAATGCCAAGGCGCGGCGGCAAATTAGGCTACTGTCTCAAAAGGGCAGCAACCAAGAGATCGATATTGTAAAAAGCGAACTCGGAGCGCTGGAGGATGAATATCAGCAGGTGCGGACTTTAGTCCGCAACAGCAGTCCGCAATATGCGTCCCTGACACAACCTCAACCACTCTCGCTCAGGGAGATCCAATTGCAGTTGGATCGCGATACCCTATTACTGGAGTATTCGCTCGGCGAGCGCCGCAGCTTTGTATGGGTGGTGACGCCAACTTCCATTAAAAGTTACGAATTGCCGCCGCGGGAGCAGATAGACAAAAACGCCAGACGAGTTTACGAACTACTGGCTGCCCGTAGTGTTGTAAAGCCGAAAGAAACACTAAGGGAAAAGCAGGTTCGTCTGGCGGGACTTGATTCTCAGTTCGCGGATACTGCGAGCGAGTTAAGCCGACAAGTGCTCGCCCCCTTGGCGGGGGAACTTGGCAGTAAACGTTTGGTCATTATTGCGGACGGCGCCTTACAGTACGTACCGTTTGCAGCCCTGTCGGCAGTTCCTACTTCTCAGAAAGGAGAGGTAGGGCAGGGCCGACTAAAAGCTCAACGAACCAGGGGCAAGTCTTTCCTGTCGACTGCGGCTTACAGACCACTGGTTTTTGACCACGAGATCATCAGCCTGCCCTCCGCATCAGTTTTGGCAGTACAGCGCAAGATTCTGGCGGGACGTAAACCGGCCCCCGAAGCGCTTGCAGTAATCGCTGATCCAGTTTTCTCAACGGCGGACGACCGCATTATGCCCGGTGCTGGAATATCGGAAAAGGAACCGGTTCTAAATAACGACGGCCATGCTCGGATTCTCGAGCACCTCGCTGATGGTGAATCCGGGAAGTTGACGATTCGACGGCTGCGTTTTACCCGTAACGAAGCAGATCAAATTCTCGCTTTGACACCGCGGAGGACCAATATCAAGGCTCTCGATTTCGAAGCGAGCCGTGCGACGGCGATGTCCGGAGAGTTGAGTCGATACCGCTTTGTCCATTTCGCCACACACGGATACCTCGACAGCGAGCGGCCGGATCTTTCTGCAATCGTGCTCTCTTTGGTAGACCGAAAGGGGAATGCTCAAGACGGGTTCTTGCGAGCACACGACATCTACAATCTTAACTTGCCGGCCGAACTGGTGGTGCTTAGTGCCTGCCAGACTGGTTTAGGCAAAGAAATCAAAGGTGAAGGCCTCGTCGGGTTGACTCGAGGTTTCATGTACGCCGGTGCTCGCCGTGTTGTAGTAAGTCTTTGGAATGTGAATGACAAAGCCACAGCCGAGCTTATGCAGCGTTTCTACCGCAGCATGATGCGGGATGATCTGACTCCGGCCGCAGCACTGCGCAAAGCTCAGAACGAGATGGTTCAACAGACACGGTGGCGCTCACCCTACTATTGGGCGGCGTTCACCATTCAGGGGGAGTGGAATTAACGTGGTTCCACTATTCAACGATTAAAAGGACAAGTTATGTTTAGATTCTTTTTACTTATTGCTTTTTTAGGACTGTTTCCGGCCCTCGCACAAGCGCAGCAATCTGAAGAGGCAACCCGAGATTTGTGGGACACCGCCTTCATAAAGAAACGGCCTGCCCCGAAGGTCGCCGCCCGCCGGGTCCGGCCTGTGCGCTACCGGGTCATCGGAAGAAATCCTATTCCTGCTGCGAACAACATTTCCGACGGGCCTGCCATGGTCGGGGTGACTGTGTGGCGGCTGCGGCCGTCCAAGTCGTCCGATGAAGCCGAAGTTCGGCAGCTGCTTCACCAGCAGGGCGAATGGACGCCGGAGCGTATTGGCGGTGGAATGCCGCTGGCGGAGGGCTCAAAGGTTCAGCTGACGATCGAATCCCCTCGTGCGGGCTACCTTTACGTTTTCGACCGCGAGATGTACGCCGATTCCACTTTCGGGGAACCGTACCTGATCTTCCCGACCTTAAGCCTCAACGGCGGCGATAACAAAGTCAGCGCAGGCAGGGTAATCGAGATCCCGTCCTCCGACGACAAACCGCCCTACTACACATTGACACGGAGCCGTGACGATCACTCCGGCGAAGCGCTGACCATCATCGTCTCCGATAAGCCTCTGGCGGATCTCACGATCGGCCGGGGAGCTCTAAAAATTTCCGCTGAGCAGTTTGACGCATATGAAAAGCAATGGGGAGCAATGACGCAGCAGCTTGAAATGGACCGTGGCGCAGGAACGGCCATGAGCAAAGCGGAAAAAGCGGCTGCTACCGGGAAGGCAGATCTGACTCAGGATGATTTTCCCCCTCAAACGATCTACCGAGTCCAGGCGAAACCCGGTCAACCATTACTTTTAACAATTCCTTTGTCTATTAGCTCAAAAACAGACAAAGAAACCCGGAAACCAGGATCTTGAGAAGTATCGACGGATGACCCTGGTCCTACAATTCAATTAGAAAGGAGACGATATGGCAAACTATTCAACAGCCTCAGGATTTACCGACCTTGTTGGCTCGATGGTCGTAACGAACAATAACGTAGACAGCTACACCAGCGACACGCTGGGTACTGGAACCGTTCAAAATCTGGGTGGAACCGGACTCAGATTCAACGTTACCTTCACTGCGGTCAATCGACGATACAACATTAACGCAACCGCGAACGCCGGAGGTACGGGATACTCAGGGAATGCAAACAACAACGGTCCCGAGGCAGATCAAGAAACCTGGTCAGCCACCGCCTCAACCGGAGCGTCCGAAGACTCAGCGGCAGATACCGGCTATGGGTCCGGCGAAGACACGGGCACAAAGAAGGCCGCAATTTAACCGCAGTTTTCCAGGCAATCGTGTTTTTGAGTTTACGAATGCGAATGCGATCAGAATCTGCTAATTCAGGTTTCAGGTGCTCTTCCTAAGACTCGTGATGAGCACCTGAGATACGTCCGGTAAAGCTGGGCGGAGGAGGGTCGCCGTGATCGAACCATACAGTCGCAAATCGGAAAATAGGGGACGTCGGCCTTTGCTCGTTTGTTTGTGTGTATTTTTCGTTGCGGTCGTCGCTACGGCCCAGCCTGATACCAACGAACTCATACCGTTGATTCCCGGCGCGCCAGTCACGCGCGAATTGACGGGTGGACAATATGAGACCTTCGCAATCCAGCTCCAGTCCGGCGAGTTTTTGCGGCTTTCGGTCGAACAGATCGGTATCGATGTCACGCTAAAACTGCTGGATCCGGAGAGTAATCCCGTGGTTGCTCTTGACGGCCCGAACGGGCGTTTTGGGCCGGAAGAGCTCGCCGTGATCACGGAATCCACTGGAATCTACCGCGTGGAAGTCCGATCCCCAAACGCGACAGCCGCGGCGGGCCAATACAAAATATCTATCATTAATTTGCGGCCGCCGTCGGAGGCAGACCGCGAACGAGTAGCAGCTGAAAGTCTGTACGTTGAAGCTGTAATGAAGCTGCAGCCGCAACGCACAGCGGCGGCCCGGCTGGCGGCGATCGAGAAACACCAGAAGGCGCTTGTATTTTTTAGAGCCACGGGGGAGGTGTATCGGCAGGCGTGGATAATGCACACGATCGTCCTTCTAAACGCTCAGACCGGCGAATTCAGAAAAGCGTTCGATCTTGCAAGTCAAACCCTTCCGCTGTTCCGCTCGGTGCGGGACCCATTGGGCGAGGCATCCACGCTTAACTTCCTCGGCGGAATGTCCGACGTCCTCGGCGATCCGCAAGGCGCGCTCGGCTATTACAACGAAGCCCTCGCCGGGACCCGAGAAAGCAATAATCGAACAACGGAAGCATCTGTACTGAACAACATCGGCAAGATCCACAACGACTTGGCTGATTGGCAGAGATCGATCGAATACTACAACCAGGCACTGCCGCTACTTCGTTCGACCGGCAACAAGCGGGTTGAGGGGATCACCCTACATAACATCGGAGTGGCTTATGCCGGCCTCGGTGAATGGGAAAGATCGCTTGATCTGTTTCAGAAGGCACTTGTAATTCGTCGTTCGGTCGGTGACAAGGCCGGAGAGGCCGACACCCTGACGAGCATCGGCTTCGTCGAAAATTCAGTCGGGCGCTCGCAGGAGGCACTCGCGGTTTACAACCAGGCATTGCCGCTCCGGCTCGCCGTCGGAGATAGACGCGCGGAGGGAACCACCCTTGACCACATCGGTATTGCCTACGCTTCGCTAGGCCAGCCTGCGCGGGCGTTGGAATATCACAAGCAGGCGCTAGAGCGACACCGAGCTGCCGAAAGCCCGCGAACCGAGGCAATCGCTCTCGGGAATATCGGCCACGTCTATAATTTTCTGAACCAGCCCCGGCAGGCGATAG
The DNA here is from genome assembly GCA_036375155.1 of Pyrinomonadaceae bacterium. Taxonomy (GTDB): domain Bacteria; phylum Acidobacteriota; class Blastocatellia; order Pyrinomonadales; family Pyrinomonadaceae; genus OLB17. The sequence continues at coordinate 12,817 of DASUSJ010000146.1, forward strand.
ATTTTTACGCTCAGGCTCTTTCGATCTTCACAACCCTTGGTGACCGGCAAAACGAAGCCAAGATGCACGAGGGGATAGCAAGAGCGGAACAGAGCCTCGGCAACCTCAATGCGGCTTTAAAGAACATCGACCGTGCATTGAACTTGATCGAGTCAGTGCGTTCGGCTGCCGGCGGTCAGCAGACACGTTCCGCGTATCTTGCCTCGCGGCACGGCGCGTACGAATTGTATATAGATCTGCTAATGCAGATGCACCGGGACGATCCGACGGCGGGCCACGACGCGAAGGCACTGCAGGCGAGCGAACGGGCTCGTGCTCGCAGTTTGATCGAGATGCTCAACGAGGCGCGAATCGATTTTCGTCAGGGTGTTGATCCCGCACTTATCGCCCGGGAGCGCAAGATCGGGCAAACCCTGAATGCCAAGGCACAGCGTCAGATCCAGCTCCGCTCGCAAAAGGGCAGCCCCGAGGAATTGGCCAATCTTGGCCGCGAGGTCGGAGCACTCGAAGACGAATACCAGCAGGTGCAGGCAGCGATTCGGAAGAACAGTCCCATGTACGCGTCGCTTGCTCAGCCGCAGCCCCTGACCCTTAAACAGATACAGGATCAGCTGGACCCGGACACGATGTTGCTGGAATACTCCCTCGGTGAAAAGCGGAGCTTCGTGTGGGCGGTGACGTCTTCATCCCTCAAGAGCTATGAGCTTCCTCCGCGGGACCAGATAGACAAAAATGCTCGCAAGGTCTACGAAATGTTGACTGCCCGCGGTATTGCGAAGCCCGGCGAAAACCCGATCGCGAGGCAGGCTCGGCTCGCCGAGCTCGATTCCGTGTTATCCGAGACGACGGCCCAACTTAGTCGGCAGGTGCTCGAGCCTTTGGCAAATGAGCTGGGCAGTAAGCGACTCTTGGTCGTGGCGGACGGATCCTTACAGTACGTACCGTTCGGCGCGTTGTCGGCAGTCCATTCCGCTTCTCTCGATTCAACCTCTCAGAAAATAGCCGGAGCGCCGGGTTTCCGAAGCGGCCGGGCCCGCGTGTCGCCAGTCGCTCACTCCTATCGGCCACTCGTTTTAGAACACGAGATCATCAACGCCCCTTCCGCCACGGCTTTGGCAGTGCAGCGGAAGAATCTCGCCGGCCGCAAACCGGCCGAAAGATCCGTGGCGGTGATAGCGGATCCTGTGTTTTCGGAAACGGACGAGAGATTCGCCGGAGCTGGCGGATCGGAAGGTGCTCTGCAAGGCGCCGAGATTGATACGACCCGCATCCTAGAGCACTCCGCGAGCGGAGAGGCGTGGAAGTTGTCGATCAGACGGCTCCGCTATACCAGACAAGAAGCCGATCAGATACTTGCCGTCGCGCCCCGGGGCTCCAACCTTAAAGTTCTCGGTTTTGACGCGACGCGGGTTACCGGAACCTCCCCTAACCTCAGCCAGTATCGCTACGTGCATTTCGCAACTCACGGTTACCTCGATACACAGCGGCCTGGGCTGTCGGCTATAGTGCTCTCGCTCGTTGACCGGCAGGGCAAGCCGCAGGATGGCTTCCTGCGGGCACATGATATCTACAATCTCAACCTGCCCGCGGAGCTCGTTGTTTTGAGTGCTTGTCAGACAGGCCTCGGGAAAGATATCAGAGGTGAGGGGCTGGTCGGCCTGACCCAGGGTTTCATGTACGCCGGGGCACGTCGCGTAGTTGTAAGCCTTTGGAACGTGAACGACCATGCCTCTGCTCAGCTGATGCAGCGTTTTTACCGGGGCATGCTGCGTGAGAACCTTGCGCCGGCGGCGGCGTTGCGAGCAGCCCAGGTCGAAATGTGGAAACAGAAGCAGTGGCAGTCGCCCTACTACTGGGCGGCGTTCACCATGCAGGGCGAGTGGCGGTGAAGTAAAAACTAAGAGTTAAAAGCTAAAGGTTAAGAACCAGGATCAAAGCTTCTGAATTCTTAACTTTTAGTTTTAACTCTTAGTTTTTACTTATTAGTTGGTAGCGCCTACGGGAGTCGAACCCGTCTTTCGAGATTGAGAATCTCGCGTCCTAACCGATAGACGAAGGCGCCGTCTGATTGGCCGGCGAATAGTTTACCGCCGAACCTTTGATTTCACCAACCCACCTGACAATTACTGAATTACGAAATACGAAATTACAGAATTACGTACAGGAAAGAGATCTTGGCCGGATGCTTTCTTCTCTGTAGGTAGTTTCATAATGATGTAATTCCTAATTTGGTAAGGAGGTTGGACCAACGCGTCTACTTTTTGTCCGCCGTTTTTTCTGCTTCCTTTACGCTTGATTTCACGATAGCGTCGAGAAACTCGCGGAGCTCCGCGGGTTTGATGATGCCGATCTCCCGGCGGATGATCTTCCCGTCACGACCGATCACGACGGTCGCCGGAAGAACCGTTCCCGCACCGAAGCGCTGCATGTCGTCGGTGCTCGCGCCAACCCAAACAGGAAAATTGACTTTGAATTCGCGGATGAATTTCGTCACCTTTGCCGAATCAGCCGCAGTGTCACCTGCTGCCCCGATGACCTGGACGCCGAATGGGCCATAGTCGTCCTGAATAGATGAAAGGTCAGGCATCTCTTTCTTGCACGGCTCGCACCATGTCGCCCAGAAATTCAGAACGACAACACGTCCACGGTAACTTGCGAGCGACTGCTCGACGCCGCTGAGATCTTTCAAAGCGAGGACTGCGTCATCGGAAGCGGGCGTCGGTTTCGGCAGCGCTGCATCGAGCACTTTCAGCGCATTTACTTTGAGAAAATTTTTGTCCGTTTCCGTCCGCAGCTCGCCATCGACCTCAACGAACTTCGGTACCAGTTCGAGAAAATCCTTTCCGGTCGTTTTATAAGCGCCTTTTTCCAGGATGTAGAGCGTGAACCCCTTTTCGTCTTCGACGGCGAGCGCTTGCGGTAGACCCTCTTCCGAACAATCAAGCGCGCACTTCAAGTCCGCGGCAGTGCCGTACGGTGTCTTCTTCCGATCGCGCGCCTCGAACCAGCAAACCGAACAGACCATCTGGCCACGTAGAGTGACTTTTTTCGAAGCCTGACCCCGCGACTCGGCCGGGAAAAGCATGATTCCGACTGTGAAAACGATAAGGAACAAAAGGTAACGCTTTGGGTTCATACGGTAAGTTATGCTAACGGACTGTTAGCGGTATCTCAAACTCCTGCCGGTGAGTCGGCTTGAAAGTCACCGAGGGCGAGACACAAACGCGTGGGTGCCGGGAAGCGAAATTGAGCGAAACCCAGGTAGGACCCAGCCGCGAACAAGTCCCGTAGTGACGGAAGTTAATAGACCAGCGATCTATCGCTGGGTCAGCGGCCAAAACGAACAAATTCCCATAGGACGACAGAAGATATCGGCCGTAAATTGCTACCACGAACCCCGCGATGAATCGCGTTTGACGGAAGACTGTTTCATGGACAGTGATTAAACATTAAACCGAAAGTTCACGATGTCGCCTTCCTGCATCACGTACTCTTTTCCCTCGAGCCGGAGCAATCCCTGCTCTCTCGCGGCGGCGTAGGTTCCAGCTTTGGAGAGCGCGTCGTACGAAACGATCTCCGCGCGAATGAACCCGCGCTCGATATCGGTGTGGATCTCACCCGCGGCTTGAGGAGCCTTTGTTCCAACCGGGATGGTCCACGCACGAACTTCCTTTTCGCCGGCCGTCAAAAACGACATCAGCCCAAGCATGTGATACGCGGCCTTGATGAGTTCATCGACACCGCTGGACGTTACCCCGTGGCCCTGCAGGTATTCGGCGCGTTCGGATGGCTCGAGCGCAACCAGATCCGCTTCGAGCTTCGCACAGATGACGACGACGTCTGCCTTTTCCGCCTCGGCCTGTTTCTTGACCGCCTGTACATGCGGATTCGAATCCGGATCCGCAAGCGACGTCTCATCGACATTCGCTGCGTAGATCGTCGGCTTAGTGGAAAGAAAGAACCATGTTTTTACGATCGCACGTTCATCATCCGTGAGATCGGCCGCACGTGCCGGCCGGCCTTCCTCGAGAACCGGCTGCACCTTATCAAGGATCTCGATCTCCCGTTTCGCATCCTTGTCGCCCGCCTTTGCCGCGCGCATCGCCTTATCACGACGCTTTTCAGCCGAGGCGAGATCCGCCAGCGCAAGCTCGATCTGGATGGTTTCAATGTCTCGAACCGGGTTGACCGAACCCTCGACGTGAACGATATTCTCGTCTTCGAAACAGCGGACGACCTGGATCACGGCATCGGTCTCGCGAATGTTCGCAAGGAACTGGTTGCCAAGTCCTTCGCCCTTCGACGCACCGCGAACAAGACCGGCGATGTCGACAAACTCGACCGTCGCCGGAATGATCGTCTGCGTCTTTACGATCTTCGCCAACGGCTCCAGACGCTCGTCCGGAACCGGAACGACGCCGACGTTCGGTTCGATGGTGGCGAACGGGTAGTTGGCAGCGAGGGCCGCTTCCTGCGCAGTCAATGCGTTAAAGAGTGTCGATTTTCCGACGTTAGGCAATCCGACTATTCCGGCTTGTAGCATATAGATGAAAATTCGATTTGGGCCCTTCGGCCGCAAACCGAATATTTTACCCGCCGCCTGCGATTTGACGAAACGAGCACGTTGGGCCCGCCGCACCTCGTAGCCCGGGGAAGTGAATAACATGGCGCTGATTCCAAGTCTCGGGAAGGCCTCCCACCACTAGTAGTGTTGTTCATTCCAGTTTTCCCTTCTATAGAAGTCGCGACGCATTCAACATTCGTTGTGTGGATGAGGCTACCCTCTTGCACGCGACGCCCACCCATTCGGCAGAAACCTTCTTCCGTTTAAATGCCGCGATAGTTGAGCTTATGGACTGAAGATCATCCGAGGAAAACAAAATGCAGGTTTCGGGTGGGAACAAAAAAGCGGAGCCGAGGGCTCCGCTCGCGAAAAGGAAGGTGGCTGTTCCGGCTCTTCATGGGACACGCTTAGCCGGCCAAGAATGTTCGACGCCACGAACCATATATCACCGTTCAGGTCCGCGCGGCACCGGTAAACGTGGTTTCCGGGCAAACCCTCTCGCACGGTGTAGACGCGAACGCTGCCGTCCGCGGGATCGATTCGATGAAGCCCGCGGCCGGTACCGGCGTATATCAAACCTGAACGATCTTCGGCGAGGCAGTTCACTTCGTTAGAATCAAGGCATTCGCGAGTAGACATGTTAACGAACACCGGGAACTCGGCGTCGGGGTCCTCGACGCGAAAGAGACCCCGGCTCCGCGTCGCGATCCAAAGACGGCCGGCGCGGTCCGAATGAATGTCGGTGATAAATCCTTCGGGTATGCCGTTGCTCGCGTCGAATTTTTTGAACTCGCCGTCCCGGAAACGCCCGAATCCGCCGAAAAAAAATGCGAGCCAAATATTTCCGCTTCGATCCTCGCCAAAGCCGGAGTGGCGATGGTGAAAGTTACGCGAATAATTCGCCGGGCGGAGAGCTGTAGCGGGAGGTCCCTCCCTTTCTTGTTATGCGGAGAGTTTGTTTCTTTTGTTCGCTTGTAGGTTTTGGGTTAACTTATTTTTCAAGACTTCGGCCCTGAATTATGTTGATTTCGCTGCTTCTGGTCGCTATCGCCGCCGCAGGTGGTTTTGCGATCACTTACCTGATCGATGACGACGCTCCGTTCATGTGGCGGTTGGCGGCGGGAAACGTCATCGGAAGTGCGGTGTTCGGATCGATCGGATTCGTCGTGGCCCTGCTGTTCGGGCTGAATCCGGGCGTGGTCCTTGTTGCACTGGCGGCCGCGTCGTTACCGCTGCTGCTGTTTTATCGGAAGGAGGAGCGCAACCGGGTCTGGCAGGATTGGTCGCGGGCAAAAAGCCGTCTGCAGGGGGGCAGCACTCGTAAGTTTGGCCGCTTTGCATATTACGCCGCCTTTGGGTTTCTGTTCTTTTTCTTCTTCGACCGCGCGATGCTCGAAACCGCCGCGGGCATATTTACCGGCGGATCGCAAAATCTGGGCGATCTGCCGTTTCATCTCGGGGCGATCTTCAGCTTCACCGATGCGAACAACTTTCCGCCAGAGAACCCCTCATTTGCCGGCGCGCGATTTTCCTATCCGTTTGTGGCGGATCTCCTGAGTGCATACGCCGTGAAGCTTGGTGCCGGTGTACGAGATGCGATGTTCGTACAAAATGTTACCTGGGCGCTTTCGCTGGTGATAGTGCTCGAGCGTTTCGTCTTTTTGCTTACGAATAACCGTCTCGCGGCGCGGATCGCGCCAGTGCTGCTGATTTTGAGCGGCGGACTCGGTTTTGTCTGGTTCCTCGGAGATTACTGGGCGCAGGCGAAAGGTTTCTTCAACTTCATCAGCGCCCTACCGAATGACTATACGATCAGTGACAACTTCCGCTGGGGAAATTCAATGGTCGTCCTGTTCATGACGCAGCGAAGCCTGCTGCTGGGAATGCCGCTGACGCTGATCGTGCTGGGATATCTGTGGAAAGTGTTTGCCGCCGAGGCGACAGAGGCTCCTGGAAAGACACTCTCCCGGCCTCCACATACCCGCATCCCGGTGTCAGCCGTTATTACCGGCATACTTGCCGGACTGCTGCCGCTGATCCATCTGCATAGCCTTGCCGTCCTGTTTGTCGTAGGAGCGTTCCTCCTGGTCCTTAAACCGGAGAGGTGGCTGACGTGGATCGCGTTCGCAGCCGGCGTCGGGATAATTGCGGTTCCGGAATTGTTGTGGTCGATGTCGGGGAGCGCAAGCGAGACCACGAAGTTCTTCGCGTGGCACTTCGGGTGGGACAAAGGCGAGAAGAATTTTTTCTGGTTCTGGTTCGTGAACACCGGCCTGGTCATCCCTATCCTGCTGGCCGGACTTTATCTCGCCGGCTTCGCGCAAAGTCCCAAAGCGGTAAAGAAGCACGACACGAGAAAGAAAAAAAAGCCGGCGGTATCCGAAAAGGCACAGTCGGATCATTCACCACTCACCGTTCACCGTTCAGAACTTCTCCGGTTCTATCTGCCGTTCGCTTTTCTGTTCCTTGTCTCAAATGCTGCAAAGCTCGCACCCTGGGAGTGGGACAACATCAAGGTGTTGATATATTGGTTTGTCGGCTCGCTTCCGTTTATCGCCCTCGTGATCGCGTGGCTATGGCAAAGGAAAGAGACCTGGCTGAAGGTCGCCGCCGTGGTGTGTTTGATCATCCTGACGGCTTCGGGCTCGCTGGACGTTTGGCGGACGATCTCCGGCCAGATCAATTACAAGGTTTTCGACAGAGACGCTGTGGAGATCGCTGATCAAGTCAAATTACGCACTCCGACCGACGCGGTTTTCCTTAACGCACCAACATACAACACTGCGGCCGTGCTTACCGGGCGTCAGTCGGTGATGAGGTATCCAGGACATCTTAATTCGCATGGCATCGATTACGGAACGAGAGAAACAGACGTGAAGCAGATCTATCAGGGCGGGGCGACTGCCGCTGCGCTTTTGGAAAAATATGGAATCGGATACGTTCTCGTCTCACCAGAGGAAAGAAATCTAGGCGGCCTGAACGAGCAGTTCTTTAGCCGTTATCCGATCACGGCAGAAGTGGGTCAGTACCGGGTTTACAAGGTTAAGTAGGAATTTGCCCCGCCAAGCTATCGAGACGAAAATGTTCCGTGGCTGGCAATTTGGCTGCGAGAATCTAGCAGACGTGAAACGTCGGGCGCAGGGAGGCAAAGCCGCTGAAAACAGCAGAAAGAATGCAGGATCCGCAAGAAAAGATCTCAACCGAAGACTCAGACCGACCTGACGCGCTCTGGCTTCTAAGCTGTGTGCTGATCACGGCAACAGCGTCGTTCCTGCGCTTCTTCTGGCTTGCCCTTAAACCGCTGCATCACGATGAAGGTGTGAACGGTTGGTTCCTCACGACGCTTTTCGAAAGGGGCGAGTACAAATACGATCCCGCAAATTACCACGGTCCTACGCTGTATTACATCTCATTAGCCTTTGCGCATGCTTTTGGTCTCGATACCGTGCCGATACGAGCGAGCGTGGCGATCTGGGGCGTGCTGATCGTGATCATGGCGTTCTTTCTGCGCCGCTACATCGGAAACATCGGAAGCCTTTTCGCTGCTCTTTTTCTGGCGCTGTCCCCAGGGATGGTTTACATCTCGCGGTACTTCATCCACGAGATGTTCTTTGTCTTTCTGAGTTTTGCGATCGTACTCGCTATCGTTTTCTTCATTGAGAAAAGAAAGGCCGGGATCTTCGCCATTGCGTGGGCCGCGCTGATCCTTCTCGTCTGCTTTTTGCCGTCGACATTAAAGCTGGCCGCGTCGCTCGGCGGTGACAACGAGACTGCGGTGTGGGCGTTCCGTGTAGGATTTCTGATCGTCGAGCTCGTTCTTGTCGCGCTCGTTATCCGGATGTTGATCACCTGGAACCACGGCCGTCCGATCTATTTCCTTCTCGCAGCAGCATCGGCTTCGCTGATGTTCGCGACCAAAGAGACCGCCTTCATCACGCTCGGCACGATGGCGATCGCCTGCGGCTGCGTTTGGTTATGGCGGAGGATATTTAAGATCACGGACGAGAATGTTCCCACGGGAACAACGCCATCGGATGAAGCGGCGGCCACTCCGGAGATCGGAGAAGAACCGCGCGACAGCCATCTGACATGGTCCAACTTCCGTTCGGCCCTCGGCTCCGGTATGGATCTAACGTTGATCGTTATCTCCTCGGTCGTAGTCTTTATATTCATCGGCGTGTTGTTCTTCTCATCCTTCTTTACATACCCGGAAGGCGTCAAAGGTGCGGTCGAGGCATACGCCATATGGACAAAGACCGGCAGCAAGGATCACACGCAGAACGGTATTTGGGCCTACGTTCAATGGCTGATGGAAAGTGAGGCTCCGATCATGTTGCTGTCGGCCCTCGGCGGAGTGATCGCGTTCGTCAAAGCCCGTCATCGATTTGCGATGTTCGTATCGCTTTGGGCCTTCGGCCTATTCGCCGCCTACACGATCATCCCGTATAAGACACCGTGGCTCGCGATCAGCTTCCTGCTTCCGATGTGCATAGTCGCAGGTTACGCGATCAATGAACTCGCGGTGGCGAAGAATGTGTCGCTGAAGATCATTGCCGCCCTTGCCGCGGTGACGGCGGCCGGGGTCCTCGCGTATCAATCCTACGACCTGAACTTTGTTCATCACGACGACGAAGACCGCGCGCTCATCTACGCTCATACCGATCGCGAACTGCATGATCTCCTCGACCAGATCGAGTATTACGCGGAGAAGAGCGGACGCGGTCTGAATGCGAAGATCGAGATCGTCTCGCCGGACTACTGGCCGATGGTTTGGTATCTGCGGGATTACGAGCAGGCGAATTTCCACGGCGCCCTCGTCAATTCAACCGATGCCGAGATGATCGTCGCGAAAAAGAGAGATCAAGACACGGAAGTGATACGGAGATATTCGGCGCGGTATGTCTTCGTCGGCGTCTATCACCTCAGATCAGGCGTCGATCTTGTACTGCTAGTAAGGAAGGACCTGGCCGACAGCGACGCGAAGGAGCTTTACCTTATACCGCAGGCAAATAGTCAATGGGAAAAGCGGTGGAAGTGAGTGGATAGTTGAAGGTTCAGAGTGCGAGCTTCAGCTCGTTGAGTCCAGGGCAGAACGAGCTGAAGCTCGCACTCTGAACGATCAACTATCATCTAGATCCTGATGTTCCCGATCTTTTCCGGCTTCTTGTCGTTGGTTGGTTTGAGGTAGGGCGCGTTGTCGTGCTCGCGTTTTGATGCTTCGCCCGATGAATGCCATTTCATCCACTCGCCCGGTGCGTCGAAGGTCTCACCACCATGTTGGGTCAGTCGCGGGCGAATTCGACACATCACAGGGGTATTGACACCGACGCCCGAGATTATCGCCTGCCCTTTCGTTAATGCCGGCAGCTCAGCGAGCATCGCTCGTCCCGCACCTTCGACGGATTGAGCCACCGTCTGCTGATCGATCGGGTTCACGATCCGCATGATGACCTGCGTCATGCACTGCGAAAGAACATCCTGGTCGAGCTTGCCCGGACGCTGTGTGATAAGCCCAATGCCGACACCGAACTTGCGACCTTCGGACAGGATCTGCTTGAGCACATTCGTCGAGACAACACTTGCACCGGCCGGGGCAAACCGGTGAGCTTCTTCAAGCAAAGTGAAAACCGGATAGTTCAAGAAATTCTCGCCGGACGAAACTTCCTCTCGCGTGGTCTTTACGCGGGCGATATTCGCTCTTCGAAGCAGAGTCCCGACGATCACCTGCTGCTCGTGCTGCTCGATATCCGAAAGATCGAGGATCGTGCAGCGGCCCGGCCGGAACATGTCCTGCAGCGGAATATGTTCGTTTGCTGAAAAGATCCCGCCCGGTCTATCGAACCGCGCGTCGAGCCGCCACAACAGTCCTTGTATCGATGAGACGTTTCCGCCGTCACCGGAATTCGCATCGTCCTTGCCGTACTGCTGTTTCTGGACGTGGTCGCGGAGATCGAAATAGCTATAGAGGTATTCGCGCTTCCCTTCGGCCTTTAGCTGGTCGTTAAGGCTGCGAAAAGCCTGACCGAGAAAGTGCAGCATTTTGTCGGACGTGCCTTCCGGCAGAAGATACTTAACGTCTGCTTCCGTCAGCGTCGAAAAGCGGACCTTGATCATGCCCGGAGTAAAGATCTTCACCTCGGGCTGGTAACCATCGTCTCCGCGAAACTGCTTATCGCCTTGTATCGACTGCATCGTGTGGTATTCGCCATGCGGATCAACGATGAGCACCGCAGCCCGGTTCCAAGACTGCATCAATTCCTCGACAAGCACGCCGGCGGTGTAAGACTTCCCAGAACCCGTGGATGCAAGGATCGCAAGATGTGTCGAGACTACATCCTTGACGGAAAGTACAACGGGAACCTCGCCCTGATCGCGCGTCAGCAAGCTGCCTATGTGAGCCGAGCCATGAGTCCCGGCCCGGCGCGGACTGAGCATCTCAGAAAGCGTCTCGCTCGAAGCGAGGAATATCGGATCTCCCGGCTGCGGTGGTATACGCGGGTTTACGAAATCGTTCAGCTTCCGGCTGAAATAACCTATCGTCTCCACAGTGATCTCGTAGATCTCGGGATCGTCGCCATCAAGACCGATCAGCGAGGAGACCGCAGACGGCGGCGTGCCGGGATCCGCGAGAAATGCATCCGGCAGGTTACGAACGAGCTTCCGCGAATTAATCGTTCCGACGATCTGCCGCCGCTCGTCGCCGACCTGGGCCTCGTAATACACGAATTCACCGATCCGCGTCTTGGTGTTATCGCGTGTGATGAAAAGGTACTCGTGCGGCAAAAGCCCCGGGCCTTTGACTGTGCCGGTGAGAATGTCCGTCGCGGTGGTCATAACTTGTGAAAGCGTCGGGAATCTTTGAAAATGCAGGGCAAGTATATCAGACGAGCCGAACCCGCTCTATGAAGGACAAGATCCGGAAACGACCGAACATAATTGCAGGCGAACATGTCATCGGACGGTTTCGGGGCGATACAGCCGGCCCTACGGTCGTGGTTTTTGGAAGCCTCCATGGAAACGAAGCTGCCGGAGCGTTGGCCCTCGAGCGCGTCGCGTCCAAGCTCGTAGAACTTTCGCTGCCGCGTCGGGGGAGCGTCTACTTTCTCGCAGGAAACACGAGGGCGATTCTCGAGTCGGTTCGGTTCATTGATTCCGATCTGAACCGCCATTGGACGACTCGCAATGTCGAAAACAACTCGCCTGACTCGGACAGAGTAGGGCCGCTCTCTGAAGACAAAGAGCAGCGTGAGCTGCTCACCATCCTGAATGAGATACTCGCTAACGCCCAGGACGAAGTGTACGCACTTGATCTCCATTCGACCTCAGCCGAAGGCTCGGCATTCGCAACCGTGGGTGACACGCTAAGGAATCGATCGTTCGCTCAGATGTTCCCTATTACGATCCTGCTCGGGATCGAAGAACAGCTTGAAGGCACGCTTCTCGAATACCTCAACAACCTCGGTGCCGTCACGCTTGGTTTCGAGGGAGGCCAGCACTTTGCGGAGCGAACCGTCGACACGCACGAAGCCCTCGTCTGGTGCGCGCTATACAACGCAGGGATCCTCCTGGAGGGCGACGGAGGGGGCATCGAAAAGTGGAACGCTGTTCTGAACGAAAGAACTGGAAGATCGCGCATCGTCGAGGTCCGTTACAGGCATGCGATCACGCCGGTCGACGACTTTACCATGCGTCCCGGGTTCGACAATTTCGATCCCGTACGCCAAGGCCAGGTTCTGGCGACTGATGCCGGAGGTGACGTTGTCGCTCCGGAAACAGGAGTCATACTAATGCCGCTGTATCAAAAGCTCGGAGAAGATGGATTCTTTGTCGGCCGCGAGGTCGCACCGTTCTGGCTCAGACTCTCAGGCGTGTTGCGGCACCTGAAGATCTACGATCTCATGCCGCTCCTTCCCGGGGTTCGGAGGTCGGGCGATCCGGACACGCTTGAGATAAACACACGTATCGCCCGCTTGTTCCCGCTACAGATATTTCACTTGCTGGGGTATCGCCGGCTTCGGTGGTCGGACGACCGGCTGGTCGTCAGTCGAAGAAAGTTCGACACTACCGGACCGTTCGGGAGGGGCTAACTTAGGGAACCATTCTCATCGAGAAGCTTCTCTTCGATGTCCAGCAGCTCTCGCCGCAGATTTGCTTCCATCGAGACCGCGACCTCATCCTGCTCAAGTTGTATCGCCTGCTCTTCCGGGTCGCGGTCCAGCTCGATCCGCTGCTCCGCGTTCACGCGGTTCAGCTGCTGCATGATCTCGGCACGCCGGCGTATAAGCTGTTCTCGGTTGGGTTTGTTCTCCACCATTTTGTTCTCCTTCAAATTCGAATGCGTCCAAGTATAGCAACGCTCCCGGCGGCGACGGAATCGTCCCGTCAGCAATAACCTGCACTTCGTCACATCGGCGTTGGCCAAACCGTAGACGGAGTGATAAAAATACTGCTCATGGAAAACCTCCCTGTCAGAAACAGGAAATTTGTGAAATGGACCGGGATTTGGGCGGTCTGGACCTTGTTCGCACTATTCTTCGCGAGCCAGTTCGCATTGCAGAACCAGCTTTCAGCAAATCCGGTCTCCTTCTGGCGGATACTTCTGTGGCAGCTCGTTTCCGGTTATATATGGTTCGGCATTAGCCCGATCATACTGTACCTGGCGAAGCGTTTTCCGTTCGATGAAGGTAAATGGAAAACGTCGCTGCCGATACACCTTGTCGCCTGTGTCGTGATCGCCCTGACACAACTGTTTATCGACGCGGTCGTGCTGACGCGACTCGGGTATCCCCCAAACCGGACCTTCCCGAACTTTTTTGAGGCGTATAAGTTTTTCATCCTCGCTAATCTGCATCTCAGCATGCTTATTTACATGGGAGTTGTCGGTATCGCGTCTGCGTATCGCTATTACCAGAAATACCGCGAGCGCGAGCTGCAGGCGTCGCAGCTGGAGGCGCGGCTCGCACAGTCGAGGCTTCAGGTTTTGAAGATGCAGCTTCACCCGCATTTTCTATTTAATACGCTGAACGCGATCTCGGAGCTGATCTACAAAGACCCTGAATCGGCCGATCGCATGCTGACCGATCTCAGCGACCTTCTTCGCCTCTCCTTCGAAAACCTCGAGGTCCAGGAGATCCCGCTCAAGCAGGAGCTTGAGTTCCTCGAGAAGTATCTCGAGATCGAGCAGATGCGTTTTCATGACCGTCTGTCGGTGAACATGAAGATCGCACCGGAAACCCTCGATGCCAGCGTGCCCAACATGATCCTTCAGCCGCTTGTCGAAAATGCGATCAAGCATGGCATCGCACCGCGTTCCTCCGGAGGCCGCGTCGACATAAACGCAGCACGCAGCAACGGCCACCTCGAGATCGAGGTTACCGACGATGGGCTCGGAGTACCGTTCGGTGATGTGGAGAATCTGCCGGAGGGTGTCGGGCTCTCAAACACGAGGCGGCGCCTGCGCCACCTGTATGGCGACAAGCATGAGTTCGAACTGAAAACGCTTCAGAAAGGCGGCGTTACTGTAAACCTGGTGATTCCGTTTCGGGAATCGAAGTCGGTTGAGTAAACATTCAAGCTCGGCTTGGCGCGGCAGGTGACGGTGCAGTACCTTCTGCGAGCGCGTCGTGATGACAGGTCGTATCGCTGTGTCGCAGGTCGTAAGGGTGCCCGTACGTTGATGACAGCCCAGGCGCTGCACAACCTGTTAACGCAGGCAGTGATAGAAACTCGGATTCTTGGCGGCAAAAGCAGCCAAAAGATCAGAGCCAGATGCGAAGCTTCAGATATGGTGAGTAAACCGGCTCCCGCGGTGAAGGGGTGAAAAGCTCTGGCGCACTTTCAGTGCGGGTCTGCCATTCGCAACTCTCCAGACGTTTCACGTCTCGTCACGATCTTTCCGCGGCTTGCGGCGATGAAATCAGAGTTTTCACACACCCTTAACGCAGACGGTACTGCCTTTCTCCGGAAGCGGTACTAACGACTATGAACATCCGCACCATCATCGTCGACGACGAACCGCTAGCTCGAGACCGCGTCAAACGGTTCTTGCGCGACGAGGACGACGTCCAGGTCGTCGGTGAATACGGGAACGGGCTTGAGGCCATCGACGCGATAACTCGAGAAAAGCCGGATCTCGTTTTCCTCGACATTCAGATGCCGGAGAAGAACGGCTTTGAGGTAATCAAATCCCTTAACACCAAACGGCTACCTACGATTATCTTCGTCACGGCATATGATCACTACGCACTGCAGGCATTCGACGTCCATGCCCTCGACTATCTTTTGAAGCCTTTCAACCGCGAGCGGATCAAACGCGCTGTCGCCCGCGCACGCGAGCATATTGAACATAAGAGGCTCGGTAACCTGGACGAACGTCTCAACTCGCTGATCGCGGATCTGCGGAGCGAGAAGAAATATCTGGACAGGCTGGTCGTAAAGGCGGTCGGGCGTGTCTTCTTCCTTAAGACGGACGAGATCGACTGGATCGAGGCGGCTGGAAATTACGTCAAGCTTCATGTCGGCCGTGACGCGCACATGATCCGGGAAACGATGAACGGCATCGAGGCAAAGCTCGACCCCGCAAAATTTCTCCGCATACATCGCTCGACGGTCGTAAATATCGACCGCATCAAAGAGCTGCATCCGATGTTCAGCGGTGATTACGCCGTTATCCTCCGCAACGGAACCGAACTCGCCCTAAGCCGCAATTACCGGGAACGGTTTACCGAACTTTTCGAGAACCAGAACTAGCAATGGTGAATGGCGAGTGGTGAATGTTGGATGGACGTCCCTAACCTTATTCATCATTCACCTCTCATGATTCACCATTGTCCACGTTTCGTCCCAAACAACTGCCTTTCGTCACAATTCGAATCACGATAGGCGTGATCGTGATTACTATTACGCTACGGTCATACCCGCACTGGAGTACCTATGTCACGCACGCAAAAGATCAAGGTCCTGACCCTGCTCGTCTTTGGATTCATCTTTGTTTTCAGGAACTACGTCATTGTTATTGGCCAGACGCCGAAGCCCGTGCTCGTCGCGCTCAACAAAGCGGACAGCACGCTCGCGGTCATCGATCCGGCCGCGATGAAGGTCATCGCGAAAGTCGCGACCGGTGACAGCCCACATGAAGTTGTTCTCTCGGCCGACGGCAAGACAGCTTACGTAGCCAACTACGGTGCTCAGCAACCGGGCAGTACGATCTCCGTCATCGATATCGCCACCGCGAAGGAGATCCGGCGTGTCGACCTCGCACCGCTGATGCGTCCACACGGACTGCATATGATCGGAGGTAAGCTTTATTTCACTGCCGAGGTCAATCGCGTCATCGCTCGCTACGATCCTGCGGCAAACAAGATCGACTGGATGATGGGCACCGGCCAGACCGGTTCACATATGGTCGTAGGCTCTGCCGATCAGAAAAAGTTTTATACGGCAAATATCGGATCCGACTCGGTTACGGCTTTCGAATGGATGAATCCGAATCCTCAGGCCTGGAAGGTGACCCACGTTTCAGTTGGCAAACAGCCGGAGGCGATCGACCTGTCACCGGACGGCAAGGAGGTCTGGGCCGGTCTCAATGCTGAAAAGGCGATCGATGTCGTCGACACCGCGACAAACAAGTTTAAGGAAAAGATCGCGATCGGAGGCCGGCCATATCGCGTGAGGTTTACGCCGGACGGTAAGTTCGTCGTGAACTCGATGGTGGAGACGAAGGAGCTTCTCGTGATCGACGCAGCGACAAAGAAAGAGGTCAAACGGATAAAACTCGAAAGCGTGCCGCTTGGGATCACATTCTCGAACGACGGCAAGTTAGCTTTCGTTTCCGTAGTTGAGCCGGACGCGGTACTGAAGATCAATCTCGAATCCGGTCAGGTTCTCGGACGTGTGGATACCGGCAAGGCACCGGACGGTATTGCCGTAGCGGGAACGTAGTAGTAGTTGATAGCTGAGAGTTGATAGTTTGTAGACCCTGCTTGACGACGTACGACGGCGAATCGAACTATCGACTATCAACTATCAACTGGTTCAAAAGTATGTGGTTCATCGTAGTTTCAGTTTTGATGATCCTGATCAGCTCGGTATTTGGTCATTGCCAAACCGACCCGCGCGACAACTCCACTCCGTACTGGCATTCCAACGATCGTATCTACTTCAAATCGCGTCGAGACGGCGGCGGGGTTTATTCCGTGAACAGCCACGGCCATGATCTCAAACTCCTGACCAGGAGCAGCGGCGAGGATTATCCGCCGCGCTGGACCCACGACGGAAAACGGGGCGTTTTCATGAGCAACCGCGACGGCGATTTCGAGATTTACGCGATCGACGCAGACGGCTCAGGTCCGAAGCGTCTGACATTCAACAAGGGCAACGATTGGGACCCGGGCTGGTCGCCTGACGGCAAGCACATAGTCTTTATGTCGAGCAAGGACGGCAACTGGGAGATCTACCGCATGGATCCGGACGGGTCCAACCAGATCCGTCTGACAAATAACACTGCGAAGGATTTCTCGCCGGCTTATTCGCCCGACGGCAGGAAGATCGTCTTTGCTTCGGACCGCAGCGGCAGCGAGGACATCTACACGATGAACGCCGACGGAAGCGGTGCGGTCAACCTGGCCGGAGCACCCGGCTTTGACGGAACGCCGGAATGGTCCCACGACGGCAAGTGGATCGTATTTCATTCCAGACGCGACGGCGACAAGGCTGAGATCTACACGATGAAACCCGACGGTTCAAAGCTGAGGCGCCTGACGACGAACGAATTCAACGACGTCTACCCCTTCTTTTCACCCGACGGCAAAAGGATAGTGTTTCAATCGGACCGGGACGGGCACCGGGATATCTACGTGATGAACAGCGACGGGACAGGCCAGAAACGATTGATCAGGCCCAGATGAGACCGGACGTCAACATGCCATCGACAAAGGCTGGAAGAGATTCGGATGAAAAAGAAAACGACAAATCGATCCTCGCGGCTCGCTGTACTGATGTTCGTGACGGCCTTGATCATTTCGCATGGGAACGTTTTCGCTATCGACTCCGGGAAAACGCTCGAGCGCACGGTCACGAAATTGGCGAACGGTATTTACACCATCCGCCACAAAGACGCTCCCGACACCTTCCCACAAGGTAATACGACGGTGATCATCGGCGATCGCGAAGTGCTGGTAGTCGACTCGTGCTATCTGCCGTCTGCCGCTCGCGAGGATATTGCCGAGATCCGACGGTGGACGGATAAACCGGTGCGATATCTCGTCAACACGCATTGGCATTTCGATCATACGATGGGCAACGGCACCTACTGGGACGCGTTTCCCGGACTGAATATAGTCGCCCATATCGAGACCGCACGACAGAGCGCCGGTTACAACCCGGGTTGGTTTGAACGCTTCCCAAGACGCGGCGATCGTTTGACTCAGATCCTCGCTGCCGGGAAAGACGGAAATGGAAAAGTGCTGACCGAAGGCGAGCGAAAAGAGTATGCGGAAGCGATCGCCGGTATCGCGCCCGTCCAGGAAGAGTTCAAGGCAATCGCCGACCGTTCGCCGACCGTGACCTTCGATTCCGAGATGCGCGTCGATCTGGGGAACCGCGAGGTGCGGATCATGCACCTCGGTCGCGGCAATACGGCGGGCGATGCTGTGATCTTCCTCCCAAAGGAAAAGCTCATCATTACCGGCGACCTCGTGGTCCACCCGGTGCCATACATGTTCGGTGGCTATCCGGCAGCGTTCGGCAATACGCTGAGACGTCTCGACCAGTTGAATTTTGACACATTGATACCAGGTCACGGTGAAGTACTGCGTGCGGAGAAGGCGCGGGCTTATGTTCGCCTGTTGATCGAGTTCATCGAAGCAGTCACGCAGCAGGTGAGTACCGAAGTTCATCGCGTAGGGAGCGGCGCCGCGAACTTACCCGCCGTACGCGAAGGAGTTCAGAAGAACATCGATGTTGCCTCGTGGCGTCGGAAATTCGCCGGTGAAAGTAAGGAAGAGCAAGACGCGTTCGATACGACATTCGCCGCGATGATCACGGCCGCGCACGCCGAGATCAACGGGCGCTAGTGAAGACATATGGGATGGATCCAAAAATGCGACGTTGATGAAGGATTTCTTCCGGTACCGACCCAGATCGTCTCGAACGAAGAATTCGCGCCCCCGGACCAGACTGCGGATCAAAAACGCGTCGAACATAGGCTTGAGGAAATTGCCGACGGAACAAGTAAAAGCCTCGGCATTTCACGACGCGAGTTTCTCGCGAGTGCCGGCGGAATGGCCGCCGCTTTCATCGCGATGAACGAGGTCTTCGGGAACTTTTTTGACGTTTCGGCGAGTGAGATGGTCGAACGTCAGGCTAGCGACGAGAAGTTCCCGAAGCGTCCCTTTATTTTCGACATCCACACGCACCATGTCGCCGCGCCAAAGATAATCAAGGCACCGCCGCTGATCCCCGGTTATCGCCAGGCCGGGGCGGCGTGGGGAAATAAAGCGCTCGAAAATCGCGAGCATAGGTGGGAGGACCTCTATCTCGCCAACTACATCAAGGAAATGTTTCTCGATAGCGACACGTCGATGGCGGTGATCACCGGTCTGCCGGCGAGAACCGATGATCAAAATGTCCTGACACCGGCCGAGATGATCGAGACGCGTGCTGAGATAAACGGTCTCACGAGATCGAAACGCATCATCGCACACGGGTTGTTTTCCCCGGACATGGGCAAGTCCGATCTCGAAGCGATGCACCGCCAGCATGAGCAGCTGAAGGTCGAGGCGTGGAAAGGATATCCTGGGCAGCCGCTCGCCGATGGCAGCGTCGGCTGGTGGATGGACGATGAAAAGGTCGCGTATCCATCGTACGAATATTCACGCAAGATCGGGATCAAAAACATTTGCGTACACAAAGGGCTGCCGCTTCCCGGATGGGAGATCGATCACAGCAGCCCGCGAGACGTTGAGAAAGCTGCGAGGGATTTTCCCGACCTTAACTTCCTGATCTATCACGCCGGCTTCAAAGGCGTCCGCGATGCAATGCCGGCGGTGAATGACGGTTTCAAGACGATCACGAACGTGCCATGGATATCCGATCTCTGCGCGATGCGGAAGCGCAATCCGAAGATGACGAACGTGTACATGGATCTCGGCACGACATTCGGAATGACCGTTATCACGCAGCCGCTGCTTTGTGCGTACATGCTCGGGCTGATGATCGACGCGTTCGGCGACGATCACGTGCTTTGGGGAACGGACTCGATATGGTGGGGCAGCCCGCAATGGCAGATCGAAGCGCTCCGGCGCCTCCAGATGCCCGAGGACCTGCAGAAGCGGTTCGGCTTCAAGCCGCTGACGGACAAGGTAAAGGAAAAGATATTCGGACTGAACTCTGCGAAGGTTTACGGAATCGACGTCAAAGCCAAACTGAACGCGATACCGTCGGACTACGTCACGAAGCTTAAAGCGAAATATCGCGCCCAGGGCGCTCAGCCATCAAATACGCAGTACGGATGGATAAGAGTCTGAGAAAATTTTTAGCCGCCTTTTCGCGGCGCTTCGAATTGGCGGTTTTGCCACTCCGCGTGAACACGCGCCCCGTGGTCAGGGAGAGAGGATCCGCATGCAAGGTCGCGAAACGTCGGAGCATCCTCGCGATCTTTCTCGCGGCCTCGGTTGTCCCGGCGCAGACCTCCCCGGGTAAAGCGACAGCGACGTCTAACATGGCTTTGATCCCCGGGGCGACATTTGAGATGGGCACCGACACGAGCGAGATACCCAAACTGATGGAGCGCTTCGGCGTAAAACGGGCGGCCCTGTTCGACGAAGAATCACCCAGGTACAAGGTGAGCATCGGTTCGTTCTATCTCGACCGGACGGAAGTGACAAATCTCGAGTTCAAGCGGTTCGTCGACGGGAACCCTGAATGGAGTAAAGACAAGATCGCGGCCGCATTTCACAACGGAAAATATCTTCAGAACTGGAACGGAAATGTTTTTCCCGCCGGCCAGGAGGATCATCCCGTCGTGTTCGTAAGCTGGTATGCGGCGCATGCGTTTTGCCAGGCGAACGGCAAGCGGCTCCCGACCGAAGCGGAGTGGGAGTTTGCCGCCCGCGGCGGGCTGGACGGAAAGGCTTTTCCATGGGGCGACGAGATGCCTGATAAAACACGAGCGAACTACGGCGCAAGCGGGCTGAAAGCCGCGACTGCCGTCGGCAGCTACATCGCCAATGGTTACGGACTGCGCGATATGGCAGGCAATGTGTGGGAATATCTCGCAGACGAGTGGCAGAAGTACCCGCGGAATTCCAACAACGGGAATGTTTCCGACCAGGACTTTCTCAAGATAAAAACTCGCCGTGCATTGCGCGGCGGCAGCTACGCAGGCTCGCCGGTAAATCTGCGCGTCACGTACCGTGACAGTCACGCGCCCGAGGACGCCGGCGATCATGTCGGTTTCCGATGCGCGATGACGAATCCGGAGCAATCCGAAGCCGTCAACGAACTCCTTCGGATGCACCACCGGGACCGTGCAGCCCACTTCGATCGAGACGCGGGTTACATTTTTTCAAACTTCGCGGACGAGTATTTCAGCATCGGCAACGGACGAGTGACAAGTCCGGATCGGAGCGCGGGACAAAAGCGGATGCAGGCCTATTTAGACTCCTCGATTTTTCTTGAGTGGGATGACATCACGCCGCCGATCATCCGGCTTTCCAATGACGAAACCCTCGCCTATGTGCTCGTCAATAAAAGAGTACGTCTTCTGTCGAAGAACGAAGGCGGTAAGCAGCAGGAAGAAACGGAAGTATTCGCCTGGACCACGACACTCCGAAAGATCGCGGGAAAATGGAAGGTGACGAGCGTCACGTCGACGAGAACTCCGGGAGCAGATAAGTGAAGATCGTCCGTCCAAGTCTATCTGGTTTTCTGTATTCGCGTTTTTCGGCGTATTCCGCGATTGCGGTGGTTCAAAGTAAGGATCCCGTTAAAGAACCCCACAGAAAACGCGGAAGAGCACCGAGCGTACAGAGAATATGAAGAACACGGAAGACATTGAAGGATCGGACAGGAACGGAATCAAGATCAATATGAAAACCCTTGTCATCATTCTTGCCTTAATGTTTGTTTTCTCTGCGGTTACCCTCGGCCAGACGACGGCGTTTATCGGCGTGAACGTTATACCGATGGACCGCGAACGCGTGCTGACGGGCCAAACGGTCATCGTCCGCGACGGGGTCATCACGGAGATCGGCCCCGCTCAGAAAGTCAAAGTGCCTAAGGACGCAATTCGCGTTGACGGCGCGGGAAAATATCTGATCCCCGGCCTCGTCGACATGCACACTCATTTGCTCTCGGATAGCGATGAATTCCCGGATTCCATAGCCGAAGACGAGCTGCGAGTGATGGTCGCGAACGGCGTAACGACGGTCCGGTTTATGATCGGGACTCCCGAGCTACTTTTCTTGCGGGCCCGCTCGGCCAAAGGCGAGATCGCTGCACCCACGATCTTCGTCGCGTCACCGCATCTTACCGGTCGGGAACAAGGAAACAATTTCGTCGTCAACACGCCGGAAGAAGCTCGCGAAGCAGTCCGGCGATCGAAAGCCGCGGGATACGATTTCATCAAGGTCACGACATTCATCAAACCCGAAGTTTACGAAGCTGCGGTCGATGAAGCGGCAAAGCTGAAGATCCGTGTCGTCGGCCATGCGGACAGCCGTTCTGTCGGCGTCGAACGCGCTTGGAAAGCGAAACAGCAGATCGAACATCTCGACGGCTACATGGAATTGCTGCTTCGCGATGACGCGCCGGTAAAAGGGTCGGTCTCGGATCTGTACATCTACAATCCCGATAACTGGAAGAGTTTCGAGTACATCGACGAAAGCAAAATACCTGAGATCGCGCGGAAGACGGTGGCGTCGAATCCGTTCGTAAATCCCACGCAGCATTTCATGAAGAACACGTTCGGACGAGCGCGTAGCGAAGAATCGATCCGGGCCCAACCGGACTTTAGGTTTTATCCCGCGAAGGTCCAACGGCAGTGGCTCGACTTTTACAAGAAGAACCGTTTTCTGAATACGATATCGCTCGAGCAGCGCTCGAGATGGGTACAGCTTCGCGACAAGCTTATCAAAGCAATCCACGACGCGGGCGGAAAGATATTGGCCGGTTCGGACACGCCGGAGTTTCTCTATCTATACGGTTTTTCGCAGCACCGCGAGCTAAAGGCATTGGCAGACTCCGGTCTGTCGAACTATGCAGTCCTGGCAGCCGGTACCCGCAACGCGCACGAGTTCTTCGGCACGATCGGCAGCGTCGGAACGATCGAAAAAGGAAAGCGTGCCGACCTGGTCCTTCTCAACGCAAATCCGCTCGAAAATATTTCCGCGACCGAGAATCGCGCGGGTGTGATGTTAAAGGGAAAGTGGTATCAGCAATCGGAGTTGGACGAATGGCTGGATGCCATCGCGCCGAAGATCGCCGGATCTCTTGAAGCCGAGGAGCGACGCGCCGCTGCCGAGATCGAAAAGCTCGGTGGAAAGGTGGAGTTCAATGTGAGCCGGGAGGTGGTCAAGGTAGATCTCAACAACGCGAAGATCACGGACGCCGACCTAAAGTATCTTGAAAAGTTTAGCGAGCTTGAATGGTTGGATCTGCGGATCACGCCGGTCAGCGACGAAGGCGTAAAACATCTCGGCAGGCTGCGAAAACTAAAGTTTCTTAATTTGTTTCGAACGAATCTCTCCGATAGAGGACTTGCGACCCTTACCGGCTTAACCGAACTTGAAACCCTTCTGATCGGCGGTACAAAGATCACCGACGCCGGCCTGAAGAATTTGGAGCGCTTGTCAAAGCTCAGAAAGCTCAGTGTCTTTCGAACCGGAGTATCCGACGCGGGCCTCGGATCGATCGAGAAACTTACGTCGCTGGAGGTCCTCTTGATCGGTGAGTCGAAAATCTCGGAGGCGGGAGCCCAGTCGCTGAGATCGAAGATGCCTAAGCTCAAATTCTCGGAACAAACCTGATTTGCGGTGAATTCAGAGGAACGGTGGCAAAGCACAGACAAAATTAGCCGGCTGAGTATGCCGGCTTCACAAGGTCGATATTAGCAGCCCGTCATGATACGAATCGTAACTGGGAAAACGATCAGTATGCTCCTCCTAAAGGGACGGGCTGCTAATTTCGGCGGCCTTAATATATCACAGAGGAAAAAATGAAAACAATCACGATCGCAGCTTTTTTACTGGTCGCAGTGACAACTTCCACCTTTGCACAAAAAGCGGATGCCGCGAAAGCGGCCTTAGAAGTGGTCAATCGGCTATTCGCCGAAATGGCCGCAGCGAACGCCGCCGGGATCCTCGCGACGGGAACTCCGGAGAACCAGCTTGTCGCCGTGAGGAGATCAAAGGACGGAAAATCGCGCATCGATGTGATCGGCGGCGAAGCATTCACCAAATTCTTTACGAAGCCTGGCGCGGTCGAGGAAAGAATGTACGATCCGAAGGTCGAAGTCAGCGGTGACTGGGCAATGGTGTGGGGCCGGTACGTTTTCTTTGTCGGCGATAAGCTCTCGCATTGCGGCATCAATCAATTCAATCTCGTTCGAACCGACGCCGGCTGGAAGATAGCGAACGGAGCATCGACCATCGATCCGGGCGATTGTAACGAAAAGGAAAAGGCGATGAAGCCGACGGCTGCCGCCGCCGCGGCCGCGCCAAAGGAGTAGTGAAATATGTTACGGCAGCTCGCAATATTACTGTTGTTCTTGTTTATCGTCGCCCAGCTCGCGCTGGGCCAGACAGCGGTTTCAACATCCGCAACCGCCGCGGAAAAAGCGGCGGCGAACGACGCCTACCAGAAACAGAACTGGAAGGCCGCGGCCGACAGCTACAAGAAGATAGTCGCCGCAGAAGCCAAAAACGCGGGGGCAAATTATCGCCTCGGCGTTGCCCTTCTAAATTTAGATCAGGCGAAAGACGCAGTAACGCACCTTGAGACCGCAATGTCCCTATCCGCAAACCCGGTGTTCGGGCTGGCTCTCGCTCGTGCTTACGCGAGATCCGGCGATCGGGACAAGATGTACTCGGTGTTCGAACGCAGCCTCCCGCTCGGCGGAATATCCGCGGAGACACTAAATGATGAAAAGGATTTCGCACTCGTTAAAGGCGAAGCGAAGTTCGCCGACTACGTAAAAAAACTCGATGCCGCCGCGAATCCGTGCCGCGCTCGCCCGGAGTTTCGCCAGTTCGATTTCTGGATCGGTGAATGGGCACCGCAAAATGCGCAGGGCGTCACGGTCGGGACGAGCAGCATCCAGCTGATCCTTGGCAACTGCGTCATTTTCGAGAATTGGAGCACCCCTATTTCAGCGGGAAAGAGCTTCAACCTTTTCGATACCCGAGACGGCAAGTGGCACCAGACATGGGTCGATGCACGGGGGACGATGACGCACTATGTCGGCGGTTTGGTTGACGGAAATATGGTGCTTGTTTCCGAATCGACATTGAATGGAAGGAAGTCGCTCGCGAGAATGACATTCTCGAAGTTGCCGGACGGGAACGTCCGCCAGCACGGAGAAACGTCGAATGATGACGGCAAAACCTGGACGACGAGCTTTGATTTCAAGTATGTCAGGGTCAAGTGAGGAAGGGTTTATGAAGCGAAGTAAGAAAGTCTTACTGACCGGTATGACTGCCGCTTATCTCTGTGCAGCGGCATTCGTTGCCGGCACGGGTGGTCTGATCGAAAAACGAACGAGTGCGCAGGCTATCGCGACTCCGACGCCGGTACCGACGACCGCTTCTTTCGATCAGACGGCGGCGATCGCGAAGTTAAAAGAGCAGATCAAGGGACGTGAGAACGAACCGGCCGACAAAGTTTTCAAAAATATCCAGACGCCGTTCATAAGATCGATCAATGCTGGCCGTCTCCTTGCCGTGATGGAATTCGGTTACGCTCGATCGCTTGGTGTCAATTGCACACATTGTCATACGCCGGAAAAGTGGGAAGCGGAAGATAAGCCGCAGAAGCAGATCGCCCGTGATATGGCCGCAATGATGGCGCGGATAAACAGCGAGTTATTGAAGGACGTGAAAAATCTCAAGAGCGCGATGCCGACTATAAACTGCACGACTTGCCATCGGGGCGAGATAAAGCCGGCGCTGAATATGCCGTCCCGGTGAAGTGTCCGGTAGAGGCCGATGACTGTTTCGTGTCCTTTCGTGAGGTTCGTTTGCAAAATACAGCCGAAAAAGTGATCCGGAGTTTATATCCGAACCCGTCGCGCATTAGATCTTTATGAAGTACTTAATTCTTTTTCACGGTGCTCGTTCTTTCAGTTCAAACTCGCCTGAAGAATACCGACAAAGCGATAGAGATGCTTGGCAAGGCTATCGACGAAGGGTACGTAAACCGCGCAAGTTTTGAGACGGATTACCGATCTTGCGTCCTGCGGAACGACGAGCGGTTCAAGGCATTACTTGAGAGGCTGCCGAAACAGGGAAACTGATATGTCGGTGATACGAACGCAGATCAGATTGTACCGGCGCGTTGGCGTTTATAGATCGTTATATGTTCGCTCCTTTGATCGAGTCGGCCCTGCGCGGGCGTCGAATGATAATGTCTCGATAAAGATCTTCCCCGATGTCGATCATGGGGTGCTGAAAGTAAAGCGGGATCGGCCTGGGATTTTCCGCGAGTAGAGTTAGCGTATTACGAAGCGATGACCGAGCGGGCGAGCAACGTTGTTGCCACGTTGAAATAGGAAACCGGGTCGGTGTTTGGGTGATGCGGCTGAGCTTTTGCGGCTTTGCGCCTTTGCGAGAACCCTCGTCACACGCGGTTCGGTGGTGTCGTACGTTGAAATAGCCGCAAAGTAGAGCGGCCTGAAGAGGAGACCCATGGAGAGAAGCGGAGGCTGGGTGCCGCTGGTGTTTTATATGAAACGATTTAAGTCTATTTCGCAGCAGGCGTTGTTTGTCACGCTGCTCGTTGTCCTTGCGGAACTCGCCGGGCTGGCCCAGAAGCCCGTCACGGTGGCAGGCACAAACGTTCTTAAGAAAGAGCTTCAGGTCAAACTAGACGAGTGGCATAAAGCCGGAAAATTTCCGGGCGCGACGCTTGGCGTGGTCCTGGCCGGAGGTGAATCTTTCGGTCTCGCCGTCGGCTATTCCGATAGAGACACAAAGACGCCAATGAAGCCGGACGATCGAATGCTCGCCGGAAGTGTCGGGAAAACTTTCGCCGCTGCGACGGCACTGCAGCTTGTAAAGGAAGGCAAGATCAACCTAGACGATCGCATCGAAAAATACTTTGGCAAAGAGACATGGTTCGAACGCTTGCCCAACGCAAAGGACATCACTGTTCGCCAGTTAATGAATCACACGAGCGGACTCGTGCGCTACGAGTTCAAAGAGACATTCACTAAAGACCTTACGGCGAACCCGATGAAGGTTTGGACACCCGAAGAAAGGCTCGCCTATCTGTTCGGTGAAAAAGCCGCGTTCGAGGCCGGCAAAGGATGGGATTATTCCGACACGAACTACATCGTACTCGGCATGATCATCGAGAAAGTGACCGGCAAGAGATTCTTTGACGAAGCGGATCGCCGTTTGATCGAGCCGCTCAAACTAAAGGACACGATCCCTCAGGAAGGCCCGAAGATGAAGGGCGTCGTACAGGGCTATGCCGGACCTAACAATCCGTTTGGCGGAAAGGACGCGATGATCGAGAACGGGAAGTTCGTCATTAACCCGCAGCTCGAATGGACGGGCGGTGGTTATGCATCCACGTCCGAAGATCTCGCACGCTGGGCGAAGATGATGTATGAAGGAAAGGCGTTCGATGCTTCATTGCTACCCCAGATGCTGGATGGCGTCGCGGCACCCATGCTTGGGCGCGAAACGAAATATGGTTTGGGTGTAATCATTAGACAGACCCAGGCCGGCAGATCGTACGGCCACAGCGGGTTCTTCCCGGGATACTTGACGGAGATGATGTACTTTCCCGAGCAGAAGATCGCTGTCGCTGTCCAGGTCAATACGAGCGTGCCGCAAACTTTAGGCAAACCGCTCGGCCGCGTCCTTGTCGAAATGTTTCAGGTGATCCAGGCGTCGCAAGGCACGACCAACGCCGGGCAATAAGGAAAGATGACGGGTGTAACGAGACGAGGGTTTTTGGTTGGTACGGTGGGCTCCGCTCTGTTTGCGCCATTAGCGGTGACAGCTCAAAAACAAACGCGAACTCCGCCGAACATCGCGCTGGGCGATGATTTTCTCGGACGCCTTCCGCAGTTGATGGAATGGGCGAACGTACCCGGTCTTGCAATTGCCGTCCTCCAGAATGGCAAGCCGACATGGTCTCGCGGGTTCGGCGTGATCAAGGCGGGCGAAGAGCTGCCAGTGAGGTCGGAGACATTGTTCGGGGCAGCGTCGCTTTCCAAACCCGTCTTCACATACGCGGTTCTGCGGATGCGGGATGAAAAGTTGATCGATCTCGATCGCCCTCTTTGGAATTACCTTCCGTATGAAGACCTGCCTGCGGTGGAAAACGCAAAACTCATCACTGCCAGGCACGTGCTAAGTCATTCTACCGGTCTGCAAAACTGGCGTTTTAACAGGGAGCAAAAGCTGGAGCTGGCTTTCAAACCGGGTGAGCGGTTCCAATATTCCGGCGAAGGCTTCTATTACCTGCAGCGAGTGTTGGAAAAGATCACCGGGCGCGGATTCGAAGACTACATGCAGGATCGTGTGCTCAAACCGTTAGGGATGATGAACAGCACTTTCACGTGGACCACGACGTCCGCGGCGAAAATGTCGTGGGGCCACAATCCGCGAATGATGCCGTTGGAAGCGTTCAATTCGCAGAGGGGAAAACGGATGCTCGAGATCGCGGAGGAATGGAAGAAACCTGTTGCGACATGGAAACATGAGGACGTCGTTCGGGCGCACGCGATCATCAACAAGGACCAGCCGCCGTTTCCGAATTCTCTTTTGCCGAACACTGCAGGCAGCCTTATCACCTCGGTCGACGAATATGCGCTCTTTATGGCGCGGCTTATGTCCCGAGGTCGGCATGATGATCACGACCTGTCGGAGCTGAGCAACCGCGAGATGTTCACGCCGCAGACGAAGATCAACAGCTCGGTTTCGTGGGGGCTCGGCATCGGCCTCGAATCTTACTCGGGTCGCTCGTTATTCTGGCATTGGGGAGACAACGGTATCTTCAAGGCGTTCATGATGGGCGATCGCAGTGTCGGGGATGGGATCGTAGTGTTCACGAACGCACAAAACGGACACCGGATGTGGCAGCGCATAGCCGCCGAAGCGATGGGTCGCGATCACCCCGCCTTTTACTTCTGGATGACGTAAGTCTTTGCCGTTACCTTCTAAGGAGATCGATACCATGCAGACTATGAAGCATATTAGTATCCTGCTCGGCCTTGTTAGCCTGTGCGCCTTCATCGCCCCGGGCCAGAACGTCACTTACGAATCGTATCTTAAAGCGCGACCGGTGCTCGACCGGGCCGTCGCTGCCTTAGGCGGCGTCAAGGAATTGCGTGCGATCGAGAATGTTACGTTTCGCGTCGAAGGCGACACCGTACATCGCAATCAAAGCAAGCGAACATTCATGTCCGAACGAACACCTTACAAGGCTTCGTTCATCATCGATACAAAGAACACGCGTTATAGGCACCAACAGGACGGCTGGTATCCTGGCGGCTTTCACTGGGTCAACGGGTTTGCGATCAACCGCGCCGAGGGTGTCAGTTGGGATAACCTTCGCGGAACGATGAACCCTATCCCGAATGTTCCGCCGGCGAACTTTCGCGCACGTCTGCGGATGTTGCCTCATTTCATTATTCTCAACGCCGCCGAGCGCTCGTCCCGCATTCGGCACCTTGGTAAGGCGATGTTCGAAGGTCGTGCGCATTCGATAATAAGTTACTCCAACGAAGACGGCATAGAGATCTCACTCTACGTCGATGATAAGACCGGCCTGTTGTCCAAGTTCGAAATACTCGGTACCGACGCGTTTGCCGGGGACGTAGTAAACGAATCGATCTTTACCGGATATAAACAGGAAAACGGGCGGATGATCCCCACCGGACGCCTCGATCGCCGCGCAGGTGAAGCGACAAGCGATATAAAGATGGTAGATGTTGTCTTCAACGCCCCGCTGACAGACGAGAATTTCAAGCTGCCGGACGGATTGCGAGCTGCTGCGAGCGCTCCCCCGGCACAGCCGTCGATAAAATATGCCGACAACATCTACACGGTAAATGCGAGCGGTTACAACGTGTTAGTCGTGGGTTTTAAGGACCACGTCTTCGTCATGGAGGCACCGAACGGCGACAACAGCTCGAGACAGGCGATCGCTGAGATCAAAAAACTCTTTCCGGGAAAACCGATCAAGTACGTTGCGGTGACCCATCATCACGACGATCACGCCGGCGGCATTCGCACCTATATAGCGGAGGGTGCGACGGTGATCGGCCTGCCCGGCGAAAAGTCTTTCTTCGAGAAGGTTACCAAGAGTGTATTCACGATCGATCCAGATTCCCTGAGTCAAAATCCACAGCCAGTAAAATGGGAGTCGATCGAAAAGGGTCGGCGCACCCTGACGGATGGGACAACGACGGTCGAGCTCATCGATATCGGACCTGGTGGGCACACGGACGAAATGCTTATAGCTTATATGCCGAATGAGAAGCTGGTCTTCCAGGGCGATCTGCTTAACCGTCCGGCAAACAATGACCCAGCTACGATAAACGACACGACCGTCCACTTCTCCAGGTGGCTCGAGTCCAGCAAGCTCTCGGTCGAACGCATTATCGGCGTCCATGGCCCGCCGTCGACTCTGGATGAGGTGCGAAAGGGCGTCGCGGATAGAGAGAAACGGGGAAATTGAGGGTGCGGCTGCCCGTGGTTCGGTAATAAATATCGGCTCGCGTAGTGGCGAATGGCGAGGATCAAGGGTCTGTCGCCCTCCGTCCGTTCTACGTACCTTTATTTCGTTCAATACTTCCTTCATCGAATGAGCCTAGGATGGACGCGCTAGCAACTCACCGAAATTGAGGTAATCGTTATGAAGTTCATTCTTTTTATCTGCTCTCTTCTTTTCGTTTTACTTCCCGGGGACTCCAGCCCACAGGGTTGTGCGCGATTCGGTGCGTCCGATGCGCCGATGACTGTTACCGCCGACTGGCTGAAGGGCAACATCAACGACCCCAGGCTCGTACTCTTTCATATCGGACAGCGTGCCGAATACGACGCCGGGCATATCCCCGGCGCCGTGTATCTGTCGATGCAGGACATTTCAGCGCCTGCCGTGCCCGACGGTCTTGCGCTTGAGCTTCCCGAAGTCGGTCAGTTAAAGACAACACTTGAGAAGTTCGGTGTCAGTAACAACTCACGAATAATTCTCTACTTCGGAAAGGACTGGGTTTCGCCGACGACGCGTGCTTACTACACGCTTGATGTTTTCGGCCTCTCTGGCATTACATCGATGCTGGACGGCGGGATGCCCGCGTGGGTCGCGGCGGGAAACGGACTGACGAAAGATGTGCCGAACAGTGCGGCGGGCAAACTCACGCTACGGCAAAACGATAAGCTTCTCGTAAAAGCCGATTGGTTAAGGTCCAATCTAAAAAGTGGCGCCTTGAAGATCATCGACGCGCGGAACGCGAACTTTTTCGACGGCTCGAGCGCGGGCAACATGCCGCGGGCCGGACACATTCCAGGTGCATCGAACATTCCGTTCGACACCTTTACGGATGCGAACGGCAAACTCAAAGATGACACGACTCTGCGGAAGATGTTTGTCGATGCCGGAGTAAAACCGTACGATCAAATCGTGACCTACTGTCATATCGGACAGCAGGGTACAGCCGCATACTTTGCCGCGAAGAAAGCCGGGTTCAAGGTCGCCCTCTACGACGGATCGTTTCAGGAATGGAGCCGGCTCGCCGATGCGCCGGTCACGAACCCGGCTGGCGACCGGCCGGCTCCGGCCATGGCACTGGTCTCACCGCAATGGCTCGAAAAACACGCTGGCGACGGGAACGTCCGCGTCGTCGACGTTCGTCAAAACGTCTATGATTATTTCGCGGGCCATGCGTTGAACGCGGTACACCTGTCCGACGCGGCGTTACGTTTTCCGTTTGAGGGTTATCCGACACAGTATCCCGAAACCTTCCTGGTCGGCCAGTTGCTCGCACGTGCCGGCGTACGGAAGGGCGATCGTGTCGCTCTTTATTCCGACGGGGACGGCGTTCTCGGTGCGACGATGATCGCTTACCTACTCGAACGCATAGGGCACAGTGACATCGTCATCGTCGACGGTGGCTGGAAGGATTACAGTGCCACCCAAAAAACATCGCAAGAGTATCCGCAGTACAAGCCCACCCCGTACGACTCGCTGGACAACCGGGGCGTTCGGGCGACGCTCGAAGACGTTAAAGCGGCCATCGGCAAAGACAGCGTCAAGTTCATCGACGCCCGGCCTGCGAACGTGTATCGCGGCGAGGTCAAGACGTGGGTGCGCAACGGCCACATTCCGGGAGCCTACAACATTCCATGGAAGCAGCTTGTAGAGGAGAACAACACTCATAAACTGAAGTCGATCGCGGACATGAAGGCCGTCTATGCGGCGAAGGGTATCAAGGAGACGGACGACATCATCGTCTACTGCGGCACAAGCCGCGAGGCGAGCATCGAATACTTTGTCCTCAAGCACCTGCTCAAGTTTCCAAAAGTGCGGCTCTACGAAGGTTCCTGGGCTGAGTACTCCAATCACGCGTCGCTGGCGGTAGAAACTGGAGCAGGCAGGTAAGGACAACGGCGGCTGGTCGTGAGATCAGGGTTGGTCGAGCGGCCGCTGCCTGTTTTAGTGAAGTGATCGGCGAAAGGCGCCGGGCGTCATTCCGGTATGCCGCTTGAAAAGGCGGTTGAAGTGACTTTGATCCGCAAAACCGGATTCGTACGCGATCTCAGCGAATGATCGCCCGCCGATCAGCAACCGCGAAGCATGTGCGACTCGAAGCTGTTGGACATACTCGCCGATGGTCTGACCGTAAAAGCGCCGAAACACCGACGCCAGGTGGACAGGATGAACACCGGCTTGGCGCGCAAGATCGAGGGTTGAAATGTTCTCGAAGAACTCGTCGTTTAGACGGTCAAAGATCATCGATAGCCACTTCGGTGGTCGCTTTTCAGCGGCGGAAGCAGATCGAAGCGCGTGACCGAGCATCTCGAGCGTTAAACCCTCGGCGATGATGTCTGAGCAGCTGTCCCACGTCTTGAATTCCCTAAACAGTCTTGCCCCAAGCCAAGCCAGTGTCGTTGCATGTTCCGCAAAATCGGGTGGAACCTGGGAAAACCCGCGAAGTTCCTCAAGCTGTCCCGGCCGTATCTCGACCGTAAAGCATCGAGCACCGCCAGGTCCGATTCGGTCCTTGTGTGAGATTCCGGCACGATGCCAGACCATCGTCATTGGGAGATGGTCTGATTCCTTTCTGCCGAAGCGTTCGTGATACGAACCTCCCAAGAGCAAAGTAAAGTAAGCCAACTCGTGGGAATGCTCCGGCACGTCGACAGCCCGGCGATGCACAACTTCGGACAGGATCGCGGTTGCGACGGTACGCTTCTGCGGCACGTTTCCATAAAACTTCCCTGCCGTAAGATTTCCCGGAGTCAACTGGGCGTTCGCCATGAAGGGTCTACGGGAGCCCGCCGCCCAATGTTTCAGTCCGGCAGGGAATAGGAGCTTGTGTGTGCGCTACAATGGGCTACTTTCCTTTTCTCGGAGGCAACCCTTAATGACGCGACTGCTGTACGCACTGTGTATTATCCTTTCGTCCCTGACGAGCTCGTTTGCGGTGGATATGAGCCGCGAGATCGACGCTGCGACCACGAAGTTGATGCCGAAGGTAATTGAATGGCGGCGACACCTTCACCGATATCCGGAACTCGGAAATCGCGAGACCAAAACTGCGAAATACGTTGAAGATCATCTGCGGCGCCTAGGTCTGGAAGTGAGGACCGGAGTTGCGAAGACCGGCGTCGTCGGGATCCTGAAAGGTTCGCAGCCCGGGCCGGTGATCGGACTCCGTGCGGACATGGACGGATTGCCGGTCACGGAACGCAATTCCCTGCCGTTCGCGTCCAAGGAGACAACTGAATTTAATGGCCAGCGTGTCGGCATCATGCACGCATGCGGTCATGACACGCATGTCGCGATGCTGATGGGAACGGCAGAAGTTCTGGCCGGTATGAAGGACAAGATCAAGGGTACGGTCGTATTCATTTTCCAGCCGGCAGAAGAAGGTCCGCCGGCGGGTGAAGAAGGCGGTGCACCGCTGATGGTAAAAGAAGGCGTGATGGACGATCCGAAGATCGAAGCGATCTTTGGAATTCATATAAATTCCGAGACCGAGGTCGGGCAGATCCTATACAAGACAGGTGCGGCAATGGCCTCAAGCGACTGGTTTCAGATCAAGGTAAAAGGACGCCAGACACACGGCGCTTATCCCTGGCTCGGGACCGATCCTATCGCGGTTGCATCGCAGATATATACCGGCTTGCAGATGATCGTATCGCGGCAGTCTGAGCTCACCAAGTCGCCGGTCGTGATCACCGTCGGCCGCATCAATGCTGGCATTCGCGAGAACATCATACCTGAAGAACTAATAATGGCGGGTACGATCCGCACGCTCGATTCAGCGATGCAGAAGGACGTGCATCAGAGGGTTCGAACTACAGCGACTAAGATCGCCGAAAGCATGGGTGCGACGGTCGACGTCACGATCGAGACCAAAGCGCTGGTGACTTACAACACACCCGAGCTTGCAAAGAAGATGCTGCCGTCGCTCGAGAAAGCCGCCGGAAAGGAAAACGTCCGGGAGACGGAGTGGGTGACTGGTGCAGAAGACTTCTCGTATTTTGGTGAGAAGTCTCCTTCGTTCTATTTTGTGGTTGGCGGCATGAAAAAAGGGCAGGACCCGAAAACGGCTCCCGCCCATCACACCCCGGATTTTGTTGTTGACGACAGCCGCCTCGATGTAGGCGTCAAGGCGTTCGCAAATATCGTTTTTGACTATAAATAAAGTGAAAAAGGGAAAAAGTGAAAAAGTTGCCGCGGCAAAGTCACCTTTTCACCTTTTCACCTTTTCACTTTTTCACTTTTTCACCTTTTCCCTTTTTCACTAGCACACCTATCTCCTCGGAGTTTGAACGCACGAATACACAGAAGTCGTCTCAAATGAAGTTCACCAACGAGAAGTATTCAAGGCAGGGTCATAAATTCGGTGGAGGGACCGGCCGCGGCGGCGGCGGAGGTGCTTGGCCAGTAATCCTCGTTCCGCTTCCGCGAAAGAGCGGGGTGAAGATCCAGTTCGAGTGCTTTTCGATGCCGTAGTAGTGGATGACCGATTTGCTGCGGCTTTGGCTGGCCACGCCAATGAACGGTTGGTTGTCCGTCGTGACGTCGAAATCGTCGTCTACTATATCGCTTTCGTCTTCGGTCCCCGTGTTTAGATTCACGAGGAGTTGGATCGAAAATCGATCAAGGGTCCGGCTCGGGTTGTTTGGAAGAAGACCGTTATTGTAGGCCTGCACCCGTTTGGCAAATGCGGATATGGTCGTCGGCTCCGGTTTTATCAAACGCCATTTCCCGTCTTCGCTAAGAGGATCCGTCGCCGCCGAAGGACGGAGGATCATACGCTTCTTGGTCCCCTGCGGAATTCCCTCGAGTAGATCGTCTATCGACTCCGGCAGCTTCGAGCCGCGGTGATAATCGACGTAGACCCTGATCGCCTCTGCTATCTCTTCGCCTCGTCGTACGGCTTCGAGCTCTTTTTCGCGCTGCACTTCAAGTTGGACCGATGGCGCGACGGCCAGAAGCGCGACGGCGAACAGGACCATTATGCCCATCACCGCGATCAATCCCATGCCGGCCTCGCTTTGTCGCGAACGGCTAGGGTTTGCCGTCTTCATCGCCGTCCTCATCTTCCTTCTTCTGTTGCTGCTGTTGCTGCGGGTCCCCGCGTGGCGGTTGGGGACGGTTCGCATTAGGCGGAA
Organism: Pyrinomonadaceae bacterium; assembly: GCA_036375155.1. Taxonomy (GTDB): domain Bacteria; phylum Acidobacteriota; class Blastocatellia; order Pyrinomonadales; family Pyrinomonadaceae; genus OLB17. The sequence continues at coordinate 48,457 of DASUSJ010000146.1, forward strand.
TGTAACGCGGAATATTATCGGGAATTCCGGGTATGCTCTGTCCCGGCTGTACCTGGAAGCCGGGGTTGGCGTTATACGGGACGTAAGTTTCCCCGCCTCGGAAATTGCCGCCGGGTCTGGTAGGTGGCAGGGTCGAGGTTATCGTTCCGGGCGCCGGACGGAAAAGTGGCACCTTGTGTTTGAAGCCGAGGTTAACGTCCTCAAAAACAGTTTCTTCGGCCGAAATACTCATCAGACGGAAACGTCCACCGACTATATCGCTCAACCGTGCGCTCAGTGGGGTTTGGCGGCCTTGCTCAGTGAAATAAGCCGTATCGTTATTGCTGCGTGTCCTGGCAATCATGCCAATATACTGGAACTGCGGCTTCGGCGGCGCCTGGATATTCAGCATTACCTGGTTCGAATGCTTCTTCCCGTCGGCCGTCTGAACGATGATCTGTCTGGGGCCTTCACTCGTGATGAAATTGGCCGGCACTTCGGCGACTATTTTTTGATCGTTGACGAACGTTGTTCGCAGCTCGCTCTGGCTGAAGTAAACACGAGCATCCGGCTGCATACGCTCACCGCTCACCTCCAGTCTGAATCCCCGCGATCCGGCATACACACTCTGCGGGTTCACAAACGTGATCATGATATCCGGCGTAGGTGTGGGCGTTGGAGGCTCAGGCGTTTTTACGGGCGGCGTCGGGCAATCAAAGCCAGGTTTACAAGGCGGTGGCGGTTCGTAAAAAGCAAATATATTTCGGCCGGGCTCGGGACCGGAGGCCACGCCGTTGTACGTGATCGGCTGAGAACTATACTCCAGGATCTGATCATTCTGCGCGGGCAGCTTGAAATCGTTCGGGTTGGTCGGGATACCGGATGAAGCTTTAGGCGTCGGCGATGCAGAAACCGTGATCTTCGTCCCGCTCGAGAACATGCTCGGACCACCGAAAGCGAAGAACAACGAGCCCAGAGCAAGCGCACCAAGCACCATGGCGGCGATCATCTTGTTTCTTTCGTTCGGAGTTTTGCCTGCAAAGGGATTCATGCTTCTTTAAAACTACTGCTCGGTCGGTGCCGGTAACTGCGATGCCATATTCGGTCGTCGAAAATACGCCGCCATCTCAAGTCTCAAACTTACTACTTCGCCGTGCGTCTTCCCGCGTCGTCTCGCCGGCGGTGTCGCAGCCGGAGCCTGCACTACCGGGTTGCTCGGAAACCGTGAAGGACCTGAGAAACCGGGAGCCGTTTGCACCTGCGGAGCCGCCTGTGGCTGCTGGCTATTCTGCTGAGCAGGCTCCTGCTCTGAATCTGACGGTTCCAGTTCCACCGCGGTTACAACAACAAAGTCGCCTCCCGTCTCAACCTCACGAATAAAACGCCTTATGTTCTGGTATGAGCCCTCGACAGTCATGGTCACGTAGACTCCGGGAAACAAGCTTCGGAACCGCGCTCGCCCGCGCTCCTCTTCCGTGTCGACGCCTTGATTCTGGTCGAGGGTTTCAAGAGGGGCGTAATCCGGTCCTGAGGTATTAACCAAGCCGTGGCCGGCGATCAAACCATTGATTCTCTGATAAAGCGATGTACGACCGTTTGACGCTACAGGGAGGAACCGCGACTCGAAGTCGTCGACGCTCGTCATAAGCTGGGCGACATGTGTCTCCGTGTTGGAGATCGATCCGTACTTCTCGCGGGCTGAGATCAGATCGCGTTCCAGCCTGTCGCGTTCCGCGCGATTGTTCTCCAATTCGCGGTTCGCCGGGATCACCAGGAAAACGTAGATCAGAACCATCGTGAGAACGGCAAGCATCGCCAGGCCGACGGTGACAAGCTCTGCCTGTCCCCACATCCCACTGTAAACCTTACGCGGGCGGTTTTTAGGAACGACGTCGATCCGGGGTTCCTTCTCAAAAACGATCGTTTCGTCGGGCGTTAGTAGAACCGTGCGATCAGCTTCGTCGACTACGACAGCCTCGTCCCGCGTTTCTCCGTACTCGTTTAGGAGGATCTCCGGTTCCGGATCCGACGGAAGATTTGTCTGGTCAAGAGGTTTTTCACTCATTACTACTGTCCACCTCCTGCATCAGACTGTGCGATGTCACCGCTTTGCGCGACCGCGTATCCATAGGCCGGCGTATACACGAGTCGTAGAGAATACTCGGTGTAGATAAGCCTTTCGTTCCGCTGCCGGTCCTGACCGCGAAGCTCTGCCTGGAACAAGCCGGAGTTATTCATATTCGCGATCATAGTCATCACCGACTGGTAATCGCGGCTCAGCACGGCGAAATCCAGCTCCGCTTTGATACGATCGCCGTCTTTGTAAACCTTTTCTACCGCGATACGAGACGCGCTGACACTTCCCGGCAAAATTCCCTCCAGATCCGCAAAAAGACGTGACCAGCCGAAGGTCTTATTGGCAACCAGCCTGTGCGACGCGATCAGCAGACTCTGCTGCTCGGGCGTCAACTGCTGCTGCACGGCCTCGCCCTTTTGTTTTAGCTGGGCGATCTCGGACGTCATCTCCTTGATATCGTCCCGGGCGATCTCATTCTGGCTGCCAGCCTTATTTATCTGGGAAAAACAAAGTAGCCCCCCAGCGACGGCCACTGCCAAGAGGAACAGCGAGACCAGATATGGGGTAGTTCGGTTTCGAAAGGGCCTGGTGGCCAGATTGAGCTTGGTGATCACAGTTAGTAACGCTATTGCTTAGATTGCGGTTGAATTCCCGGGCGCGACAAAAAGCTTAACATGAAAAGAATTCCTTGTCTTTCACGGGCTATTTGATGCAAAAGTTGCAAAAAGAGTTACTCTCGACGCGAAGGTAATTTGCGATTTAATTCTTCGGGTGTGAGGTCATGATAGGCACAAACCCGGTTCCGACCTTCGCGTTTTGCACGATATAGGGCAGAATCAGCCATTTCAACCAGCTCGATAGGATCCAGTGAGTCATCCGGAAACGCCGAAATTCCGATACTGATCGTTACATGATGCGTTTCCGACGGCTTGCCCGTGCGTACAACGGTGAATTCCTGTGACTCGATCACCGACCTGATCCGCTCTGCCGCAACCATCGCCTGGCTGACGTCTGCATCCAGCAGAAACGCCGCAAATTCCTCACCGCCGAATCTCGCCGCCGCGTCGCCGCTTCTCATGATCTCGATGATCGCACCGCCGATCTCCTCGAGGGTTTTGCTGCCCGTAAGATGCCCGTATGTATCGTTAACGTTCTTGAAATGATCGACGTCCATCATCAGTACGCAAAACGGCCGGTCCTCGGCTTTTGCGCGAGCGGCTTCGCGCCGAAGCTCCGAAAAGAATGACCGGCTCGACAGGAGACCCGTTAGATCGTCGTGTGAGATCAAGCGGTGGATCTGCCGCTGATATTCCCGGTCGATCTCGTCCAGCAGATCGAAACGCAGCAGATGCTCGCCGATCGTGATCTTGTCTCCGTTCTGAAGGACCTCCTTTGTAACCTTCTGTCCGTTGACCAGGATTCCGTTCCGGGAACCGAAATCGGTCAGGACAAACTCGGTCTCTCTTGTTTTCTCGTTGAAGATCTTGTTTATCTTAGCGTGCCGTCTTGAAACCTTACTGTCGTTTACGCGAACGTCCGCCTCGAGAGCGCGGCCCAGTATTACTTCCTCCCGCTCGAGCGGTATTGGAACAGCGATCAGCTCGCCGCTCAGAAATACGAGCGCAGGCCGGAGATCGCGTTTCATACGTTCGGGTTTTATCATAGGGACGGGTACTGCCAGGCGAGAGGTGTGGGCTCCGGTTAATAGAATATCGTAACCACACCTTAAATTTCCAGAAGTTTTTGGGATGCCAGACGAGTCAAAAAGACTGAAGTTTTCGTATATCCATCCGCTACGCGTACCATAAAAAGGCTTGAATATACTCATCGTAAAACTCGGCGCGATCGGCGACATCGTACACACACTTCCTGCCCTCGCCGCGACCCGTTCAACCTTTCCCGACGCGTCGATCACGTGGGTCGCCGAGCGGCGATCGTCCGAGATTCTCCGCGGCAACGCGTTGCTGAACCGTCTGATCGAGATCGACACTCGGTCGCTTCGAGGCGGGATGGTGATCGAAAAGATGCTGATCGATGCCACGCGGCAGGTAAAAGAGCTTCGCCGGTACGATTTTGACCTGGCGATCGATTTTCAAGGTCTACTCAAATCAGGAGTCATCGCAAAGATCTCAGGTGCGAAAACACGCTGGGGCTTTTCTCGAGCCGATCTTCGCGAGCCCGCGGCCCGCGTTTTTTATACAGACACTGCCAGGATACCGGCGAAGATCCACGTCATCCGCCGAAACCTCGCTCTCGCACGCGCTGCTTTGAAATTTGAGTTCGATAGCGAGTCTATTGATTTCCCGATCACGACCGGCAACGAACACGTCCGCGAAGCCGACGAGATAGCGGCGCGCGCGAATAGTAATTTCGTCATCCTCAACCCGGCCGGCGGTTGGACGACAAAACTCTGGCACGCTGAAAAATATGGGCAGCTCGCCGATATGATCTGGGACCGTTACGGGATGTCGTCGATCGTCGTTGCCGGGCCCGATGACGTGTCCCTCGCCCGAGAGGTTGCCGAAGCAAGCCGTTCCGGAAATACCATTCTTGCGACTCCGAGTCTGAAGGGTTTTTATGAGCTGGCGAAACGAGCGGGTCTTTATGTAGGCGGGGACACCGGTCCTACACATCTTGCCATCGCTGCGCGAACGCGAATCGTGGGAATCTTTGGCCCAACCGAATGGTGGCGAAACGGCAGCCTCGATCCGGAAGACATCTGCGTCGAAAGGCTCGATATCGGGTGTCGCGTAGATTGCCACCGGCGGACCTGCTCTAATTGGATCTGCATGGACATTACGCCGGAAACCGTTTTCGAGGCCGTCCAGGCAAGACTTGCGGGCAACCGAAGCCCGGTTTCCACTATCTCTTCGTTGTAAAAGAAATATCTGTTGAGAATGGGCTGTTGAGCTATAATCGAGAAATGCACCGATATAGGCTATAGGTAACTGGTCAGTGCTGTAGTTATGAAGGTTTTCCCTCTGAAGATACTGTTTTTCGTAGCGTTTGTTGGGGTCGCGGTAGGTTCATCCCTGGCACAATCCAACGGCAGCACTGTAAAAAGAGCGACGCCGTTCATAGATGGCGAAACGCTAACGTACGAAGGCAAGATCAGCAAGATCATTCGCGGTATCGCTGTAGCGGACCTCACGCTGACTCTCGCGAAAGCACCGGACGGTGAAGATTTTTTGGTCAAAGCGGAAGCGAGATCCAAGGGAACGCTCCTGAAGCTTTTCCGCTTCAGCTTTGTTCAGGAAGTGCAGAGCAGCATCGATTCCGACACCTTTCGTGTGATGCGAACCGTGAAGCACGATGTGCAAAAGGAGCGTGTCCGCGATAGCGAAGCTCTCTTCGATTACAGTGAGCGTCGTGTGACTTACGTCGAGACGGATCCAAATGAACCGATGCGACCGCCGCGCCGGATCGCATCCGAGATCGACGATATAAATCACGATCTCATCTCCGGTCTCTACAGCCTCCGGCTTATGCCTCTGTCAGTAGGTAAGACGTTTCGTATGTCGGTGAGCGACTCGGGTCTCGTCTACGATATTCCGGTCCGTGTGACCGGACGCGAACAGCAAAAAACTATCTTCGGAAAGCAATGGTGCTTCCGTGTTGAGCCGGAAGTTTTTGGCCCGAACCGTTTGATCGAGCGCGAAGGAAGCATGATGATCTGGATCACGGACGATGTCCGACGCCTACCGGTTCGCTCCGTCGTAAACTCGCCTTACGGCAAGATAGATATCCGGCTGAAAACCGCAAAGAATCTTCGTTAGATTTACCGTCCGAAAAAAGCAACATTTACCCATCGCTTGTAACTCCTCGCAAAAGCCCGCATAATTTCGTTTTCTGTTTTGAGTCCGGCATTTTGAACTCGCATCCGGCGTACCTCCGTGCTGCGTACGCCATTTTTAGTGAAAGGACTCAAAACAAGTGGCATTTTCATGAAGAAGAAAAAGAAAGATTCCGGCTTTATCGAGTTTGTGCTGATGGACGACGCCGTTTCGTCCGGGGCCACCGCCGAAGCGGCTCCGGTCGATGCGTCGCCGGAGGAGCCGTTGTCGACGCTTGCGCCGTCGACGAAGCTTGAAGAAATGCCGCCTGTGTTCCGCGAGCTTGCTTTGCCGAAACTCCCGGAACTCCGTAAAGAAGATCGTGCGCGTCTGCAGATGCAGTCACCAAATCGATTGTTTTTTTATTGGGCGGTCGGGTCCAACCCGTTCCAGAAACTCAACAAAGCGCTCGGGGCTCAGACGGCGAGCTACACATTGGTTCTGAAGTTGATCGATCTGAGACGCGATCTCGAGCGGATCTATCCGGCGGATACTGCGGGTTCGTGGTGGTTCGACGTCGAGGCTGACGGTGAGTATCGTGCCGAGGTTGGGTTCTACGCTCCGAACCGGCCATACATCCGTGCGCTCTTTTCGAATACCGTCACGACGCCGAGGAAGAATCCGAGTCCACGCGTCGATAGTGAGATCGATTGGGCGATCCCGGCGGAACCTTTCGCTCGGGTCCTGGAGGTTGCCGGATTCACGGAAGATGCATTCGAGGTTGCCCTCTCCGGCGATGATAATGAGACTGCGGACTCGACGACGCACGCCGCTTTTACAGAACTGATCGGAGAGCCGGGCATCGCATTCGACGAGATTGCTCCTGACGAAGTCCGCCACGCTATGTTACTGCTCGCGTCCGGCCTCGCGCTTGATTCTCTCCGATGGAGAATAAGCCCGGCCCTTTTCGCGATCCTGCAGGAACGGGCAAACGTGCTGAGTGCTGAAAAAGCATTGGCCGTTTTGAAAGAGCGGTTCGAAATTGAAGCGGACGAGCTGACTGAAGAAGATCTGGGACCGGCAATTTTTGGCACGAGTCTGATCAACTTTCCAAAGCGCATCAGAACCCGTAGATCACTTCCTAAGCCGCAGCCTGTAAGTTCGTTTTCAATTCGGAGCCGGCTCCCATAGCTATTATTTTTTAATCTGTGACATTCGACAACTAACAACTGGCAACCGACAACATCAATGCCGACCGGTTATTTCAGCCTGATCCTCCACGCTCATCTACCTTTTGTTCGGCATCCCGAATATCCGGAGTTTCTCGAAGAAGATTGGCTGTTCGAGGCGATCACCGAAGTCTACCTTCCGCTCATTTTTATCTTCCAGACGCTGCATGAGGCGGGCACTAAACCGCGACTGGCGATGAACGTTTCACCGCCATTGTGTGAAATGCTTTCGGATGAACTCCTGCAGTCGCGCTACACCCGCCATCTCGAGAACCTTCTCGAGCTTGCCGAAAAAGAAGTTCATCGGACCCATAGCGAGGCGGCCGAATTTTACGAGGTTGCGACGATGTACGCCTCAAGCCTGCGTGCTTCACTCGGTCTATGGAACGACCGCTACAAACGAAATCTGGTCAACGCCTTTCGCGAACTTCAGGATGAAGGCGTCCTTGAAATAATCACCTGCGGTGCGACACACGGTTTTCTTCCGCTGATATCGACGGACCAGGCGCGCCGCGCGCAGATCGATGTAGCGGTGACAAACTATAAAAAGCATTTCGGTCGGCAGCCGCGCGGGATATGGCTGCCCGAGTGTGCTTACGAGCCGGGGATCGAAACGCTGCTGAACGCAGCGGGGATCGAGTACTTCATCTCCGACACACATGCGATCCTCTACGGCGACCCTCGTCCCCGCTACGGCGTCCATGCTCCGGTTCGATGCCCAAACGGCACCGCCGTTTTTGCACGGGATGTCGAGACGAGCCAGCAGGTGTGGAGTGCGGAGGTCGGATATCCCGGAAGTGATGTTTATCGGGAATTCTACCGGGACATCGGTTGGGATCTTCCGCTCGATTATCTTCGGCCGCATCTTCACGAAGACGGGAACCGACGTCATCTCGGTTTGAAATATCACCGCATCACGGGCCGCAATGTGCCGCAGCAGCAGAAGTCTCCGTACGTTCCGGCCCTTGCCCGCGAGAAAGCCGCCGAGAATGCTTCGCACTTTATAGGCGAGCGGATCAAACAGGCGCACGTACTGCGGACAACCTTTGACGGCCGCCCGCCGCTTGTCGTCTCGCCCTATGACGCCGAGCTTTTCGGACACTGGTGGTACGAGGGGCCGCAGTTCATCGACTTCTTTTTCAGGAAGCTGCATTACGACCAGTCAGAGATAGCTGCGGTCACACCCGGAGATTTTCTCGATTCCGGAATCTCGATACAGCGCCAGCAGCCGACGGCGTCGTCGTGGGGTGAAAACGGCTATTACAAAGTTTGGCTCAACGAAAGAAACTCATGGATCTACCCGTACCAGCATGACACGGAGCGCCGTATGACGGAGCTGGTGAACCGATTTGGGGTCCCAAGTCCAGGGTCCCAACTCCCAATACCCGATATGGCCCCGTCGGGGACGAGTGCCTTGGGGCTGGAGACTCGCATACTTACGCAGCTCACTCGCGAACTCCTCCTTGCAGAATCTTCAGATTGGGCATTTCAGATCTATCAGGGAACGACCGTTGAATATTCTTCGCGTCGTTTCCAATCACACATCCACCGTTTTGATCTGCTGGCGAAAATGCTCGAGACGGGAAAGGTCGATGAAGAGCTTCTTGCCGAGATCGAGCGGCGGGACAACATTTTTCCGGAGATAGATTATTCGGTTTATTCCTCAGTTTAGACCGCGAGGTTCAGAGTGCAACGTTCAGAGTGCGAGCTTTAGCTCGTAGAGTTCAGAGTGCGAGCTTTAGCTCGTTTCGGTCCACGAGCTAAAGCTCGCACTCTGAACGTCGCACTCTGAACGTCCCACTCTGAACGTCGCACTCTAAACCTGTTTTGCCCTTTGTTCGAAAAGACGCGATAATACGGGCTTGCTGTATGAAGTTTGTCTCTGACCTAAGGCTTCTGCTTTTGAGCATTTGGCTCGGTGCAGCCGTGTTCTTTATCGGCGTCGCCCAGAGCGCGTTCGCGGTCCTGCCGCAGCGCGACCTGGCAGGGGCTGTGGTAAATCGAACGCTCTCGATCTTAAATTACGGCGGGCTGATCATCGCCGTGATATTGATCCTCACCTCGTTCATCGCCGCCAGGAATCTAAACCGATTTTCTGTCTGGGCCGAACGCTTCTTGCTGCTGATCATCGCTGCCGCGTGTGCCGTCGGTCAGTTCGTCATTGGTTTTTGGCTTTCGATGCTGCGTGCACAGATGGGTCGTCCCGTTGACGAAGTTGCGGTTGACGATCCACTCCGAATTCAGTTCAACAACTTGCACGAATGGTCGGTCTGGGTGTTGATGGCGGGCATGGCAGCGGCCCTGATAGCGTTCTTTATTATCGCGAATCGAAGGTTCGGCGTCATGGCAAAAACATCTTCCACAGACCCCTACGATTTCTCAAAAGAATTCAAGATCTGATCTTATGGCTATAATCGAAAAGACTGGCGAGTTTTCAAATCGCTTCTCACGCTGGAA